>BPDA01000003.1 GCA_019654055.1 Methanobacteriota archaeon | reverse complement strand
GCTCCTCGCTTCCGAAGTCCCATATCGGGTACATCGCCAACGAGCCCTGAACGCTTGCGAAGGAGCGCACGCCGCTGTCACCCCGCTCCAGCTCCTGGCAGATTAGCCCGTAGGCGATGTAAGAGAGCCCGGGGCAGCCGTACCCATTCAGAGGCGCCCCGAGAATTCCCATTTCCCCGAGGTCGACTCGCCACTCGTCGGGGAAAACGCCGTCCCGACACGCTTCCTCAATATTTGGGAGGACCTTCTCGTCGACCCAGTCGCGAACCATGTCGCGAACCATACGTTCCTCATCGCTCAGAAGCGAATCGATATCGTAGAAGTCCAGAGCCTCGTACGCCATCTTCCCCGTCACTGCGCGACGGTGCGGCGCAAATGAACGTTGCTCGGCTATCTCCCCTTCCTTCTACGGGCCTCACGGCGTGCCGCACGCTTCTCTTCCGCGGTGCCGAACCTTAGGGTGAACCGCTGCTGAGCCCCGGGGAGGGGCCCCAGGGCGAAGCTGAGTATCACCAGTATGGTCACGGCTGGGATGGCAATCAGGACCCATACCTCCAACCCCCCCCCCAGCGAGTTGGAGAGTGGAGGGTGGTAGTGCACCATCTCTCCCCTGTCAGTCAGGATCCAGCCGCTGTCCCTGTCAGTCCCCCAGGTCGCAACTATCCGGCTGTTCGAGACCCCTGCGTCATATTCCACCACGTCCGAGTTCTCCAACCATGGGTAGGACGAGTTGAGGCTCAGGTCGTGCTCTATCAGACTGAATGGTGCCACCTTTATCAGGGAGCGGTCACCGCTCTGCCGGGAGATTCCGGTGAAGTATCCCTCGGTCCCTGTGACTTGCACTAGGCTGACCTCGGACGTCGCAGCGAGTTCTGCGTCCAGTGTCACCGTGGCGATGGTCCTGTCATGCGAGACCGCTACGCAAATCGCTGACTCGGTGGTCGGGCAGACAACGTCGGACCACGGATGCCCGACGCCGCCCAGCCATTTGCAGGTTGTGGTCCCTATCGATGACTCCGATGCCATCGACTAGGCTGGTGACCACACAGGCCATGACCGAGGGATGGCAATCCATCCCAGTGACGTCACTGCTGCCCCGGCCCTGGATGGGATGCACCTCGGCACCACCGTCAGCGGCGGCCCTCATCCTCCATAGCCAACCTCCGTTCCCCCTACATACGCCCACGAGCCCCCTGAGTTCCATGCCACTGAGGTAAGGCTAATCTGGCCGAACTCTAGATCACCTCCCGCGTCTGTCACCGAGTGGTCGCTGCGGGCGTACCTGAGCACCTGCCCCTCGCTGCCCACGATTAGCGCGGTCTGGCCCCCTGGGTGGAAGTCCCCGTATGCAAGGTCCTCCTCGCCGTTCCAGACCAGCTCCACCCTGTCTTCGGGGTCAGAGGTGCTAACCAGCTCGAGATAAGATTCGGCCCCGAACACTATCGCCCACTCCCCGAGAGGATCCACAGAGGCCCCGGTCAGCCCCAGATCATGATCGGACAGGCTGATTTTTTCGTACAGCCCCACTGCCGATCCAGCGCTTGCAACAGGTGCTAGCATCATCAATGCGAACAGCGCTGCTAGCGTGCTTCTACTGGCTCGCTGCATGCTCGGCCGACGGGCGATGCCGGTTTAGCCCGTTCGACCGAGCCCCGGTGGGGCCTGCGGGGCAACAGCATTCAAGAAGGGCCCAGCCAGCGCTCGGCCATGGAGAGATTCGATGTAAAGCGCGGCTTGGTCAAGCAGGTTACTTCGCAAGGAGGACTGGCGGTGCTGGCCCGGGATTACTTCGACGCGGTGGAGGACGCGGGGAACAATTCGTTCACCGGGTCGCACGACATCATGACTTCGATATCGGCCGAGTACAACGAGCATGGAGCACTGGTGGTGGACGTGACCAACGTCCCCCCTGATTTCGATGATGAGGAGGCTATGAGATCCGCGATGGAAGCACGCAGGAAGTGGACCTCCTTCCTCGACGCGGCAACCGGCTACAACTCCAAGCAGAGGGGCGATAAGGCGAAGGAATGGGCGAAGAAAGCCAGCAAGGCGAAGTCCGCAATCTCTGCTTTCACGGCACTTCATGTCACTTCGAAAAACACCTCCTCAGAGGTCACGGCGCAGGCAGAGTCTATGATTGAGGAAATCGAGAGCGCACTGGAACAGGGCGACAATACGAAGGCCGCCGGGCGCGCTGAGAAACTGGGCAAACTGCTGGAGTGAGATTGGATGAGCGACAAGGACCCCCTCTCGTCGCTCGACGAGGAGGGGCGCTCGCGTATCTCCCGTATGTTCTCCGGTTGCGCCGAGGTCGTGGGCGTAGAACACGTCGCCTCGGTGATTTCCGGAGACCCGTCGCACTCGGGTGACGACCAGCTGGTCGCTTACATCGGGCTCGAGCCCAGCGGCAAGGCCCACGTGGCGTACATGCTGCTGGCAGACGCCATCCGCGACATGCTCGACGAGGGCGTGAACGTGATTATCCTGCTCGCCGACTGGCATGCTTGGGTCAACGACAAGTTCGATCGGGACATGGCCAAGATAGCGATTGCGGGGGAGTACCTGACTGAGACATTCAGGGCCCTCCTAGGTAATCCTCCTGAGGGAGAGGAGGCAGGCCAACTGAGATTCCTCAGCGCATCAGAGTTGATGGACTCCGGGAAGTACTGGGAGAGGGTGCTGAGGTGCTCGAAGAACATGAGTCTCTCTAGGGTCCGCAGGACGTTCAGCATCATGGGCCGCGACGAGGACTCCTCAGACCACGACCTCGCGGCGTTCTACTACCCGGCTCTGCAGGCTGCTGACATCTTCGAGCTAAAGGTCGACATTGCATTCGGTGGGATGGACCAGCGCAAGGCGCACATGTACATGCGCGAGGTGGCGGACAGGTACGACTGGACCAAGGCCACCTGTATCCACACCCCGATGATGTCCGGGCTGAAGGGGACCGGTGGGAGGATGGACTCGTTCGACCACAAGATGTCCAAGTCCGACCCGGGCAACTCCATCCTTCTCGATGACGACCACGACTCACTGAGGACCAAACTGAAGGGCGCGTTCCTCGAGGTCGGCAACCCCTCGTCCCCGATTTTCGAGATTGCCCAATTCATCGTCCTGCCGAAGCTCGGCTCAATCACGGTATCTCCAGATCCCAAGTACGGCGAACCCTCCACCTGGGATGGCCTACAGGACTTCGTCGACGCCGTCTCAGATGGCTCAATCCATCCCCTGGACGCCAAGATGGCGGTGGCGGACGGGCTCGCGGAGATCCTCGACCCGGTTTCACAGCACTTCTCGCAGAAACCGGAGCTACTTGAGGCGATAAACCGCCTAACGGGCTCGCAATAGTGCGTTTGCTAACCGTTTTCGCACCTGTTACGCAGTGCGAGGACTCATAACCCACGCTCGTCCGCGCGGGCCTGAGAGCGAGCACTATGACATCGGTCGGCATCGACGACATCGCGATTCACTTCCCCCGCCTGTACTTCGACATGGAGGACTTCGCCAAGCTCAGGGGGGCCGATTTCGGCAAACTGAATCGCGGCCTCGGACTGGCTGCGATGGCGATTCCCGACGTTCACGAGGACACCGCGACGATGGGCGCGAACGCGGTCCGAAGATTGCTCGACCGCAACGGAATCGACCCTTCCTCGGTCGGTAGGATATACCTCGGGACCGAATCCGCCCTAGATGGCTCCAAACCGACCGCGACGTACATCATGGACATGCTCGAGCAGCGTTATTCACCCATTCACGGCAAGGATTGCTTCCGCAATTGCGACGTGGTGGATCTGACCTTCGCCTGCATAGGTGCCGTCGATGCCATGCACAACACACTCGACTGGGTCGCTCGGGGTGGCGAGGAGAAGGACAGAATGGGAATAGTCGTGTTCGCTGACAACGCCAAGTACGACATAGGCTCGTCCGGCGAGTACACACAGGGCGCAGGCGGCGGGGCAATTCTGATTCGCCACAACCCCAGATTGCTCGAGATACCCGATATATGGGGCGTCTCGACTATGCCCGTCCACGATTTCTTCAAGCCACGGCGCGAGGTCGACACCAGGACAATCGTGGAGAACGTCCTAGACCTCGCTCGTGAGAGCGGCGAGAAGGTCAAGGAGGGGCTCGCAGAGCGCATTCTCAAGCACCTGCCACGCTCCTCGAAGAAGGACGACGTCATGTTCGAGAGCCCCATGCTGCAGATCCACAAGGACACCCCTGTTTTCGACGGCCAGTTCTCCAACCGGTGCTACTCAGAGTCCGTCAAGCAGGCGTTCATCAACTTCCGCGAGAAGGCGATTCGGGAAGGCCGATACGACCCTGACAACGACGAGATCCTGACCAACCAGTGGAGCCGAATCATCGTCCACCTGCCGTATGCGTTCCAAGGCAAGAGGATGTTCCCAGACGTCTTCCG
This sequence comes from Methanobacteriota archaeon, assembly GCA_019654055.1. Classification (GTDB taxonomy): domain Archaea; phylum Thermoplasmatota; class Poseidoniia; order Poseidoniales; family Thalassarchaeaceae; genus Thalassarchaeum. The sequence goes on along the minus strand of BPDA01000003.1, from coordinate 62,705 downwards.
CCATGACCGGAGGCACCTACCGATGTGGGCCGAGATAGTCGAGCAGATTGGCCTCGAGCCAATGCCCGGGGACTTTCCGGACACTCCTGAGGGCATCGAGGAGTTCGAGCGAGCCAACGACGGCTATCGTAGACTGATATCCAAGACTGACGCATTCCAGAAGTTCGTCGACGAGAGAATCGAGAGGACCACCCGTGCGTCGAGTCTGATTGGTAATCAGTACACTGGCTCTATCTTCCTCGCGCTGATGTCTGCGATGGAGTCCGACTACATCGAGAACATCGACATGTCAGGCGAGATGGTCGGACTCTGCGGCTACGGCTCGGGAGCCAAGGCCAAGGTCTTCGAGGGAGTCGTCCAGCCCGAGTGGCGAGAGATTGCCTCGAGATTCCACCTGTTTGAACGCCTGTCCGGCCGCCATCCAATCAACAAGACCGTCTACGAGGCCTTGCACAAGGGCTCTCGCAAGCGCTCGGTGGTCAAGCCCAGCGATGAGTTTGCTCTCGTCAGCATCGGCGCTGAGGGTAATCTCGAGGGCCAGCGCGAGTATCGCTGGGTCGAGTAGTTTAATCTGGCAGAATCCCAGAGAGCTCGCTGAGGAACCTGTCGACCTCTTCCATGGTGTTGTAGTGCAATACACCCACTCGGAGCACACCCTCAGGCTCCAGTCCGAGCGCCTCGCTGAGCTCTAGGGCGTAGAAGTTCCCGGCCCAGACGAATATGCCTCGCTCGGCCAGGGCATCGGCAATCTGCCGAGCGCTCATAGAATCGTGGGTGAAAGACACCGTCGGAGCCCTCTCCGAGGAGCGAGAGGGGTCTGTTATCCCCCATATCCTGATTCCTGCGATTGACTGCAGCCCCTCGATTATTCGCCAGCACAGGTCGCGTTCGTAGTGTTCAATCGCTGAGAAGGCTGATCGCAACGCCTCCCGACGCCCCAAGTCCTCGCTGGACACCGCTCTGCCAACCCATGCCAGATGCTCTATCGCAGCCAGAGTGCCCGCTATGGACTCGTGGCTCTGGGTGCCCGTCATCCATCGGAATGGTATGTCCTCGGTCGAGACGCGCAACTTGGCCACGGGCAAATCGGCCAACCTCCCGGCCCGCCCCCACAGTATGCCCTGATGGGTCCCGAAGAATTTGTACGAGGAGCAGGCCAGATAGTCGCACCCGGTCTGCTTGACGTCCACGAGCAAGTGCGGGGCATAGTGGACGGCATCCACGAACACCTCCGCACCGACCTCGTGTGCCTTCCTGCTTATGTCGGCCACGTCGTTGATTGTGCCAGACAGGTTCGATGCCGCCCCCACTGCCACCAGTACCGTGTTCTCGTTAATCGATTCATCTAGGGACTCGGCATCGTGGGTACAGTCATCGGGGTTGATGTCCACGCGCCTCACGGTTGCCCCCGACCACTCTGCGGCAAGTACCCACGGACGGACGTTGGCATCGTGATCGAGGCGCGTCACAACGACCTCGTCGCCAGGGCCCCAAGTTCGACTGAGGGCACTCGCCAACTGTATCGTCAGACTGGTCATGTTCTGCCCGAACACTATCTCCCTGTGGTCATCACAACCGACGAAGTCGGCGCAGGCCCTCATAGTGTCCTCGATTAGGGCGTCCGTCTCGACCGAGGTCGCGAATGACATCCCAATGTTCGCATTCTGGTGCATCAGGTAGTGCTTGACCGCATCTCCCACCGTCTCGGGTGACTGACTTCCTCCCGGACCGTCGAAGAATATGGCCTGATGCCCATTGACCTCGCGAAGCAGTCCAGGAAACCTCGAGCGCACTTCCTCGATAGGGAATGCTGCCATACGACCACTACTCTGGCGATATCGAGCGGTTGATGACGATTCTCTGCACCTCTTGGGTGCCTTCGTAAATCTGCGTTATCTTGGCATCGCGGAAGAAGCGCTCGACGGGGAAGTCGGTGGTGTAGCCGTATCCTCCTAGGACCTGAACCGCCCTCTCGGACACCCACATCGCGGTATCGCCGGCGAACAACTTGGCCATACTCGCCTCCTTGGTGTGTCTGGGCGCTCCATCCTCGTAGTGCCTCTGTTTGGCCCAGGCCGCCTTGTAGACCATCATCCTCGCAGCTTCCGTCCGGGTGGCCATGTCGGCGAGGTAGTTGCCAATGCTCTGGTGGTGCGCGATTGGCTTCCCAAAGGCGATTCGCTCGTGCGCGTAGTTCAGCGCCGACTCGTATGCCCCTTGGGAGATGCCTAGGGCCTGAGCGGCGATACCTATCCTTGAGTTGTCCAGTGCGTTCATGGCTATCGGAAAGCCCTCACCGGATCCCCCCAAAACGTTCTCCGCAGGGACCTTGCAGTCTTCAAGCAACAGAGAGCAGGTATCGCTCGAGCGTATTCCAAGTTTATCCTCCTTCTTACCGACGGAGAACCCCTCGAAACCCCTCTCGACGATGAACGCGGTGGTCCCACCGTGCTTCTTCTGGCCGTACTCCGGATGGTCCACATCCTTGGCAAAAAGCACGTAGATATCGGCACTCGCACCGTTGGTCACCCACATCTTCTCGCCGTTGAGGACGTAGTGGCTGCCATCTTCACTCAGTTTTGCCTTGCAACCGAGTGCGGCAGCGTCAGTGCCCGCACCTGCCTCCGACAGCGAATACGCGCCGATCTCGTTCCCGGCTAGTCTCGATAGGTACTCTTGCTTCTGCTGGTCGTTGCCGTTCAGTGCTATTGTCTTCGAGCACAGTCCGACGTGGACGCAATACATCACCGAGAACGAGGGGTCGACGCGGGCGAGCTCCTCGACGATTATGGCCTCGGAGACGTCGTCGACGGGACTGCCCCCATAATTTTCGGGAATCGTGATGCCCTGCAGTCCGGACTGCTCGCAGAACGCCGCCCATTCATCGAGGGGGGCCTGCTGCGCCCTGTCACGCTCCAAGCAGGTCGGAGCGAGCACGCTCTCGGCGAAATCCCGTACCATTTCGCGAATCATCCCCTGTTCCTCGGTCTCACTGAAATCCACGGCTCTCCCCGTGCGACCGAGGCGGGTTTCTTTGTTAATCCATCGTGGCCATCGGCAAGGTGTCTAAATCGAATAGTTCAAATTGAACATCTGAGCGCGCGGTTCGGTATAACATGGCAAACGGCGACTACTCGGAGTTCAGCATAGCTCATGATCGCAAGTACACTCTCGAGCATTTGTGGCTCCAGGCCTTGGACGACAAGGCGGAATCTGTGAAGATTGGAATCAGCGAGTTCGTCCGTGCCGAGTACGGTGAAATCGTGAGAGTGGTGCTCACCCGCCCCGAGGATGACAGCGAGTTCAAGGCCGAGTCCGATTCCGGTGACGATGACGCCATCAGAATCATGGGTAGCGGCGACGAGGTCGGGGCTGAGGATCTGCTGATTACATTGACCACCAGTTTCGAGGGAGAGATTGAGACCCTGCTGATTAACTCCCCGTTCCCCTGCAAGATTTCGGAGTTGAATGGGGAGGTCGAGGACAACCCCGATTTGCTCAACGACGATGCCTACGGAGACGGCTGGTGCGTGATTGTGCAGCCGCACGAGTTCGATGAGGACCAGTACCTAGATCAGGAAGAGTACATCGAGATGCTGAACGAGCTGCCCTAGGGCCAACCCAGTGCTGGCCAGCCCTCGTAGTCCGAGTCCCTCCAGTCCAGCTCGTCGAGTACCGACAGCACCTCGCCAGAGGTCGAGAGGTCGCGCTCCACCTGAATCCGGTGCAGCAGCCCCTTCAGACGCCCCATCCTCGGCCCAGGCTCCAATCCGGTTGCTTCGACCAGTGCAATCCCGTCCACCAAGGGTGCGTTGCCTGCGATTAGGGGACTCAGTGCCTCTAGGGCATTGGAGAACTCCTCGGTGTCCCTACCCAGTCCCTGCGAATAGGCAGTGAAAGCACTTCTCCATTCCGCAGGGAGGGCCGCTCGGAAGCGGCGAAGCCCTCCAACCTCGGTACTCAGAGAAACGTCCCTGGCGTCGTGCAGGAAGGCCATCTGTCGCAGTTGCTGCTTGGCCAGGACCAAGGCGCTTCGAAGCTTGGCCACCATCTCGTCGCCCTCGGAGGTTTCATCGCTGCAGAGCAGAGCGAGATTGACCATCGAATCCTCGCAGAACGACGGCACGGCGGTGCATGCGATTTCTGGCATGACCCGCCCCATGACGCCGTCTTCGAGCATCTGCGAGACCACCTCTCCCGGATTCCACCCGCCGAGGATTCTCATCATCTCGACCCCGATTCTCTCTCGTGAGACTACATCCAGCATCTCGAGATTATCCTTCACAGCGGACCTCAACGACCCTTCCATGCTTCGCATGCCATCAGCGGAATCTAGGAATCTGTATGCCCTCATTATCCGAAGACCGTCCTCGCCTAATCTCTCTCCAGCCACTCCTACTGCACGCAGTACGCCGTCTTCGAGGTCAGAGATACCGCCGAAAGGATCTATCAAATCGCCATCCGAGTCGATGGCCATCGCATTGATGGTGAAGTCCCGTCGCGCCAAGTCGTCCTCTATACTGTGCCCAAATTCGACCTGATCCGGCCTCCTACCGTCGCCATAACTACCTTCGCTGCGCAGCGTGGTGACCTCCCACGTATTGTCTGAGATTGACTCGTCGAGCCTGACTATCACCGTACCGTACTTCTCACCCACCATCAGCGAGCGTGGAAACAGCTCCTTGACCTCACTGGGCTGCAACGTGGTGGCTATGTCCATATCCGTTTTGTGACGGCCCCATAGTGCCTCTCTGACCCATCCGCCGACAATCCACGCATCACCGGCCGAGCGCAGCCCTTCCAGCACCAGCCTGTCGGCCTCTCCGATGCCATCGTCAACGGCTTCCATGTTGCGCCGACGGCATTTCGGCCATGATTGCTTCGGGCGTTAGGCATATTGGCCAACGGCCCTTCGGCTCCTTGTGAAGGTCGAGTTGGTACCCTTGGAGACCCTGCTTCCCCACGAGCAGGTGGAGGAGCACAGGGTCGACAACCTCGAGAAGATGACGCTACGATGGAGGGCGTACACCAAACCCCTCCTGGTCGATGGGAAGACAGGGACCATACTGGACGGTCACCACCGGACCAAGGTGGCGGAAAGGATGGAGCTCCTGTGCCTGCCGTGCGTACTCGTCGACTATCTGGAAGACGACAGGGTGACTCTAGCCGTCTGGCCGAATTCCGGATACGACTCGCTAGAGAAGGAAGAGGTCATCCAAGCAGCGCTGTCAGGCGAGCTGTTCCCCCCCAAGACGTCTAGGCACCTCCTGTCCGACCACCTCCCACCAATCTCGATACCCCTGTCGAGACTATCGCAACCGGCAATGGGCGATTAGCCGTCTAGGGCACGAGGTCCTCGTGACCCCCAATCATACCGTCGTCATCGTCATCGGGAGATCCTGGGCTGGATATCTCGACCGACATGAAATCGCCGAACAGAGGCCACATTGGGCCAAGCCATTCCATCTCCATCATCAGAAGCTCCATCACTGGGTGCTCTAGGATTTCGTCCTCGCTGGAGTCCTCGCTCAGCATGGGCAGGTCGGCAGGTAGCTCTCTGAGAGCGATGATGAGTCCCTCCAGCCTATCGAGCGACTCGTCCTCGATCTCAATCAGCTCGGCCATCAGGTCTAGAAGGTCCTCAAGGTGCTCGGCGAGGGAAAGCGGGTCCAATGGCGACCTCTCGGCCTCGGAGAGGTCCATCGGCCCGAAGACCACGCCACCGAGGTCGGTGTCGAACCACGCGTCCCCCTGCCGTTCCTTCTTGAGCAGCCTCTGATGGACCGGGCCTCCAAACGGTCCGAGGGCGAAGCCCCCGTCCTCGACCAGCGCCTCCACCTCGGGCGGCAGCATCCTGATGGCCCCGGTGACTAGCACTCTGTCCACTCGCCTGCTGAAATCCGCCCAACCCTCGAGCGAATCGGGCGGCAGTGCCCTCAACAGCCCCATCGAACCACGCGCCTCCATCCTATCTCGGGTGTGCCGTAAGACCTCTGGGTGAGGTTCGATAACAGTCACAGCTCCATTCGGTCCGAGCATGCAATCGAGAAGCGAGGCGAGGTACCCACCCTTGGAGCCGAGCAGGAGGACGTGCTGCCCCTCCCTAATCTCGAGGTGGTGCAGTAGGGTCGCGACCATGTGCGGGGCTGAGATGGTCTTGGCCGCCCCGGTTTGAGTCACTAAGAACGGCACCGGCCTGTCCATCAGGAACAACTCGGTGTCATGGTCGGTGAAGTCCCGCGGGTCTACTGACCTCATGGCCTCGGCCACGCCCTCATCGACCGGCACCCCTGCGGCCCTGAGCCGTTCGACCAAGTCCTGGATGCCTTCCACGTAACCCCCTCTGGACCTCCATTGTGCCGGAGGGGATTTGAACACAACCCCTCTTCGTCCTCTCGGGGCCCGTGGTCTAGGGGTTATGACGTCGCTCTTACAAAGCGAAGATCACCGGTTCAATTCCGGTCGGGCCCACCAACTTGAACCTCAGTTCTCCGAGTGAAACTCTCAAGAGTGCCGGCCATGGCCGGTGAACGTGGTCGAAGAGACTGCGGGACTGGCATCCCGGGTGACCCGCCGGCTTCGTAAGCGTGGCTGGACGGTATCTACAGCCGAGTCGTGCACGGGAGGGTTGCTGGCTTCGCTGATTACCGACATCTCAGGTGCCTCCGAGTGGTTCAAACAGGGATGGGTGGTGTACTCCAACGACTCGAAGATGCGCGAACTCGGGGTCGAGAAGACTGCCTTCGACGAGGGCGAGGCCGGGGCCGTCTCGCACGAAGTCGCAGTTCAGATGGCTAGAGGAGCGCGCTACCAGTCGGACTCAGACGTCGCCATCGCCATAACCGGGATCGCCGGCCCAGGGGGGTCCACGCCAGACAAGGAAGTCGGCCGGGTTCACGTGGCAGTGGTAACCGAGGATTACTTCCTAGTCAGGAGGATGGACTACGGGGAGAACGACCGCCTTGACAACAAACGTTCCTTCGCAGCCTTCGCCCTCAGACTCACGCTCGAGGCCCTCGATAGGGTGGAAGGGGGCCAGACCTCTGAGTCCGAAGCATCCGAGAGGCAGGCCGAGACCTCTGAGGTTGATACCTCCGAGTTCGATCCCTCCGACGAGGAGTGGGAGGGTAGTATGAGTTGGCAAAGTAGCAAGAAGACGGTGGCAGAAGAGATATCCGAGGTGGACCTCGCCTCACTAACAGACTGGGACGACTGAATCGGTGCCTATGGCACCGACGGGGGAATTCCGGCGATATCATCATGAGCGTCCCCGGCCCACCCGCTGAGGATGGCCGATGGCGAATGGGCTGAGATACAGCGCCAATTGACCGCTGCGGGACTCCTCGTGGTCGGCAGGGGCGCGCAAGAGAGAATCCAAGGCCTCTCAGACATCTCGCCCCTCATCGAGGCCGCCCAGAGGTCGAACGTGGTCATGTTGAGCGAGAGGACCGTGGATGAGGTCCTGACCTTGGTTCCGACCGACGATACCATCGAAGCCTCTACCACGCCGAGGTCCGAGCAGGCGACCCTGCCGGACCCGGAGAGCCACTTGGCCATCGGTCGGACCGTAGCACCAGTCGGAACCCAGGTGCTCGCACCACCTGTGCGTCGCCACGGGCTAGACCATTACAGTCTCGACGACTTCCCGATGCAGGCCAAGGACGTCGACGCAGAGATTGAGATACACTTCGACATCACGGGACGCTCGACCACGCAGGGCAAGATGCAAGACATCCGTTCGTGCTTCTCGGACAGGCTGAGCCAGATACGTCAGATGATGATTGCCGGAAGGGCCCTGCCGCGCCGTCCAATCAGCATCTCGGAGGCGTGGCGCAATAGGCAGCGGCACTCCAGTCGGGACTACGAAGTGACATTTGTAGGGCTGGTCAGCGTGGATAAGTGGTCAAAAGGAGGTTATCTGTGGTTCGATATCGAAGACGACTCCATGCAGGTCAGGTGCATGCTGAAGGAACCCACGGGGGCCTCTAGCTTCCACGCATCACTGGATGGCCTGATGAACGACGATGTGGTCGGTGTCGACGGTCACTTCAATCTCAACAGGGATCCGTATTTCGTAGTGAGTGATATCCACATGGCTCCATTGGGGAGGCACTCCAAATCCGCAGCCAGCGAGTCCGAGGCCGTCTCAGCTGCCTTCCTGTCCGACGTCCACGTGGGCAGCAAGACCTTCCTCGCCCCACAATGGGAGAAGATGATCGAGTGGTTTAGGACGGACCCCTTGGCTCGGACAGTGAAGTATTTCGTTCTGAGCGGCGATGGAGTGGATGGGGTCGGAATCTACCCGGGCCAGGAGCGCCATCTGGCAATCAAGGACCTGTTCAACCAGTACGGAGAGCTTGCGAGGCTGCTTGAGGGACTCCCGGACTGGGTCGATGTGATGATCCTGCCTGGCAATCACGACGCGGTCCGTCCTGCAGAGCCGCAGCCGGCCCTCGACCCGGAGGTGCAGCAGGACTACTCGGACACCGTGTTCGTCGGGAACCCCTGCGACTTCAGCCTGCATGGCGTTCGCGTGCTGTCGTATCACGGGAAGAGCATCGACGACTTCGTGGCGGGGCTTCGCTCGGTCACCTACTCGTCGCCGGAACTGGCGATGAGGGCGATGATGGAACGCAGGCACCTAGCCCCATCATGGGGCGGTAAGACCCCTCTGTCCCCTGAGCCCGAGGACCGCATGGTCATTTCCACGGTGCCGGACATCTTCGTCACCGGTCACGTGCACGGGCACTACGTTGGCAATCACAAGGGCACCACCATGGTGCACAGCTCCACCTGGCAGGACCAGACCGACTACCAGAGGATGCTGGGGTTCCAGCCCAAGCCATGCATTCTGACGGTGGTAAACCTCCACACCCACGCCACGGCCTCAATCCCCTTCGCCTGAGTCTGGAAACGCCTCACCGTCGAACAGATGCACCCAAATGTCTCGCAGGTCGTTGCCCTCTACCATTGGGACTCCCGCATCCCTGAATGCATCCACTGCCCTCTGCCGGGCTGGGTTGAAGCCGATGAACCGCGAGCCGGGAATCATCATCGAGAGGTCGGTGCTGGAATCTCCCACCGAGACGATGCCCTCAGGCTCGATCCCCTCAATCCGAGAGAGCTTCTCGACCAACACACCCTTCTCGTGCGAGTTGACCAGAGCGGGCGAGGGCCCGCGCAACCAACTCTCCTCATCCCAGTCGAAGCCGTTGGCCACCCAGTCATCCACCTTGAGCATCGATGCTATGGCGCTGACGAAGACGTCGACGCCGGCGGAGACGATGGCCACGAATATCCCTCTGCTCTGCAGTTCGCGCACGACATCGCGCGCCCCAGCCATCAGCGTGATTCCTGAGTAGCATCGCATGATGTCATCGCGATGAATTCGTGGTTGCACAGCGGTCCACAGCCGTATGTCCTCTGCCATGAACTCATCATCGCTGATCTCGCGATTTAGGAAGCGCTCCAGGGTGTCGCGGTTCTCTGTCCCAAAGTTGTCGTGTATGTTCTGCCAAGAGGAGCCGTTGTCGGTCAGCACCCCATCGCAGTCGAAGACCACCGCCGATATCTCTACCATCGCCCATGCGCGGCGCGCTCGCGGTATAGTCCCTGCGAGAGAGATGGGTTGATGGGAGCGGCTGGGCTCGCACCACCATGGCTGGCTCAGGCAGGGCCGTGAAGGTCAGGATGCTGTTCTTCGGTCCCATGGCCGAGAGGTTGGGCGAGCGCGAGATTGAGGTGGCCCTCGAGCTCGGGACCACGACCGAGCAGTTGATTGACAGGTTCGAACTCTCGAAATTCCTCGATTCGGGTCTCCGAGTGGCAATCGACGGACAGATAGGAGCATCCCTGAAGGTTCCCCTGGCTGATTCTTCCGAGGTGGCATTCCTCCCTCCGGTTTCCGGTGGTTAGGGGACTACCGAGCCGAAGCATTTGAACGAGGACACTCTCACCTACAGCCGATAGCATGGCAGTAGGGACCACTGAGATGGCGATTCTGATTGGAATCGCGGTGCTGTTCTTCGGCGCCAAGAAGATACCCGAGTTGGCCCGCAGCCTCGGATTGGCCAAGGGCGAGTACGAGATGGCAGTCAGTGAGGTCAGGAACCCCTCCGAAGCCGAGAGAGACATGGACAGGGGAGGGGTCAGCGAGGAAGCCTCCAGCGAGAGCGAGTGACTAGTCCATCTTGCGTCTGAGTCCTAGTTCGGAGCCACAATCTACGCAGTTGCCCAATTCACGACTCGGGTTGGGCGATTCGGGAGTAGGTAACACCGCACCGCATCCGGTGCAGCGCAGCTCCCACGCCCACAGCGCCCTGACTCCCTCCATTGTCACCGACAGCCAAGGCACACCACCCTTCTCGCACAGGTTCTGAAGGCGATAGTCATCGGTCACTAGTGTCGCAGCCCTCTCCACGGCCAAGGCCAACAGCTCTAGGTCAACGGGGGAGAGTCCAGCCATGTCTCCCGTGCTGACTGCGATGTCGCTGGCTCGAGCGATCGCATCAGGTCCTGGAGATGCCCATTCCAGGTCCGCTGCATCGAGAAGGATCTCCCGATCGGGTGAAATCCGGGTCAATTCGACCCTCTGGCCAGGGACTACCAGACTGCCACGCATCCTCTCGAGGGGCCAGGCGATTAGAGCAGCGGTGTCCAGCACCTCGCCTGCCGCCATGCCTAGGCGTAGGTCGGCCCCGCTTTCAGGGGTCGCCTCTGAGCCTGGCCGGTGTCCGCGGGAAGCAACGTTCATCCCGAAAAGGACGGACGAAGGTGCGTGTTGAATGGAATCACCGACTCGATAATCGAGTGGGCAGAGGGCTTCGGCCTACTGGGACTCGCCATCGTGTCGGCCTCAGAAGCGGCCCTTCAGCCAGCACCTCCCGACCTATTGGTAATCCCGATGGTCCTCGGTGCGGATAGTTCCCTAGATATCCTGACCATCGTCCTTGTTGCTACCGTCTCGAGTGTAATTGGCGCAGTGGCCGGATATGGAATTGGCGCCTATGCCGGTAGGCCGATACTGGAGCGCTTCGCCAGCGATGCCACGGTAGCTAGGCTGGATACCCTGATAGACAGGTACGGGTCTGCGGGCATATTCCTAGCCGCGGTCTCCCCGATTCCCTACAAGGCCCTCGCTTGGGCTGCGGGAGCCGGCAGGATGGACCTCAGACTGTTCGTAGCAGCAGGTCTGTTCGGCCGAGGGATTAGGTTCGGGATGGAGGGATTGCTCCTTGGGCTATGGGGCGAGGACTTCCTCGGTCTGCTGGAGAATCCTCTGGTTTGGCTTGTCGGCGGGATTGTGGGTCTGGCGCTGTTCGTGCCGATGATAGGTTGGTGGTCGGACCTAGCCGGCGAGGGACACAGTGAGAATCAATCCTGACAAACACGACGACCCAAGACGCTTAACCCATACGTGAATCTCCGACTCACCATGCTAGGGGCGTCAGCGCGGACCAGTCGCGTGTTTCCCATGGCGTTCTTGATGTTCGCAGTCCTAGTCGTTTCCGCACCCGCGGCAGCAGCCGATCAGGAGGCCACGTGGGTGCGCACGACGCCCGGGGTCTGGATGCTGGAGGACTCCGATGGTCTACTGCACGAGCCTCAGCCGCAGCCGGGGCTGTTCCTCAGTCCTGTCGAGGGTCGCACGATTGGCGTCGCACTGGCTGGTGCCTTGGAAGGGACCTGGCTCATCGAAGACGCTTGGTCAACTGGATTAGGCAGTCAGGACAACGAGGAGTCAGGTCAGGAGACGGAACGAGGAATCACGCCCATCTCGGTCCCTGCACTGCCCTGGGCCCCTGCTTTCATGGCGATAGTCCTACTATCGCTCGCACTCGTCTCGGCTGGCGATGAGCCGACTAGGGCGAAGATGGTCAGGTCGATGGGACGCTTCTCGCAACTCAGGGTCTCAGAGGGCACGGGAACCCTAGCCGGGACATACCAGAGGGGTCGACTCGAGGGTTTCCTGACCGCACACCCCGGATGCCACCTCTCTGGCATCATACGCGCACTCGAGATGGGCAACCATCAGGCAGTGCACCACCTTAGAATCCTGGAGATCGAGGGTAAGGTGTGGTGCAGGCGCGACGGCCGCCTATTGCGCTACTATACATCAGCCGTCGACCGTGCCGCGGAGACGTCAAGCCTGCCTCGCCCGATAGATGCCAGCCAACTGAGTGACGTGGCTCTGATGGTGCTGCGTTCAATCGCGGAGCAGGAGGGGGGCGAGACTCCCCCTACGCAGAGGGAACTGGCATCCACCATCGGTACCAGCCAGCAGTTGGTGGGACACCACCTCAAGAGGCTAGAGTCCCAGGGTCTGATTACTCGCAGAAGGAGGGGCCTGAGGACTAATCGAGAGCTGACCGAGGAGGGCCTGAGGCTGTGGTCGACGCTCGTCGAGCCTCTCTCACTGAGGCCTTGACAAATCCGATGACCCACTTTCCTTTAAGGTGGGAAGTGACGCCCTAAGTTCGATGTACAGGACTACCCGAGACAACAACACCCGCCGAATCCAGACTGGTCTGTTCCTAGTGGCTCTGATGTTGAGCTCTGGGTGCTTGGGTGCCACTGACGAGATTATCGAGCAGCCCGAACCCACCGTGGTTTCCGCCAGCGTGGTCCTCGAAGGCTCCCCGACCACGGCCAACGACCTGATTATCGCCAACGCCGTCATCGAGGAGGGCACAGCCCCCTTCATCGCCAACTGGCGTCTCGATGGGGCTCTCTCTCAGACTTCAAACAGCCTGACCTACGACGCGGGTTTCCTTTCCGTGGGCACTCACACCATCGAGGTAGAACTCACCGACTCCATGGGCGCTACAACGGTAGCGGCTGTGATATTCACTCTGCTAGAGCCAAACAGGGCTCCCATCATCTCCCTCGATCTCCCATCTGAGGGCATAGCGGGCGCCCCGGTCGCTTGGTCCGTCGAAGCGTCGGACCCAGACGGGGACGAGTTGGTCGTCGAGGTCGACTTCTCGGATGGAACCACCCTCCGAGACCTGTCGGGCCAGCACATCTGGGGCGAGCCGGGGATCTATTCGGTCCACGTCTCGGCAACCGACCCTTCGGGCTTCTTGGCCACCGCGCAGGGATCAATCAGGGTCGATGACGCCCAGGCCCCGTCTCTAACAGTATCCACCAATCCATCCCCCAAGGCCGTATCCACCTCAATCTGGCTGGTGAACTTAGCATCGAAACCGAAGCAGAGGACCCTTTGGGTCCCGTCTCCGTCTCCATCGAGTGGGGTGACAGTTCGACGTCCGAGCCCGCCCTTGCCGAGGAGTCTCACCAGTACTTGGAGGAGGGTGTGTACGTGGTCCGAGTAACTGCCACCGGGCCGACCGGGATATCCACCGAGCGTGTGTTCCACGTCGAGGTGGTATCGGTCGCCGACGACCTCGAGGCCGCCCAGCTTCAGGAAGAGCTGGAGGGCGAGGCCGAGGAGCAGCTTGATGACGAGGTCGAGCAGGAGCTCGACCCCGACGGCGACGGCACCGTAGACGAGGTCACCGATGCTCAGGATGATGAGGAGTACGATTGGCAATCCGACTTCGACCCTGATGGGGATGGCCACTACGACGACGACCAGGAGGTGGATGATTGGGTTACCACCGACGAGGATTCGGTGCGTGACGAGGTCGGTGACGAGGAGGAGGCCGACGCCATCCCGAGTGACCCCCTGATGATTCAGAGCAGCGTCGTCAACGAGGACGAGGCTCCCTCGGAGGACGAACTCGCCCCGATTCCATTCGAAAACACAGCGAGGACTGAGATAGTCGACCCAGTGTTCGACGAGGCCTGGGGAGACATTGACGACTCCTCGATGCAAGAGCAGACCTACTCTCGTTCCATCTCGCAGGTGACGGCCACGTGGTGGAACGACAGCTTCTGGGAGGACTGGGACAACGACGGGGTCGCCGAGACCCTATGCCACAGGACTGTAGGCGTGTTCTGGTTCGACTCGGACGGCATCCCGGGGCCCGAGCGAATCATACTGGTTCGCAACACCCAGTGCTCGCACGACCGCGACGGCGACGGTCAGGATGATCTCTTCTTCACGCGCTTCAGGGGACTCGACTTGGTCGATCAGAACTCGGACGGCATCCCCGAGCGGCACGACGTCCTGACCAGAACCGTGTGGACTTGGGACAACGGTACCTACGAGGACGTAAACATACACCTGTTCGTGCATGCCCGGACCGATGCCGATCAAGACGGCAATCTGGAGCGCAGAGTCATCCTGAACCAGGACCGCAGGATGGTCGATCAGGGCATCGGCTTGGTCCTGACCGCCTACTTTTCGCACTCCCGACTCATCCATCGCATCGATGGCAACGATGACGGCACGCCCGAGCGCTGGATGGCAATCGACCACACCTCATGGGTCTGGGACCCCACAGAGGACGGCAACGCCGATCGCCATCGCGACAACCTGCGAGCGGTCGTAGTCAGGGACACTAACTCCGACGGCAACGTCGATGTGGTCCGCGCGCTTCAGCAGAACACCGTTCAGTTCGACAACGACTCCAACGGCGTCATTGAACTACAGTGGACTTGGCGAGCAGGGGTACTCAAGGTAGACACCGACCACGACGGCGACCTCGACTACACCGCCCGCATGCGAGGCTGGCACCAACATTGGGACTGGGGGATGGTGGAGCACCACATCCACCGATTCGCACTGACTCGCATGGTCGACGACGATGCGGATGGGACACTTGAGTGGAAGCAGAGAACCATACACATGTCCAATGCGACTGACTGGGACTTCGACCACCATCTCGAGCAGCGTGAGTCATACACCGCTACCCTGACGTGGTGGGACTCCAACGAGGACGGTTTCGAGGAGCACATCTTCAGGAGGGTCCGAGAGACCTCCTACCTAGATCAGCACGCCCATGGCTGGACCTTCCAGACCGAGGAGACTCGCTCGATGGAGGTGTGGCGCAATTCGTTGCACCAGCCCCATAGAATTCGCATCGTGGTCAATGAACTGACTTCGTGGGACAACAACTCAGACGGTAGTCCCGACACCTACCACTACCTGAGCCGGACCTGGCAGGCAACTGACACCGACAATGACAGCTTCCTCAACCGTAGGGTGTTCCACCGTCACTACATGGGGCAGAGGGATGACAACGCTGACGGCAACGTGACTACCGCGGCCAATATCAACATCTGGCACGCGAGAAACCTCTCGCTCTCTTCCTCCGGCAACATCGAGGTTCTGCAGGAGGCCTACCTCTCGCACTCCGTGTTTGAGTGGAACATCAACTCTCATGGACATGCTTACCACACCAACAGCACTTGGGTCGGATTCCAGATTGACTATGTCGGCGGCACATCCCAAGGCATCACCGTCACGGTCATCACCATAGATTCCGACCAAGACGGCACGCCCGAATCGCAGACTATCACCACCGCAGGATCGGGCAACCCTCCGTGACGAATCGTTATGGGGGGGACGGCTGTCGTAACCTCGTCGCTCCTGTGGTGTAGCACGGCCCATCATTCCGGGTTTTCATCCCGGCGACTCGGGTTCGAATCCCGACAGGAGCACCAATCATTCAACTTCATGAACATCCGTAGGAATGCCTCTGGAGGTTGCCTGTTCAATCACTATTCTTGTCCACTTGCTAGTTGGGGACGGCATCGCTAGGATATGTGAGGCCCCACTCAGAATTTTCTCAGTTAGGGTGTTTGCGGCCTCGGTCCTACCTCTGTCAACCAGACTCCTGTTGGGATCACTCCACTCCTCAGTAAATACAGCAAGCGGAACTGAGTTGTTGTCAGCCCAGCGCTCGGCCATGTAGTCAACACCACTCGCTCCACCGACGATAATCATGTCCGGGTAGCCGTTCTCTTCCACCCATGACTCGACCGCTCCCTCGAAGACCATGAAGTCGTAGAATCTGCTCGACCCCACTATTGCGAGATTGATAATTTCCCCATCCAGATTGAGGTCACGACTTCCGAGCCGCTCGACCGTATCCTGCCCAGCAGGTCCCGCCATGATTGGCCGGAGGGGGGTGCTGAACAATAAACATCCGCTCTAATCGTCCGATTCAGTCGATTTTACCTTCTTCCTCCTCCAGAGGAATAGTGCAATCAATAGCCCGACCAGAATCACCGGCAATGCCGACACAAGGGGACTGGGAGGGAGGCAGCACAGGCGCAGGGGATAATCCTCGGCATCCAGCGGGTCATGTCCTCCCAGAACTTCGTCTCCGTCATAGAATCCATCCCCGTCCGAGTCCGGGTTCATCGGATCAGTTCCATACTCTATCTCTTCCCCATCGAGCAGACCGTCGTTGTCGCTATCGTCGTCCATGAAGTCGCAGATCCCGTCCGAGTCCGAGTCCAAGGGGTATGAGTCGGAATCCAAGGGGTCGGTGTCGCAGAAAACCTCGATTACATCGTTGAAACCATCGTCATCGTCATCGTCATCGGAGTTGTCGCCGATTCCGTCACCGTCGTTGTCGTACTCGCAAGAACCGTCGTCGACCTGAGCAAGCGGATCCCAGTTGATGGCTTGCGAGTCCGTGCACCCTGCCGGGGGAGGCGGTGGCGGGTACTCAAGGGAGGCGACGAAGCCGTCGGGCCACTGGTAGGTGCTGTTCTCGTCCCAGTTGTGCATGTCGTACTCCCCCAGAGTCACCTTGCCCACCGCGAAAGAGCCTGCGATGTGAATGGTCCCGTAGTGGTTCTCCAGCGCGAAGTACTCGGGCCACTTTGCCATCCCGCCCGATATCGCCCACTGCCAACTGCCATTTTCGGAGATTCCAGCAAGGTACATGTCTTGATGGGAGGTAGCCGCCGAATGTTGCAAGATAGTATTGCCGAAGACATAGCTCAACGAGTAGAAGCCACCTGCCACGACCGCACCGGTCACGCACCCGCTCTGTGAGGACGAGCCAGCATCTCCACCACTCTCTACTGAGGAGCCGCACTCCTCAATCACCGTGATGCCACCAGCATCATCGGTGCCTTCGCCCTCTATGCCGACGACCCACAGCCAGTTTCCAGCCCCATCCAGCTTGGCTACGAAGACGTCTGTCGAGCCAACCTGCACCGTGTTGTCGAGTTTGGACACAGAGAGGTTACTGGGGTCTCGGAATCCGATGGAGTCTGAACCGAATCGACCGATTACGTAGGTCATGCCGTTGGAGTCCACATCCAAGTCGACCCCCTCGTCACCTCGTTCCCCGCCAGCCACAGCGACCCATGACCATAATCCAGAGGGAGATAGTCTGGCGACGAAGGCCTCTGAGTAGCCCGGTTTGGAGTTGATTGCCTTGTACGGCGTGAAGTACGCCGCTTGGTCGAGGAAGTAGCCGGTGAGCATCACATCCCCGTATTCGTGGATGGCCATCCCCTGCACCACCTCGTCATGCGACCCCAAGACCTGGGTGTGCCAGACGTGCGAGCCGTTGCCGTCGAGCTTGATGACGAAGATGTCCGCGGTCCCATTCATTCCGCTGTTGGAGAGTGACTTGTTCCCTCTGAAATGCATGCTGGATGAATGGAAGGTGCCGGCAGCCACCACCTTGTCGTTCGGCCCTACTGATACCTCGGAGACCTCTTCTGAACCGGGGCCGGAGAATGATTCGACCCACTGCCAGTTACCCTCCTTGCTGATCTTCGCCAAGAATCCGTCTGAGGTGGGCTGGGAAACCAGTCCTGTCCTAGGAGTCTGATCCGCGTTGGCCAGTGTGAACTGGTCGAACGAGCTATTGTTTGACATGAAGCCCCCGGCCACGTACGCGTCGCCATTGGAGTCGATGGCAATCGAGTTGGCCCAGTCGTGGTCCCCCCCTCCCGCGGAGACAGCCCATTTCCACTCGGAACCGGAGAGCTTCGCCACGAAGATGTCACTCGCGTTACCCATCGTGACATGAGGCACCGAGGAGAGGACGTAGGGCCCCAGATGGAGATTGTACAGGAAAGTGCCAACGACGATTACGTCACCCGTGCCGGGGTCTACCGCGATGTCGGTGACTTGGTCCTCCCACCACCCACCGGCTGTGACGGCGTCTGACCACTCGGGCGGAGGCACGGTTTGAGCAACTGCGGTGAAGGCCAGCGAGAGCACCAGCATCGATACGAGAACGGAGGAGGCTGGGACCTTGCTCACGCGGTAACATGCCCTGTCCAAGTTATTGGGTTTGCCCGTATGAGCCATCCACGCCCGGGCGCTACTTGATATCGGACCATCGGTTCGAAATGACCGAGGGACAGCGATGGCTTTGGACATCGAGGATATACGTGCTGATTTCCCCATCCTCGCGCGAACGCTGCCGAACGGCAAGAGACTCGTCTACTTCGACAACGCTGCGACCTCTCAGAAGCCGCAGTGCGTTATTGACGCCATGAGCGAGTATTACGAGCACTACAACTCCAATGCGCACAGGGCCAATCACACCCTCGCCGACGAGGCGACCACGGCGCTGGAGGGCGCAAGGGAGCGAATATCCTCGTACTTCGGAACCTCCCCCGACCAGATGATCTACACCAGCGGGGCTACCGAGGCGATCAACCTGGCAGCCTACGGCTGGGCGAGGGAGAACCTCAGCGAGGGCAATGTCGTCGTCCTGACCGAGATGGAGCACCACGCGGACATCGTTCCTTGGCAGCAGATGTCCGTCGACAACGGTATCGAGGTCAGGTATGTGCCCATCGACACCGCGTCATTCACTCTCGACATGGATGCCTTCGAAGTGGCTATCGAAGGCGCCTCTCTGGTCTGCGTCGTCCACACCAGCAATGTCCTGGGCGTGCGCAATCCGATAGAGAATATCATCGAGATGTCGCATGCCGCCGGCGCGCGGGTGCTCATAGACTGCGCCCAGGGGGCCCCACACGAGAGAATCGACTTCGACTCACTGGGGGCGGACTTCGTCGCCATATCTGCTCACAAGATGGCTGGGCCCACTGGCATAGGCTGCCTGCTCGTCAGACGCGACGCGATGGCCGAGATGGGCCCGTTCATGACTGGCGGGTCGATGATTAAGCGAGTCTCGACCGAGGGCTCGACGTTCCAGGAAGGCCACGCTATGTTCGAGACCGGAACACCCCGAATCGCGGAGGCGATAGGCTGGGGGGCCGCTGTCGAATGGCTCGACCAGTTTGACATGAGAGAGGTGCACGAGCACATCAACGACATCGCCTCGTGGACCGCGTCTAGGATGAGGGAGATCCCTGGGATTAGAATCTACGGCGACCCGGACAGGGAGGACAGCAGTGGGGCGGTCTCCTTCCTGCACGAGGACATACAGTCGCAGGACCTAGCACTGCTGCTGGACGAGGGAGGCTTCGCGGTCAGGACCGGCCATCACTGCGCCCAGCCGCTGATGGACGCGTTGGGAGTGCCTTCGACGAACCGCGCCTCGTTCTGGATTTACAACACCATGGGCGAGGCCGAGTCATTCGTGCAGTACCTCGAAGAGGTCGTCGACAGATTCGCATGACCGCTAGTCATGTTCAAGGCGGGCCCCTAGGACGAGGTAACATGGATGGAAGCAGGAGGTGGCCCGAGCACCTCGATGCGGTGGTCGAGGAGTTCCAGGCCTGCTTCGATGCGATGGAGCGCTACGAGCTTCTGTTCTCCTACTCCAAGAGGCACCCGTCGCCACTGCCCCAAGAGGAGTGGGACGATGACAATCAGGTTCACGGCTGCCAGTCCAGAGCGCATGTGATATGCACGGCCGACGAGAGCGGGGGATTCCTGCTGCGTGGAGGTGCCGACGCCCAGATCGTACAGGGTCTGATGGCGGTGACGGCAATGGCCGTAAACGGAATGGACCCAGCGGACGTGGCTGGGATGGAGCCAGACTACGCAGAGGAGATGGGCATCCGATCCTCGCTGACCCCGAGCAGGGCCAACGGCTTCCTCAACATGTTCAAGCGAGTGACCGAGGAGGCAGCCCTGCTGCTATGAGGAAGATATGGTAGAAGAGTCGGAGATAATGCAGTCACTCGGTGACGTCGAGGACCCGGAAATGAAGATGTCAGTGACTGAGCTCGGCCTGATTTACGCAATCAGGATCGAGGATGGCGAAGAAGGCGCGCACGCAGAAATAGACATGACTCTGACCAGTCCGGGATGCCCCGTCGCCCCCGAGATAATGTCCGCAGTGCATCGCTCGGCCCTAGCTACGGAGGGAGTGGACAGCGTCCACGTGAATCTGACGTTCTCCCCGCCTTGGGACCCCCGTGTCCACGCCAGCGAGGACGCTAGGTTCGAGTTGGGAGTGTTCTAGGACGACTCGGCCGCCCTGACCGTGTTCATCATCAGCATAGCGATGGTCATCGGACCAACTCCACCCGGTACCGGAGTCAACCAGCCCGCTACCTCGCTCACTCCGGGATCGACATCGCCGGCGATGCCTCCATCACCAGTCCTCGATATGCCCACGTCGGCAACGAAGGCACCAGACTTAATCCAGTCCTCCTTCACAGTGTGAGGCCTGCCGATGGCTGCCACGACTATGTCGGCCTCTCGGCACAACGCGGGCGCGTCCTCGGTCCTAGAGTGTACGATCGTCACCGTGGCATCGACTCCTCGCTGAGCCAGCATGAGGGCCATCGGCATGCCGACTATCCTCGAGCGCCCAAGAACAACCGCCTTAGCACCGCTCAGCCTCGCACCGCTCTGCTCGAGCATCATCAGCACTCCTGATGGAGTGCAGGGTAGCAGACCGCTGGCATCGCCCTGCACCAGCCTTCCGAGGTTGGTGGGGTGAAACCCATCGACGTCCTTTTCCGGAGAGATCGCCGATGCGATTACTAGTTCGGCGACTCCCTCGGGGACTGGACTCTGGACCAGAATACCATGCACCGAGGAATCTGAGTTCAGATTGGCGACGACTTCGAGCACACTCTCTTGGGTGGCGTTGGACGGCAGGTCGATACGGGTGCTGAGGATACCACATCTCTCGCAGGCTCGCTGCTTGTTTCGCACGTAGACATGGCTTGCTGGATCGTCACCGGCGATGACCACGGCAAGATGTGGCACGATCTCGTTCTGCTTGAGGGCCTCGACCCGCTCCCTCAGCCCCTCCTCGAGGCCAAGTGCCAGTGCCTTCCCATCGACCACTACCGCGCCCATGACCGACTCCCGGGGCGACTCGCACTTTGACCTTTCACAGTGGAGTTTTGGAGCCCCAGGAGGGAGTCGAACCCCCGACCGTCTGATTACAAATCAGATGCTCTACCAGGCTGAGCTACTGAGGCGCGCTCCAAGACGACGGACTCGGACTCTTGAACCCTACATCCACCAAACGGGACTCGCAGGGCCATCTTCATGCACCCGCGACCTCTCGAACGGCCGTGCGAACGGCCCCCCGGAGCAACATGAGGACCAACACGGTACTAGCCGCATGGGCGTGCATCGCTCTCAGCAGCGGAATCACCCTCTCATCTGGCGCCTCGGCCTTCGCCATCGCAGTCGCAGCCCCCTTGGCAATAGCCGGAATCGTTCTGCTGGTAGTCGGACTCGGAATGGCAGTCGAGGAGAACGTGGACCCGGAGAAGGTCGCTGCGTGGGAGCCCGATTCCACCACGATGCCGGACGCGGGGCGGGCGATGTACCGAGTCGACACCACCCTTGAGTCCCCAATCAGGACCTCGGTGCTCTGCGGTAGGTGCGGCAACATCGACTGGATCGACGGGCGGAAGCCCAGCAGCCATTCGTGCAGTTCCTGTTCCACCCTCCTATGGGAGTCCGAGGAGGAGTAAACGCCGCCCCTAGGGGCGGCGCGTCGGCAAGCATCAAGTGGACGGCTTAATTCGGCAAGTCCCGGGGTGATGAGGTGGATCTGGGCAACAACGAGCGTCGCATGCTTCGTGCGATGCTGTCTGAACCCAATCGCACATGGTCGCTCGGACAGCTGCTGTCTGCAACGGGTTGGGATGACCAGGTGCACGTAGCGGGAGCCGGTGCCGGCCTCGAGGAGTTCGGTCTGGCCGAGGTCTCGGAGGAGCGAGTGAGCTCCGTGTCTCTGGGCGAGGAGGGCAAGTCTGCGGCAACTGAGGGACTGCTGGAGGATCGACTATGGGGCTGGCTCAGGGAGCAGGACCCGGACAGCAGGACGATGGCCACGCTCTCGTCTGAGTTTGAGCGCAACGAGGCCGGCCCAGGAGTGGGCTTGCTAAAGGTCCTCGGAATAAGTCTCGAGAACGGTCGCTTTGTTGTCGATGACGAGGGCACGGTGGATTCTGCCATCGAGCAGAGGACCGCCTTTGTCGGATTACTGGCCGACGGCCCCATGGACGAGTCGGAACTGGATGCCGAAATGGTCAGCCACTTCTCATCTCGCAAGGGCCTGATTGTGGTGGAGCAGCGGGTTTCTAGGAGTTGGACCCTCACTGAGGCCGGATCGTCCGTCGACTCGTCGACCCTCGACGAGGTCGAGATGATCGGTGACGTCACCCCGGAGCTGCTACAAGGCGACGAATGGAGGGGTGCGAGATTCAAGCCGTTCGACGTCAACGCTCCCGCACCCACTCCCTCGGGTGGGAGGCCGCACCCTATGCAGGCACTAATCGAGACGATTCGCTCGGTGTTCCTCGAGATGGGATTCTCCGAGATCGAGGGCGACTTCGTGCAGTCAGCGGGGTGGAACATGGATGCCCTGTTCATCCCCCAGTCCCACCCGGCACGGACCATGCAGGATACCTTCTATCTCTCGGAGCCCGAGCAGGTCGAGGTCGATTCCGAGTACCTGGATCTCTGGGCCAAAGTACACGAGCATGGCCACGACACCGGGAGCAGGGGCTGGGGAGGAGAATTCGACAGGGACGAGGCGAGGAAGGCACTCCTGAGGACGCACACGACCGTCAACACTGTCCGACACATCGCCGATAACCCGCATCAGCCATGCCGTGTGTTCGGGATTGGAAGGGTGTTTCGTCAGGAGTCAATCGACCGGACGCATCTGCCGGAGTTCTACCAGATTGAGGGCATCATCCACGAGGCCGAGGCGAACCTGCCGATGCTAATCTCGACTCTGAAGACATTCTACTCGAAGATGGGTTTCCCAGACGTCAGGGTGCGGCCCGCCTACTTCCCCTACACCGAGCCTAGCGTTGAGGTGGACGTCATGTGGAAGGGCGAATGGCTCGAGTTGGGCGGCTCAGGCATCTTCCGACCTGAAGTCACCGAGCCACTCGGTACGGAGTGGCCTGTTTGCGCGTGGGGCTTGGGTCTGGAGCGCTTGGCTATGCTCACTCTGGAGTTGGATGACATCCGCGAGTTGTACCTGCCCGATTTGGAGAAGCTGCGCCGGATGCCAATCCTCTGAGCCCGACCGCAGCCACAGCGAGCAGAAGTCCGACACCATCTAAGGGCGGACCTAGATTATATGGGACGGCAATCAGGAAACCGGCTCGGGCTCTGACTCTTCGTCGTAGGTGCACGTCCCGTCGTCTTCCTCGGCGCTCTCGTCGTAGTTGTTGGCCTCCGGGTCGGTGCATCCTCTGCTGGGCTCGGGCTCCTCATCGTAGGTGCACGACCCATCGTCTTCCTCGGCGCTCTCGTCGTAGTTGTTGGCTCCCGGGTCGGTGCACCCGCGAGCCGGCTCAGGCTGTTCGGCGGGTTCGGTGACTGTGATGTTGAACACCTCGGTCTCGGAAGAGTCGACCCATGTCCCACAGGTACCCCTGACTGATATCGTCAGGTTCTCCTGAATGTCGGAGAACTCCAGATCGAACCTCCCGTTCTCGTCGTAAGGCAGGTTCAGGCTGAACTCGTCCACGTTGCCGTCAGACCACCCTAGCTCGCAGGTCTCCATGCTCTGGTGGACCAAGACCCCAGAGACAGTGGTGCCGTTGCCACGCTCGACGAATATCTCGTTGCTGCTGACCACTATCACCGTGAAACCCTCATCGGGGTACTCGATGATGAATACCGTGGTCCACCTAGACTCCTGCCCGAGACTGTCTGTTGCCTCCACCTTGATTACGTGACTGCCCATTTTGAGCTCGGAGATGTCAATGATGAGATTGCCGTCTGCATCCATCATATCCTGAATGGGATTCTCGTCGAGCGTGGCGGTCACCGTCAACCCTCCCATCTCCTCATCCGTGATGCTCAAGCTCAGCGAGTCGATGCTTCCGAAGAGGATGTTGGAGGGGATTTCGCCTTCGATGATTGGAGCGAGGTTCTGCCCCTCCTTCTCGACATCGAAGAACAGAATGCCGACCATTACGCTGACAACCATCAGCCCTGCGAGGAAAAGCGAGCGAGCGACGCCGTCGTCAGCCACATCCGCCCCATAAGGGGCGGATTCTTGAAACGAACCCATGAATCACTCGTCTGCCAGCGCTTTGAGATCGTGGAGGAAATCATCGACACCCCAGTCGATTCCTGAATAGGCGACGCGCTTGCGCAGTTGTTTGTCGAGGACGAAGGTAACCGTAGAGTGGCCGACCTCGTACTCCCCGAGGGACTCTTCGTGAGGGTCTGCGCCGTTACTCTGGCCGCTGCTACCGGTACCCTCGGCCACGCATGCCAACCAGTCGCCATCGGGCCTCTCATAGCCCTCGTCGCACATGCAGTGGGCCCCACCTCCCGAACCCATCACCCAGCCATGGCCGTTGCATTCCACTCCCGGAGGTAGGCTCCCCATGTCGGCGTTGCTGGCTGCCCAGGCCAGATGAGTCCCAGCATCTAGGGAGATGGATGAGATGTCCCACTCGGTGGGTACCCAGGACTCGTTATCGATGTCCCAGAGGTGCAGGACCCAGGACCATTCGTCACCAGACTGCCAGTCCCCAATGAGCCCCTCGCTCATGTCGTAGCTGATGTTCGAGTCATTGAAGGCCTGAATCGCGAAGTCGCTCGCACTCAGTCCAGCCCCGACCTCATCGTGGTGGAAGGAGGAGTTGTCCGGGTATAGGACCGCGATTCGATTCGTACCTTCCTCAGGCGGCTGGCTGGCGTTGATGTGCTCGTTGTCGACAATCACGTTCCAGGATCTGTACGTGTCCTGCAGGGTGGCTGTCGGTCCGGTCAGGTGGTACCAGTCATAGCTCATCTGCTCGGTCCACTCCGCCAGGTGGCTCACAGTGTCGCGAGCGGGGTCGATGGTCACCGAGACGATGACGACATCATCGGAGTAGCCAGCGAGGTTCTGGCCGATGTAGTCCAGGTTGGCTGAGATCACGAGACAGATGTCGGGGCACGAGGTGTAGACGAACGCGACAACCACGACCTTACCCTCGTGCTCGGAGAGCGTGAACGGGTCCCCGTTCTGATCGAATAGCGTGAAGTCCGGTGCATCTGGTGGTTCCCTGTACTCGACGCCATACAACTCGACGCCGTCATCGGACGCTATGCACCCGGGTAGCACCAGCATGCTGGCGAGCAGTACGGCGATTATCCCTTGGCGCATCACTCACTCCTCCAGTAGGAGGTAGATGTCCTCGAGTACCAACTCCACATTCCAGTCGTTGTCGCCCCACCAGACCCTCTGGTGCATCTGCTTGTCGATGATAATCGTCCCGGTCTCGTGGCCCACCCAGTATGTCAGCGGGTGGTGCATCACCTTGACGTCGCCTTCGGTCTGCTGGGTCTCCAGGCCGCAGCCGTTGTCGTCGACCGACTCACCCTCGGGAGTTCCCGGACAGGTGTCGAAGCCGTCGACCACCCCATCCGAGTCCTCGTCTGAGTTGTATACTTCGAGTCCTACGCCGAAGTTCCTCCATACTTCCTCGAGTTCGGAGAGGTCGCTGGGGTCTGAAGTCGTCAGATGGGGCCAGTCCAGCCCCCTCTGCTCGGCATAGGCCGATAACACGCTTGAGTTATCCGCCCAAGGGTCGACGGTAATCGACAATATGGCGACCTCGGAGCCGAATTTATCGCCGAGTTCCTCTGAGACGAAGTCGAGGTTCGCGCTGACTATCGGGCATATGTCGGGACACCTCGTGAAGAGGAAGGCGACCACGATTACCTTGCCCTGCAATTGGTACAACGAGTAGTAATCTCCGTTCTCGTCGACTAGGACGAAGTCATCTGCGGGAACCGGCGGGTTGATGTCTTCGCCGTAGAACACGTCGGATTCAGCATCTCCTAGGCATCCTGCCAGAATGACGCTGGCAGCCACCAGAACAGCCAGTGCCCGCTTCACTCTGCCTCATCTCCCTTGACGTTGCGAACAACCCAGACGAACGCCGCGGCACCGGCCATGAGAACCGCGGCACTCAGCAGCACACTCGAATCATCCTCCTCAGGCTCGCTCGGGTCCGGGCCGAATGTGAAGCCTTCTGGCGGCAGGGTCTCCGTGTGGTCGTCTAGCACCACAGTCAGTGAGATCGTCTGCCACAGGCTGCCGTTCGAATGGATCCTCACCTCGTACTCCCCCTGAGTCCAGTTGGCTGGGTCCAGCCACAGGTAACACTCGTCATCAGTGGAGGATGAGTTAGAGGGGCCAGCGATGCAGTTCATCTCCTCGACCCCATCCCCGTCCGCGTCAATCAGCACGTTTCGGTCATAGTCTGCCGTGTTGACGAAGATCAGGGTATCATTCTGCAGAACCTGTGCCGTGTCAGGCTGAATGGACTGGTTCCTCATGATGAATGAGAATGTGTTTGCCCCGTGCGCAACCGCAGTAGGCATCAGCAGAGTCACTACGAGTATCACGGCAAGCGCCTTCACGCGCATAGAATCAACTCACTCATCGCTCGCCTCGGCCTGCCACAGGGCCGGGTAGTGGTAACGTGGGTCGTAGTCCTCGTCGAACTGCACGACGTAGATGCCACTGACCATCTCGGAGATTAGCACGAAACCCCTCGGATCGTACTGCAGCCCCCAGTCGAATGGAATCATGCAGGAGGCCCAGCAGTCTGCCATGTCGTAACCCAGCTCCTCGCTGGCGTTGTCCGACCACTCTGGGCCCGAAGGCAAGTAGTATCCCACGGTGTGGGTCGGAGCCAGATCGACTATCGCCTTGAAGCCCCTATCGGGTTCGGGGTAGCTGTTTTCCCATACCAACTCGTCCCAAGTATGGCCATGATCGGTTAACCAAGCACCTGCGTGGTAGTGGGTCCAGTAAGCGTGACCGTTGGGCCCGATGTCACCATTGTGCGGACTGTAGATGTAGCCGCCAGGGATGTAGTGCTGCGGGTGGCTACTGCCGTTGGCAAGCATGCCCTGGCCCGGAAGTCTCCATTTTGAGACGAGGAACGGCTTGGTTGGATCTGTAGTATCAATAGTCCATAGGTATCCTGTGTGATTGTCGTTAGAGCCGTATTCTGGGGCGATAATCGTGTAGTGCCTCCAATTCTGACCGTAGCTAGCATCTTCGGGCCCGGTTCCGCAACTGGCAGGCCATTCTGACACGGGATCATATTCGCTGATGCCGTCGCAGACTAGATTCTTGAACGGAATTGCATAGTGGATGTTGCCGTTGCCCTGACCAGCGTCGAGCCACTCTTCGGCAGACATGTCGGCATGTCCTCCTCCGTCGGGGCCGTACCACCCGCTGTCATCAGATGAACACCCCAGCCACCGACCTATTTCCTGTGGCCATGTAATTCCCATCGAGTCAGCCACATCTGGTGGCTCGGTGACATCCACGATCCTCAGACCAGCATCCCAGTAAGATGCAATCAGAAGCTTCTGCTTGGTCACAGGGTGGACGAAGAACACGTGGTCGTGATTGAACACCGAGCCGCCGCATGTGGTCTGACCCTCTGGCGTGTAGGCGCCCCATCGGAGTATCTCTCGACTCGAGTTTTGTTGCTCATCGTTACAGTCCCAGCAGGTCCATGCCTCGAAGCCAAGAGGGACGTAGAACACCTGTGTGCCCTTGACGGGACCGCCGCCTGCTACGAGTTCGGGGTAAGGGTCGGCTCCGAACAGGAACAGGTGACACTCCTCGCCGGACCACAGTGGGTTGGCCGGGTCCCAGTCGCAGTAGACGTGAACATCCTGATTGTGGAAGCCGGCAGGAGGGTTGTTCCACTCGGCGACCTTGACTGGACTGGTCTTGTCGCCGACATAGATGACATCGAGGCGATTCATCCCACTGTTGGCATCGTCGTCGTTGGGTATCGGGTCGAGCTCACTGTTGGTCAACTCGTGATTTACCAGCACCCAGTTGTTATCTGGAGTGACCTTGATGTCAATCATCCGGGCAATCTCGGCGTAGTACGTTGAAAGCAATTGTATGTTGTTTGGGTTGCTGATGTCTAGAATCTCGAACTGGTTGTAACTGGATACGTAGGCATAGCACCCCCCGCTACCGTCGGCGTAAATCTCGCAGTCCTCGTAGAAGTTACCCTCTATTGCAATCTCAGAGTTGTCCCCGGAGTCGGGCCGACGTTCTTCCACTCGGGGTAGCAAGGGCGACCAGCGGTGTTGTCAAGGTCCGCAGGAGGCTTGACCTCACCATCGCAGTTGAGGTTGTGGTAGTCGATTAGCCTCGCATTCGGAGTGTACAGTCTGTGAGCCAACATGTCGTTGTGCGAGTGATTGGCATCCTCGATCTCGACCACCGGGTCCACCCAAGTGTACCCGTCATCATCCGAATCGTCTCCGGTAATGAACGACAGGCATCCAGACAGCGGTGCTAGCACCATCAGAGTGACCATCATCAGCATCGGGACGTTCCTGAGTCCGGTCATGGGCAAGCCTCGCGACCGCGGACGAATACGGTCGGTTGTTCAATGCACCGGTCGCCCGAGCGCTACGCGCTAGGGCGTTATTGGCCCAATGGCACGCCGTATGGCTGGTCAATGTCCAACTGGACAATGTACAGCCCGGTGGTGATGCATGACAGGTAGGTGTAGCCCTTGTGGTACTCCGCTGCCCACAGGAACGGAGTCCATCCGAAGTCGTAGTATGAACTGTCGAGCGGCTCACCGTCAACCCCATGGGGCAGGTGGTAGCCGATGGTGGCATCCATGTGGACAACTGTCTTGTTGCCGTCAGACAGACCTGCCAGCATCAATGTCTCTACATCCATCACCCACAGCCCGGCATGATAGCTGGAGAGATATATCCTAGCGTCCCACGCCCCACCGTGGCTGGTGTCGGGCAGCCCCGGCAGCCCAGTCTGGAAGACGTGGGTGTCGGCGTTGTGCGGGCTGAACAGCAACCACTCCTCGCCGCCCGGGATGTGGTGGTCATTGGCAAATGGGATTTCCCAGCCGTGGATTAGTTCTGGCATGAATCTAACATTACCGTTCACTTCTTCGTAGGCAGTGGTGTCGAGCAGGTAGGCCATCCCCGTCCCGACAGTGGTCTCGAGGACCTCCGTCGCCAGTAGAGTCAGGTGCATCTTCCCCGCAGGGTACCCTAGGTGCGATGCGTCGACCATCTCGTCGACAGGTTCGGCGTAGTGAATGTAGGAGGCGCGGCCTCCGTTCTCGTTGCTGGTGCAGCCGCAGTCAATCTCTCCGTCGCCGTCGAAGTCCTCGAATTCCATCCACTGGCCGACCTCTGGCGCCCTCCAGGTGCAGCCGGCTTGGGTGCCTCCCGAGAGCCTGCACAGCGAGCCATACCAAGCATACTCG
Source organism: Methanobacteriota archaeon (assembly GCA_019654055.1). Taxonomy (GTDB): domain Archaea; phylum Thermoplasmatota; class Poseidoniia; order Poseidoniales; family Thalassarchaeaceae; genus Thalassarchaeum. The sequence continues at coordinate 33,182 of BPDA01000003.1, read as the reverse complement.
ATGAGATCCTTGTTCGGGTGTGGGACGTCCGAGACGTCGAAAATCCGTAGACCCGCCTCCCAGTAGGCCCCATAGACGTAGGTCCTTTCGAAACGAGGGTCGTTGGAATCCTCGCCGGGCCAGGTCTGAACCGTCATGTCGTGGATATAGATCCAGCCTCCGAGCGTTGACTCCCAGCTGACTTCGGCCTCTCCGACCTTCACTATCCGAGGCAGGTCGCCGTAGCCGGCGAAGTTGAGGTGGGCGATGGTGATGCCTCCGCATGCGTCACCCTGCCCCACGTCGCACGCCTCGTAGTCGGGGTTGGCGACGAAGATGTACCACTCGTTGTCGATCATATGGGTGTAGAGGTTATGAGGTCCACTCGGATGGTCAGCATCGTACCACGAGTCGACCCAGCTCGGGTCACTCTTGTCCGTGACGTCGACCAGCGTGACTGTGACCTGGGCAGGATCCTCCCACTCCCCAACGTTGGGGTCGGCAGCGCCTGGGTCGACCAATTGGTTCTGCACGATGACGTACTCCCTACCGTTGTACTCAAGGTACTTGACATCGAGGACCTGGGTGTTCGGGTCGTAGTAGACCCCAGTGACCGTGGTGTTTGAGGGATCACTCACATCGACTATGTGCATCTCGCTCCAGCCGGCAATGTAGGCGTAGGTCTTGCCGTCAGGAGAGTCTGCCACTTGGATCTCCGCGTTGCCCGGGGCCGTCAGTCCGTTGAAGGAGATAGGCTGGATGTTGTCGGTGTACATCATGTGCTGGCTGGCGTTTCTGTGGTCGTGACCCTCGTCCTGTATTAGTGGGTCAAGTATCCCTCCATAGTCAGAGTCACCGTCTTCAGGACTGTCTGAAAGCATCATCACGGCGGTGATGGCAGCTACCATGCAGACAGCGAGCCCGATGGCTAGAACGGTGCGTTGCGAATCCACTGGGCGCTGCGAGCCTGCCGGTCATGTTGAAGCCATCGCCCCGCTACGGCGGGGCGTGCGAGAAGTCTGCCTGTTGACAGTAACGTTGTCTCTGCTACTTCTGGCAGTGCCGGCATCCGCCCACGAGCCCAAGGAATACACGATGCTCCTCAAAGAGGACGGCGTTACTCCTGATGGGGTCGCACCAGGTATCCTGGTCTCGACGGACTCGCTGTTCTTCTACAACGTCGACAGTCGCGATGGAGTGGCTCACAGGGTGTTGATCGATGCCGACGGGGATGGGGTGTTCGAGGGGGTGGATGATATGGCCACGGCCTGGCTATCTCCCTCGTGCGAACTGAACGAGACCGGTGATAAGGTAGATTCCGATTGCGAGGTGACCGAACTGATCCTTCTCGATCCATCTAACGGCCTGCTGCCCGGCAACATCTCGATGCTGCATCAGATTGAGCACAACCAAACCCTGACAGAGTCACCTTTCACAGTCAACTTCTCAGAGGACCAGCACACGCTTCCAACTAATCCTCCCACAGGTTCCGAGGAGGAAAAGTCTACTGACGACGATGTACTCGTGCTGATTCTGCTGGCCTCGCTCGTCGGGATGGCAATCATCCTGCCTAGACTGTCGGACACAACCGATGACGAGTGAGCCCCGGACGACGGTTGGACTCAAGAACTCAGGCCGATTCGAACCGCCAAGGGCGCTTAGCTCAGCTTGGAAGAGCACCTGGTTTGCAACCAGGTGGCCGGGGGTTCAAATCCCCCAGCGTCCACCACTATTCTCAGAAGATACCCGTGAGGAAGCCCAAGAGATAAATCGCAATCAGAACGGCCGGTCCGTAGAACATAACTGCCTTGAAGGAGCTCCACCAGCTCCTCTCTCCAAACTCTTCCTCGAGCCCGTCAGCGATAGCGACGCCTAGTTCTTCTATCGGTTCTAGCTGCATGCCCGGGCTAGGGGGATTGGGCCTTCAACAATGCCTACTCAGCAGTGAGTTGAGCCAGTATCTTCAGGAGCCCCCTCAGGGTCACCTCGCTGATTCCCGAGACCTTGCAGACCTCGCTCTGAGTCCTCGGCGACGAGCTCTCCTGAGATGCCTTGTAGATGATTACTCCGGCGATTCCGGAGGGCTTCTTACCCTGCCATGACAGGTCGTCTTTGACCGAGTCCCACAGGTCACGGACCCCGCCGAGTACATGAGGTGGCAGGCCGAGGTCGGAGTGGAACTTCTCGAAGTACTCCTCCGGCCCGGTGATGTGATGCGTGCCGAGCATCCTCGCGACCAACCTGATGGTGCGCTTGAGCTCCTTCTCCTCCACCGGTTTGATCATGTCGAACGCCTCGGCGACGTCTTCTATCTTGCGCGGTATCTTGGCCTCCCTCGCGGCGATGTAGACGCAAGCCGCCGAGACGCCACGGATGCTGCGTCCGGTGACCAAGCCACGCTCCACCGAGTGCCTGTACAGCGAGGCTGCCTCCTGCTCGATCTGAGAGGGTAGGTCCCCGCGGTCGCGGATGAACTGCATCGCCTTCGATAGGTTGCGGCTGCGGCTGTCCCGGGTCTTGCTGCGCTGGTCGATTCGCTGCCTGCGCCTCCACTCGCGGAGAGCCTTGCCGGACATCCCGTGCCGTCTAGCGCCGCCTGCGGTGAGATCGGAGCGACGAATTTCGGTCGACAGTCCCTTGTCCGACAGAGTGAGGGTGGTGGGCGCGCCTACACGACTCCTGTCGTCCCCGTCGGAGTGGTTAATCCACTCGGCCCCAGGGTCAATCATGTTCTCGGACGCGACGTAGCCGCACTCCGAGCAGGAGGTCTCCCCTCTGATGTCATCGGTATCCCACGAGTTGGCCCCGCACACCTTGCAGGGACCGGCCATAGATTCGGTGCCACGCTCCCTAGACGGGCGTCGCGCAGGTCGGATAGGCTTCGAACGGCTTCGCTTCTGTGAAGCACGCTCAGATTCGCCGGCCTGTCTAGCAGTGTCTCGTTCCATCTTCTCAACTCGCAGTTGTATAGTAGGGTCCTTATTATTTAAGTCTTCGTATTCCTTGCTCATAGCCGTCTCTCTAGTTGCAAGTCTATCTCCAACGCTTACCTCTCCCGTAACTTATTGCACCCATTGACCCCCCTCGGGTGCGTGTCAGGTGACGGGCCGGTGAGGACCTCGTTGTATGAATCCCACTTGGATGCGGGAGCGAGGATGGTGGACTTCCATGGCTTTGAGCTGCCGATCTGGTACTCCTCGATACAGGAGGAGCATCTGTCCACCAGAGCTGCCGCCGGCCTGTTCGACGTATCCCATATGGGTTTCTTCCGGTTCTCCGGTGAGGGACGTGCGCTCATGGCTGAGTAGCATTGCGACTCAGGAGTATATGAACTTCGCAAGCGGTAGGTGCGGGTACACGCACTTCCTAGATTACGACGGCCACATAATCGATGACATGATTTTCGCCGTCAAGTCCGAGACCGAGGTTCTGGGGGTGCCAAACGCCTCGATGGCCCCCATCATGCTGGATTGGCTGTCCTCACTGCTCCCTGTCGACGGCTCGATTGCCATTCAGGACCTATCCGACATGACCAGCATCCTAGCCCTTCAGGGACCTATGTCGGAACGCATCCTCACTGACGTCATCGGAGGGGACAACGCGGTCGGGAGGTTCGCATGCCAGGACATAGCGGATAATTCCCTTGGCATCCGCGGTTGGATTCAGGGGACGGGTTACACCGGCGAAAGGGGCTACGAGATATTCGTCGACAACGAACAGGCCACCCTGCTGTGGGATGCCCTGTTGGAGGCGGGGCACCCCCACGGGCTAGTGCCAGTGGGACTGGGTGCCAGAGACACACTGCGCCTTGAGAAGGGGTATCTGCTGTCTGGCCAGGACTTTCTCTGGCCCGGTCTGGGAATGCAGCCCGAGGCAGATCTGCCAGAAGACTTCCTCGTCAGAGACACCGCGGAGACGGCAGTGCCCTACGGTCTTGACGCCGAGCACGACTTCGTCGGCAGGAAACGTGTGCTGGACTCGCTCGAGTCTGGAGACAGGTGGCATGGCCTGGAGTGCTTGGATAGAGGCCCCTCGCCAAGGCCCGGGCACGCTGTCTTCTCGGCTGACGAAGACGATGCCAGCGTGCTCGGCTATGTCACCAGCGGCGGCCCCTCACCGAGTTTGGGACGTACGGGAATCGCAATGGCGTACCTGCAGCCAATCAGCATGGGTCAGGAGGTCTGGGTGCAATCGAGCCCGCGCAAGAGAGTCAGGGCCAGAGTTAGGAGACCTCCGTTCGTTTGACCCGTACTCAGTACGTGGTTCCGCCGGGAAAATCCTCATTGCTGTCCGGCCCTTTCATGGGCCATGATGGACGGCGCCCGTGGGACCATAGAGGCAATCGCCATCAAGAATCTGCAGGAGGTCCTGCGTAGCAAGGGAGTTTCCGGAGAGGCCCTATTTGCCAAGTACGATTTGGACGGCGACGGGACCCTATCGGAGAACGAGTTCGCAGCAGCGCTGGAGTCGATTACGGGTCAGCAGGCACCTGCGGCCATACTCAGGGCGGTATTCGGGGCGATTGACATCAACTCGGACGGCTCGGTGGATCTCACTGAGATACTGGTGCTGTTGGAAGGAGGTCCCACAGATTCGATACCTGCCGGAGGAGGCGTTTCGATATCCGGGCATCCCAACGACTCCTATAACGGAGAATACGCTATGCAGGAGACCCCGATTAACGGCAAGCCGTGGTACAAGAGCGCAGCTGGGAACCGCCTCTACTACTACAACGCCAACAGCGGCGGCGCCCCCTCGTGGAGCCTAGACGACAGGGAGCAGGACGGCAGCAACGACTGGTACAGGGGCGGCTGGTCGCGCCCTAGGGGCGACGGCTCACTTCCCACGGGGTCTCGCAGATGGGTGGGTGTCGGCAAGATCACGGTCTCAGCTGCTTCCGGCCCGGAAAGTCCGCCTGAGGGCCTCGAAGCGTGGACAAACGCCCCCATCGAGATTCTAGATACGACTCCAGGCCAACCCGTACGCTTCAGAATCAACGAGGTCCCCAGTAGCAACGACGCTTGGGTCGGTATCTATCCAGTTAGTGCAGGGGACAATGAGCACGGAGAAGACCGTTGGCGCTGGCTCAGAGAAATTGACGTGAACAACGCATCATTGCCTGGGCAGTCCGAAGGGCAATGGAGCATACGAGTATTCTCAGATGGAGGCTACACCTTACACAACCGAGTGGACTTCACGGTGGAAGCGTCGCAGCCGCCATCGTCGCCGACAATCAAAATCACCCCATCGAGATCTTCCTACAAGAGCGACGAGGGCATCAATTTCTCCTTCATCTCACCCGAACTTCCGGACGACGCCTGGATAGGAATCGTACCGGCAGAGATTCCTCATGGTGATGAGGCGGTCAACGACCAGCACGAGACCAGCTACAAGTATCTCGAAGGCAGGACCAGCGGCGACTTCTCCCTGCCCAATCCCGGACCGGGGAAGTGGACTCTGAGACTTCATGACACGGACAATAATGGTCGAGAGATTGCATACGTCGCGTTCGAGGTCACCGATGCCGCCCGCCCCCCTGCCGATGCAGGCGAGTCCGAGTTCGACACGGTCACTGGGAATTTCACAGAGATGCTGCCCAAGTTGGAGCAATCCGTGATCGACGGCGGCATGTCACTCGATCAGGCTAGGTCGATTGCCGATGCGGAGGTGGAGAAGGAGATTGAGAAACTGCCCTTCTCCGTACAGTCCGCCGCTAGGAGGATCTGGAGGATCCGCGCAGACTCTATGCAGAATCAGATCGCCTCTAGGATGCCGAGCCCCGAGGCCATAGCTGCCGGAGCAGCCGCAGTGGGTGTTGCGGGCGCAATTACTGCTGATATGAGGGAAAACGCCGAAGAAGAAGCCACCACTGCTGCGAAAGCAGAAGAGGAAGCACCCGCTGATCCAGAGGATCTGAAATATGCCAGCCATGACACCTGGCACGAGGAGCGGCATGTCGACGCCCCAGAACAAGTCGACATCCCAGAACAAGTCGACATCCCAGAACAAGTCGACATCCCAGAACAAGTCGACGTTCGTGAGCAGCGAGGCTCTGCATGGCACGACAGTCACCGCGTAACTAGGTCCTCGAGAGTCTCAGTGCCCGACAGGGTATCAGTCACTTCCCGCAGGAGATCCTCCCCTCCTCCCAGGCAGATGGAGACTCCAGAACCCGTCACGCCGAAGGGCGCACCAGAGGTAGATGCTAACGCTCCACCCGCCACTCTTAATCTGGTCGACCTCGCCTCCGCATTCTCCGAAGCTAGGATGCTGTCGGACCAGAGAAGGCTTGCCGAATCCGTCGAAGGACAGCCTCACGACATTTCAATCAAGGTGACAACAGCTCCCGAGCGCACTTTCGGAATCGGCGTGGACGACGAGTACAGAGGGGGAAGTACCATCATCGCCGAGATTCCGGGAGTCGGCGAGGTTGATATCCGTCTTCGCAATGATGCCGACTCGGGCCCGTTCCGCAGAGGTTCCGAGCACTCGTTGAATGCATCCATCGCTGGGTGGAACGGGATTCGCAAGAGGCTGATACTGAACGCTCAGTGACCTGCGGCCTCGAAGGCCTCCCCGATCATCTCCTCGAGACTTATCTGCGGCCTGAACCCGAATCTCTCCTCTAGGCCCCATGCATCGACGATTCCGAAGACCTCCTCCTCATCACTCTGCCCGAACTCTAGGTCGCAACCAGTCCTCTGCTGGTAGATTGATGCGAGATCCTCCATCGATATCCCCTTGCCAGACCCCACTGCAATGCTCTCTCTGGTCGGGGGCGGGCTTGAGAGGACCGCATCCACCACCCTCACGAGGTCCTCGACGTGAATGAAGTCCTTGATGTCGGACCCATCTCCGGGAATGTTGATCCAACCGATCTGGCACTCCTCGGCCCACCTATGGAGCAGACCGTTGCCTGGAGGCCCCTCTAGAGGCATACCTTGGACGTTGGAGGCCCTGACTATGCTCACCGGCCGTTCTGCCTCGGCTCGCTCCAGTGCATTCTCCTCCATCCACAACTGCCCCTCTGCCGCGGTGTCACGGGGAGCTAGGGTAGACTCGAGCCCGTAGTACGCTTCCCCAGCGCTCCACTGGGGGTGCACACGCAGGGTGCCCAGTATCACCAGATGAAGGCCCCCGTGCCTGTCCACCGCATCGAGAATCGGTCTGGATGCCTCCCTCATAGTGATGTATGCCTCGCGGTCGGTGCGGCCGACCGAGGTGTCCGCGGGTCGCGAGTTGATGTGTATCAGGGCGCTACAGGGAGTCAGCATGGCATCGAGAGAAGTGGCATCGGAAAGCGCCTCGTCTGGCACCACCACGGCGGAGTCGCCGAGCATTTCGGCTATGTACGGAGCGACGAACGCGTCGGACGCCGAGATTGCTACCCTCATGCTATCGCGACTGACTCCGTTCGGGCGATTAAGAGTGTGTCGGTGACCGACTGAGCCGGCCCGACGAACATTGAAGACTCTCGTTATTCTCCTCGGTGCGCCGAGAGGCAGGAGAAAGTCGCATTGGACCAGTTGCCAAATCTCGGGAGGGAGCAGGAGATACTCTCTGCGATGGGTATGGGCTCCATTGACGAGTTGTTCTCAGACATCCCTGAGGACATCCGCAGGGAATCCCCCCTTCCTCTACCAGAACCGCAGTCAGAGGAGGAGATATGGGATGACGCCAAACGGCTTTTGGGTGCCAATGTGGGCCTCGATGACAGGCCCAGTTTCCTCGCTGCAGGATTGGCTAGGAACTTCGTACCGACGATGGTCGGGATGCTCGCCACGCGAGGGGAGTTCCTGACCTCATACACGCCCTACCAGCCCGAGGTCAGCCAAGGCATGCTGCAGGCCATGTGGGAGTTCCAGACGATGGTGAGCGAACTGGTAGGCCTGCCTGTGGCAAACGTTTCGATGTACGACGCGTCGACAGCAGCGGCCGAGGCAATCACCTGCGCAGTGCGCGTCCACCGACGTAAGGCGTCTCAGGACAATGTGGTCTACGTCTCCGAGTTCGTACCTCCGCAGAGGCTCGAGGTGATTAGGAACTACACCCAAGGCAGCGGCCTTGATATCAAGATGCTCAAGCATCTTGAGAACGGTCACGTCGACATGAGCTTGGCCGCCGAAGCAGCAGGCTGCTGCGCGGTGTACGTCGAGCAACCCAGCTCCTTCGGTATCCTAGACCCGGGCCTGATGGGGTTGAAGGAGATCATCGGCGGGGGCACCGCGCTGATAGTCGGGGTCGACGCAGTCTCCCTCGGTATCGTCAAGCCCCCCGGCAGATGGGGGGCGGACATCGTCGTCGGGGAAGGCCAGCCGTTCGGCATCGGGCCGACGGCAGGCGGGCCAATCTATGGGCTATTCGCCTGCGGCGAGAGTTACGTCAGGCAGATGCCGGGGAGGATTGTCGGCCTGACGAGAGACGTTGACGGCAAGCGAGCCTTCACCCTGACCCTATCCACACGTGAGCAGCACATCCGCAGGCATCGCGCGACCTCGAATATTTGCTCCAACGAGACCCTGATTGCGCTGATGGGAGCCATGCACATGGCGTTACTCGGGCCACGCGGGATCGAGAGGCTGGCACTGCGCGTGACCTCGGCGACCGAGGCCACGAAGAGGGCCGTGACCTCGATCGAGGGCATCGAGTTGGTGGACCCCGGGGCCAGTAACTTCAGGGAGTTCGCTGTTAAACTGCCAGGCGAGGCCTCGAACGCCTTGGCCCATCTCGACTCCAAAGGGGTTCTGGGCGGATTCGATCTTGGAGTCTGGTGGGACTTCATGTCGACATGCCTGCTGATTGGGGCCGACGAGCGCACGAGCGAGTCGGACATCGATGCGCTCGTGGCGGGACTGTCCTCATGGCTGAAGGAGGCCGATCGATGAGCGACCTGTTCGAGTTCAACGGTGCCGAGGGCGCAGGATGGTCGCAACCAGAACCATCGCTGGGCGAGCAGGAGGCGTGGTCCACCGTACCGGAGCCATTGCGTCGAGAATCCCCTCCAGTTTGGCCTAGGGCCAGTGAACCGGAGCTCGTGCGCCACTATACCTGGCTCTCCAGTAGGAACTTCGGTATCGACACCGGATTCTACCCACTCGGCTCTTGCACAATGAAGCACAACCCGAGGCTCAACGAGAGGATAGTCCAGTTGCCCGGAATCGACCGAATACACCCACTACAGCCAGAGCATCAGGTACAGGGCCTTCTGGCGATCTTCTTCGAGATGCAGGAAATGCTCTCGATCTGCTCCGGAATGGACGAGGTGACTCTGCAGCCGGTCGCGGGAGCCCAAGGCGAGTTCACCGCCATGCGCTGCATCCAGGAATTCCATCGCAGCATCGGCCAGAGTCACCGCGACAAGGTAATCGTCCCCGATTCCGCACACGGCACCAACCCGGCTTCAGCCGCGATGTGTGGATACGACATAATCGAGATACCGAGCGCCGCCGACGGCAGGATTGACCTCGCTGCGCTCGAGGAAGCCGTGGGCGACGATACCGCAGCGATGATGATTACCAATCCATCCACTCTCGGTCTGTTTGAGCCGGAGATATCCCGGGCTGCCGAGATGGTCCACGAGGCCGGCGGGCAGATGTACTACGATGGTGCTAACTTCAACGCCATATTGGGCAAGACGGATCCTGGCAGGATGGGTTTCGACGCCGTGCACTATAACCTGCACAAGACATTCAGCCAGCCGCATGGGGGCGGCGGGCCTGGAAGCGGACCCATTGGGGTGAAGTCGCACCTATCTCCATTCCTCCCGAGTCCGATAGCCGACCGCAGGGACCGGGTCGCAGACGATCCGGAAGGGGTTGGCGACGACTACTGGTATTTCTGGAGGGAGGTCGGGGAGTCCAGCATCGGCAAGATCCAACAGTGGCATGGCAACTCTGGTGCCGTGGTCCGTGCCTGGGCTTTCTACAGGAGGTACGGCAGGGAGTTGGAGCGGATGAGTGAGCACGCCGTGCTGAACGCCAACTACCTTCGTCACCGCATCCTGCACCCCGGTTCCGACACTGCTGAGCGGATGCATGCGATGCCTCTGGATGGGGCCCCAGCCGATGTGGTGAAGCACGAGTTCACCATCTCCCTGAGCGCGCTCAAGGACGCTGTGGGTGTGACTGGTAGGGACGTTGCCAAGAGGCTGCTTGACTATGGAGTCATGGCCCCTACCCTGTACTTCCCCATGATAGTCCCGGAGTGCCTGATGATTGAGCCCACCGAGACCGAGTCGAAGGAGGTCATGGACAGGTTCGCTGATGACTTCCACGAGATTCTCTGCGAGGACCCCGAAATCGTCACCTCCGCACCTCACACCACTGATGTCAGGAGAGTGGACGAGGTTTGGGCGGCACGCAACCTAGTCCTCAGACATCCGGGCCCTGAGTGAGCCGAAGCGGACAAGACCCCAACGCCCGTGCGCCAACCATGGAGTCTGGACTGGACCACCACTGGCTGGTAGGAGAGCCGGGATGGTGGAAACTCCCTACAGACTCATCTCAGCATGGCAACAGGCGCGGTGAGTCCAGTCCCCCCGAGAGCTGGCCCAGCACTAATGCCCAGGAGGGCGGCCGAGGCTGGACCAGACAACGTCTGCAGCCCGTCGCACCATCCATCCTACTGCCTCTTGCATGGTCGCCGTTGTTCCTGCTGCTCTCTGCCATACCCCTCGTTCTGCCTGAGCGCCTCCCTACAGACGACCAGATCGTGTCAGCACTGTTCTTCTCCCTGTCATGGGCTCTGGTCCTAGTTCCACTCTACATGGCCCGTTCCACCCAACCGATGTCGCGCGGGACGATTCTATCCCTCCCGTTCGACTGGGCCACCTTCGCTGCCGCTTCGGCAGCCTTCGCCCTACACGTCCTAACAAGTCCGCTATTCGGTTGGGCTTCCTACGCACTATTCTGGCTAGCTTGGTTCCGGACTTACCGCCGAATCAAGCGGGTGCTGCAGATTCCCTCATCGAGGTGGCTTCTGCCGATAGACCATTCAAAATGGGGTTCGGAGTCAATGCTGCCTCCTGAGTGGCAGGTTACCTCCGAGTCTTGGACCACGGGACCGATAGCCGCTCTCGACTGCGATTACGGACGCCTCGCAATCTCGGGTGCGAGCCGTGGCGACGATCGCTTCCTAGCTGTTGCCCTAATCGACCGGTCCGGTTTCGTACACGATCCGTTCCACGTCGGTCCGGTGGGCGATGCTCTCGCCGCAGGCCCCCTGTCGAAACCCCCTGTGATCGACATGGGACTGGAGTGGCCAGAGAGGCTTCTCGCCCTCGATGCCCAAAAGCAGGACAGTGCTAAGACGGCAGGCATTTGAACCGACCACTACCCGGCAGTGCATGGACGTCTGCATTCTGCTTGGGTCCAAGTCCGACCTGCACGTGGCCGACAAGTGCTCGGCAGTGCTATCGGAGTTCGGGATCTCGCACGAGGTCAGGGTCGCCTCTGCCCACAGGGCGCCAAAGTACCTCGAGAGCGTCGTGACATTGGCCATAGAAGACGGATGCAAGGTGTTCGTCGGCATGGCAGGTATGGCAGCCGCTTTACCCGGTGTGGTAGCAGCAATGACCACCCTACCGGTAATCGGAGTCCCGGTTGGCGGGAAGGTACCACTCGACAGCCTGCTCTCGATAGTCCAGATGCCCCCCGGGATGCCGGTCGCGACCGTGGGCGTCGACCGCGGTGACAACGCCGGCGTACTGGCCGTCCAGATTCTCTCACTGAGCGATGCCGACTTATCATCCAGATTCTCCGAATGGCGAGAGGCGCGCACCGCGGGAGTCATCGCCGACGACGAGTCTCTGAGGGAGTGAGCCCTTGGTGCAGACCCAGGTCCTCGTGGACGAGGCGGTCGAGGCCCTACAGTCCCAGATTGACGACACCGCGATTATCGCATGCTCCGGGGGCATCGACAGCACGGTGGCCGCGATTCTCGCGCACCGTGCGGTAGGGAGCCTGCTGCACTGCGTCTACGTCGACACAGGGCTGATGCGCAAGAACGAGTCGGAGGAGGTCGCTGAGATGTTCTCGGACCTCGGCATCGAACTCAAGGTGGTCGACGCCTCGGAACGCTTCTTGGGTCATCTCGCCGGAGTCACCGACCCAGAGGACAAGCGCAAGGTAATCGGAGAGCAGTTCATCAGAGTTTTCGAGGACGAACAGAGCGGATGTGGTGCCAAGTTCCTGGTCCAGGGGACCATAGCCCCTGACTGGATAGAGTCCGGCGGCGGCGAGCGCGACGTCATCAAGTCGCACCACAATGTAGGAGGGCTCCCTGATGATGTCGAGTTGCTAATTGTCGAGCCGCTGCGCGAGTTCTACAAGGACGAGGTACGCGCCATAGCCCGCGAACTCGGAATACCCTCGAGCGAGCGTCAGCCGTTCCCCGGCCCTGGCCTAGCCGTACGTGTTCTCGGCGAGATTACGCCTGACAGGGTCGAGGCGTGCCGAGAGGCCTGCCATATCGTCGAGACCCACTTGCAGGTCGCCGCTGCCGAGGGCAGGTGTGAGTTGCCCTGGCAGTACTTCGCGGCCCTGCTGCCCGTCAGGAGCGTAGGCGTCCACGGTGACGCGCGCGTGCACGGGGAGACGGTGGTGGTCAGAGCAGTGACGAGCCTAGACGGGATGAGCGCAAGGTACTCCGAGATACCACACGACGTGCTGGCCGAAATCAGCACCGAGATCACCAATTCGCTGAAGGGTCAAGTGAACCGAGTCGTCTACGATGTCACCCACAAGCCACCCGGTACCATCGAATGGGAGTAATCCGATTCTTTGATGAAGGGTGGGGCCAGCCGCAAGTCAGGCCGACATAGCTTAGTTGGTGGAGCGGTGGACTGTTAATCCACAGGTCGCAGGTTCGAGTCCTGCTGTCGGCGCCATCAATCCCTTCGAGCGAAAGCCGCAAGGGCGAGCATGGCCAGAGCCGAGATTAGGCCGAATCCGGGGGTGCCCTCGGGCTCCGGCTCGATGATGGGGTCGTTGGCGTCACACACCCCGTTGTTATCGTAATCGGTCGGCGTGCTGTCACTGTCGTACTGGTCAGCCCCGCATTCACCTTCCTCAGCATCGGACCAACCGTCATTATCGTCATCTAGGTCGGCGTTGTCTCCGATTCCGTCGCCGTCGGTGTCGTCCCACTCGCTCTGATCATTCGGCATCGCATCATCGCTGTCTGCAACTCCGTCACCGTCGTCGTCCGGGTCGAGGTCGTCGCACTGGCCATCACCGTCGAAGTCGGCCGGCACCGAATCCTCGTCCACCCCGTCGCTGCCGCAGTCGGACTCGGTCGCGTCGGACCAGCCGTCTCCGTCGTCATCGGCGTCCGCATTGTCTCCGGTGCCATCCCCGTCACTGTCCACCCACTCGGTGTCGTCATGTGGAAACTCATCGACATCATCGTCCCAGCCGTCTCCGTCGTCATCGGCGTCCGCATTGTCTCCGGTGCCATCCCCGTCACTGTCCACCCACTCGGAGGCATCCCAGGGAACTCGTCAGCGTCGTTGTCATGACCGTCACCGTCGATGTCCGAGTCAACAGCGTCGCATTCGGAGTCCCCGTCTTGGTCTGCCGGCACGGAGTCCGGGTCCATCGTGTCGCTCCCGCAGGTCGCCTCGTCGGAGTCACTCCAGCCGTCGTTGTCCGCGTCCTCGTCCAGAACGTCGCAATCCCCGTCGGAGTCCACGTCTGATGGGACCGAACCGGCGTCGCTTGGGTCGGTGCCGCAAGACGACTCGTCGGAGTCTAACCACCCATCGCCGTCGGTGTCATCGTCCAGCGCATCGCAAGTGCCATCCGCATCTAGGTCCGCGGGAACGGAGCCGGCATCGCCTGGATCGGTGCCGCAAGACGACTCGTCGGAGTCATCCCAGCCGTCGTTGTCATCGTCCTCGTCGGCATTGTCTCCCTTACCGTCCCCATCGGTGTCGATCCACTCGGTGTCGTCGTGGGGAAACGCGTCGTCCGCGTCGTCGACGCCATCGTTGTCGTCATCCGCATCTAGTGAGTCGCACACGGAGTCGGCGTCGTAGTCGGATGGGACTGAAGAGTCATCCAGCGGGTCTGTCCCGCAGCCCAGCTCGTTGTCGTCTAACCAACCATCGTCGTCGTCGTCCTCGTCGGCGTTGTCCCCCACACCATCCCCATCGGTGTCCGTGGTCTCGTTGGGGTTCAGCGGGAAATCGTCATCGATATCATCCACACCGTCGTTGTCGTCGTCGGGATCACTGTCGTTCGGAATCCCATCGCCGTCGAAGTCATCGCCCTCGAGAGCGTCGCAGATGCCGTTCATGTCAGTGTCCGCGGGCACGTCGTTACCGTCCAGCGGATCGGTCCCGCAATCCGTCTCATCGACATCGCTCCACCCGTCCCCGTCATCGTCGGTATCGGCCGACAGCGTCACCGCAGCAGTAAATTGGATGTTGTCGAGGTACAGGGCCTCCATAGCAGAGTTCGAGGAGAATTCGACTTCGAGATGACCGTGCCCGGCCGCTCCTATCATCACCGTCATCGTCGTCCACGTGTCGAGCCATGACGAGTTGTCGGTGTCGATGTCGTAGCCCGTTGTGTTGACGATTTCGATATCGCTGTTCGCGCCGATGAATCTGATTACGAGGTAGTCCACGGGGTTCGAGGTCTCGTATCCGGTGTCTTGGAGGAAGAAGTCGAAAGTCACCACTTCTGCTGTGATATCATCGAGAGCCAGAGTAGCGATGCCATCGACATCCGACATCTGGTAGCCGTTGTTACCATCGGTGAAGCTGCCGACAGTCCCGGTGTAGTTGATTGTGCCGAAGTAGTCACCGTCAGTCAGTCCGACGCCACCAGTCGAGGTGTAGTAGAGGGTGAAACCCATCTCTGTCCCATTAGTCTGGTTGTGGGCGATATGCGGTTCGTTGGCGTTGTTCCAAAGGTACCTGCTGACCGAATCGTTTCCAGTGTCAGTGTACTTCACGCTCGCGATGGTGAAAGGGTCCTCGAAGGAGGTGTAGCCGACAACCGATTGGGAGGTACAACCGCTCACTACCGTGTCGGGCAACCCGTCCCCGTCGGTGTCGGTGTCAGCACACGGGTTGTCCGGAAAGTCGTCGTTTGCGTCGTCGGTGCCGTCGCCGTCCGAATCGGTCGCGAGTACGGCGTAAGGGACCGTTAACAGGAGCATTGCAGTCAGGATGGCAGTCAGGGTAGCGCGTCGGCTCATGGGCCACCATGTCGGCCCCGATTCAAAATACTCTCCCACGATGGGTCTGAATGCAGGGGGTCAGACGCCCTTCCGCTAACCTCTTTGACCTACTCTCGATGCATGGCGCATGAGCGCTCGCGAGGCAACGTCGAGGATTCTGGGTGCCGTCGACGAGTCCGGCAGGCACTACCGCGACAGCCTGCCGATGATAGCCAGCGAGAACATCCTCAGCCCACTGGTTCGCAGGGCCTGCGACTCGGACCTGCATGGCAGGTACGCTGAGGGCCTGCCGGGCAAGCGGTACTACCAGGGTTGCGACGACTTCGACACCATCGAGGAGATTGGCATCGCCTCGGCACAGCGCGTCTTCGGTTGCAGTTTCGCCAACATCCAATCCACCTCGGGGACCGTCTCCAACATGGCTGGCCTCAAGGCCCTAGCGAAGCCGGGGGACACCATCACCGCGGTTTCCACCGCTGACGGAGGGCACATCTCCCACGCCCGTATGGGCGCTGTGGGGTTGAGGGGGTTGAATCTCGTGACATATCCTTGGGTCGAGAGTCGCATGGAGCCCGACATCGATGCAGCAGCGGCCCTAATCAGGGAGACCGAGCCCAACATGGCTCTGTTCGGCCAATCGGTCTTCCTGTTCCCGACCCCTCTGGAGGAGCTGGCCGACGCGGCCCACGAGGTCGGTGCCAAGGTGATGTACGACGCCGCACACGTCCTCGGGCTGATTGCCGGAGGCCAGTTCCAGGACCCTCTGCGAGAGGGTGCCGACGTGATGACAGGTAGCAGTCACAAGACGTTCCCCGGCCCGCAAGGGGGCTTCCTCCTCTCAGACTCCGATGACCCCAAGTTCCAACGCCGCCTGAACAGCGCGATCTTCCCCGGCGTTTGCTCCTCCTACCACCTCCACCACGTGGCCGGAAAAGCGGTCGCGCTGGCCGAGTTCGAGGAGTTCGGTTCCGATTACGCCAAGGACATCGTCGCCAACGCTAGGGCGCTCGGCGCCGCGCTCGCGGCAGAAGGCTTCGAGGTGATGGCCGAGGAGCGCGACTACACTGCCAGCCATCAGGTCCTCACCCGCCATGGCGAGGCCGACTCCGGGGCTGGAAGGGATGCAGCCGCGCTGCTTGAGGAGGCCGGCATCATCACCAACATGAACATGCTTCCAGGCGATACCAAGGCGATGTCCCCCAGCGGGCTCAGGCTAGGGGTTCCCGAGCTGACTAGGGTCGGCATGAGACCCGATGAGATGCAGGACGTGGCACGCTTCTTCGCGAGGGCGCTGCTCTCGCAAGAAGATCCCAAGGCGGTCCGCACGGACGTCACCGAGTTCAAGTCGGGCTTCCAGACCGTGCACTACTGCTTCGAGCCCGGACCGGCATACCCGGGTCTCGCGTGAACGTGCTCCCTACAGGGGAGCACGGCCTACGCACACTTTTTCGGCAGGGGCCGCTCAATCGGGTCCGTGCAGCCCAAGCGCAACGCCGCCCTCGTCCTCTCGATCCTGATGCTAAGCTCGGGATGTCTCGGGCTGTTTGGAGGGGAGGGAGAGCCCGCGGAAGAGGTCGACTGCGTGGCTGAGCCATCCCATCCTGACTGCTTCGTCCACGTCATCACCGAGGACGACTGCATGTCGCACCAAGTCTTCACCGGGGATGCCTGCAGGCTGATGCAGCAGCCGAGTTCCCTGACCTACGGAGAGAGCTCCATACTTCTGGTCCACGGGGTCGAGATGCAGGCCCTGACCCCGAGCTTCCTCGGTGACGGGCCGCAGAACTGGTTCGTCAATCCCCGGCTACCTGACGGACTGTCCCTAGATGGTGCCTCAGGTGTCATCAGTGGGATTCCCGAGGAGGAGGCGGAGGAGACTCGCCACACAATCATCGGGACCAACTCCGTGGGCTCCACGGCCACCACCATCGACATCACCGTGGTGGCTGCAGCACCGGACTCGATTCACTACCTCTCGGATATGCTGTCGTGCACTCTGTGGCAAGAGTGCTCCATGGGGCAGCCCCTGGTGATGGGGGGCTCGGCGGACTCTTGGTCAGTCAGCCCCTCCTTGCCTGAGGGGCTGGCGATTCTGGATGACGGCTCGATAACCGGGATAGCACGCTCTCTCGGAGACACCAACCACACCATCACCGCCTCCAACTCGGGCGGCTCAGTCGAAGCCCCGATTAGGATTATCACCCTGCACGAGCAGCCCACGGCTCTGTCGTACCCCGGGCACCCGTTCTACTGGACCATAGGCCAGACTGTCCAAGTGATACCATCCTACGAGGGCGGCGAGGCGACCGAATGGGCAATCGAACCCCCGCTACCTGATGGCATGACTCTGCACCAGTACGATGGCTCTCTGCGAGGTACCCCGGTTTCGGTCCACCCTCTGAGGGAGTACGTAATCACGGTCCAAAACACTGGAGGCTCACTGTCCTCGACCATCATCATCGACGTCAGGGACATCCCTACCGAGACCTAGCCTACGAGCCCTACCAGTTCGACCTCAGGCAGGGCGATGACATCGGGCAGGTCACGCCGAGCTGGCAGGGAGGGAATCCTGACACTTGGGAGGTCGACCCTCCGTTGCCCTCGGGTTTCGCGTTCGACCACTACACCGGGCAGGTCAGTGGCACTGCAACGCTGCTGCAGCCATGGACTCATCACACCGTCTGGGCCAACAACTCCGGCGGCCCCGCCTCCACGACGCTACAGTTCAGGATTACCAGCCTGCCCCCTGATGCTATCTCATGGCCCGGATTGGAGTTTGCGCTGGAGGCCAACGAGAGCATCCTCATCCCGGCCACCAACGACGGACCTGACATTGACACCTGGGAGGTCAGCCCCGCATTGCCCTCCGGACTAATCCTACTATCCAACGGCAGCATTACTGGCACCCCCGACGAGCGTACCGGGTGGATAGAGTACACGATTTGGGCTAACAACACCGGAGGGGCGGCAGGGCTGAACCTGTGGATAGCGGTGCACGACCTCGCAGCCGACCAGTCCGACCTGCTGAGAGGAATGGGGCAGACGAACTGGGGTGGCTGGCCCTCTCCGGTTCTGCCAATCGGGCAGTGGGCATTCCCGGTCGGCTTCGCCGAGGAGGGCTACGGCTCAACCATTCCAGTAATCTCCGGCAGCCATGTAGGTAGGGGCAAGATGCTCGGGTACGGCCACGAGAGCTGGGTCGACGGCGCTGGCGTCAAGGAGACCGAGTTCTCCTTGCGCGCAGTCGAGTGGGTCTGCGGCGAGAACGCGGACGTGGGGCTCGCCTATGGAGCGGGCTATGATGACTTTGAGGACGAGCTGCAGGGCGAAGGGCACACGGTACACCTATCGGTCACTCCTGCGGACCTCTCGGGGATAGACTGCCTGCTAGACGAGTTCTGGAATGGCCATGACGACCAAGACAATCTGAACCTGATCGATTTCATGCTGGATGGCGGCGGCCTCATCATGGGGGGTCACGCATGGTATTGGTCATATTCCAACAGCGACGTTTCGCACAACTACCCCGGCAACAAGATAGCCAAGACCACCGGGCTGTTCGTGTCACATGCATGGGGGTACAACACCGTCGACTTCAGAGTGGTACCTCACGAACTGACTCGACCGCAGGCCGCGATAGAGGCGATCCGAGCTGACAGGATCGACAATCAGACCCTCTCGGTCGAAGATGCGGCAATCGCCGACGCCACCCTGTCATCGTGCACAGGTGTCGTGGCTCTGGACTTCGATGGCTTTTGGGGGCCACTTAGGGAGACAGTCAACGTAACGGGATGGACGGTAATCCAGTATGGCACCCTGTGGCAGAATGTTGGGCACAACCTCGGAGAGGACCCGGTCGCAGACACGCTCCTTAGGGTGGAGGCCGCCCTGACACAGGGCCTAGCCGCCAGCGAGCTACCCGTTCACCCGAGTCATGTCGAGTTCCCCGGGGAGGTCCCCGCCAACGCCACTAGGATATCCCGGACCATGTCTATAGATGGCAACCAGAGTGGGCTTCCAAGCAATTTTGGATATTCTCAGGCCAGATCCCACGTCAGGATGACCACCGGCCTATATGCTGCCCCAGGCGAGGTCGTGACCGTGACCCTGCCTGCCGAGGTAGTTGACTCCGGCACGTACGTCCTGGTTGGTGCCCACAGCGACAGCCTTTGGGGCAAGAGCCAGCTCCACCGGCATCCGCAGATTGTCAGGTGGTGGTACGTCGACGAGGACACTATGGAGGTCGGCAACGCCTTCGGCGGCCCGATATACATCGGCATCCAAGCTGGTTCCATCCTGGGTGACTTCGACATCACCGTCTCTAACGCGGTCAAGGCCCCGAGGTACATACACGGCGAGACCGATGTGTTCCAGTGGCTGCAGCAGTACCGTCACGACCCGGCGCCGTGGGCAGAGATTGGCAGCGACCAGTTCATTCTGACTGTCCCGAGCCACGAGATTAGGGACCTAGACAACCCCCAGGACCTGATGGACTGGTGGGATCAGGCTCTAGGGATGGAGCATGAACTCTACGGCTACACGCCGTGGCCGAGGGTAGAGAGGGCAGTCTTCGATGCACAGATATCTGCTGGCTGGATGCACTCCGGATATCCGTTCATGGCGCACGACCTGAGCGTCGCCGGAGTGGTCAATGTCTCATACATGTCCGAGAACGGCGATTGGGGCATGTTCCACGAGCTCGGCCACAACCACCAGTGGATGCCTTCCACACTGCCCGGTACTACCGAGACGGGATGCAACTTCGCCAGCGTCTACCTGATGGAAGACCTGGTCGGGGTCGAGGGTCACGGGGCGGTCGACCCAGTACAGCGAGCATCACGTATGCGCGCTTACTTCGACGACGGCTCCAACATCTCCAATTGGTCCGTTTGGATAGCACTCGACACGTATCTGATCATCAAGGAGGAGTGGGGATGGGATCCAATTACGGAGGCACTCAGTGTCTACTACACCTTGCCCTCCGCCGAAGTGCCAGTAGGCGACACAGAGGAGTTCAACGCATGGGTGCTGCATGTCTCGAACGCCACGGGGTACAACCTAGCCCCCTATCACGCGGCATGGGGCTTCCCACTCACCCAAGCCACCTTCGATGCGCTCGAGCACCTCCCTGTCTGGGTCGAAGACCCGTTACGCGGAGAGTACCACGCCTACGACGCTATTCTCAGGAACCTGAGCACTGCCAACATCACCAGCAGCACCGCGGATGTCACTTGGGATGTCTATGACAACGGTACGAACACATCCCTTACTGTCTACTACGGTCAGACCGACATGGGCAACAACTCCCAGCTCTGGCCATACAGCGTCAGCGTGGGTACGCCACAGGTCGGTTCCGGTGCGGCCGAGATTAGCTTCACAAGCGATGGCGGCACCCACTACGTCCGCATAATGGCGTCCAACGAAGAGGGCGAGGTGTGGTTCGGTCCGATTTCGGTGACGCCTAACTGAGTCTCCTCAACATGGACTCCAACGAGACTTCGGGGATGTGCTTCTGGTGCCAGACCGCTAGGGGAATCCAGATCAGGGTGTGGGCGATGGTCGCAGCGAAAGCCGGGACGAGCTCCAGCCGAGGTTCGCCCTGCATCGCCGACGCAACCGCTCCGAGGACGGCGAAGTGAGCGACGTAGATCGTGAGCGTGATTCGACCTGCCGGCTCGAGAAACTCCAGCTATCTCCTCCCCCCTGGCTCCCCGCCTCTGGACTCCGAGCCCTCAAGCGCCCTGTGGGCGAGTAGTACGAAGGTTCCCGATACCACAAGGAAGGCTGGGCTGGCAGGGAAGAACGTCAGCACCGCCTCACCCTCGGTCAGGGCCCACGGGATGCCTTCGTAGGCCGCTACTGCTGCGGTGACGGAGGTGGCAACTAGGCCGAGGGCGATGTTACGCTCTCTGGCAGAGGGTTCGTCGGCGAGGTCGTGGATGATGGAGCCCAGAAGGACGAAGCCCAGCCACGGCACCGCAGGGTAGGTACCGTTCCACAGCAGCCTCGCGAGCCATTCGGAGGCCCCTTGGGAACCGACCCTCTCCCACCACGTCCAGTCCGTGCCCGAGGCGTCCCCCAGAGCCAGAGGAGAAGCCACCATCAGCAGCATCAGCCCCGTGCGCGAGCGCATCGACAGTCGTATCAGGACTGGTGCCAGCAGAGCGGCTACGGCCAGCAGCGTCAGGACGCCGGGGGTATGCCATTCGAAGCGACCACCCCTGTCGACGTTGAGAAGCAGGTTGACTAGCAGTTGGCACAGGCCCAGCAGCAGGACCCTCGGGGTCAGCCATCGCAGCCACATCCCAGTGTCATGGCTCGGGTCTGCGGCCCTACGAGTGGCACTGGTGTGGATGCCCCAGCCGGATATGGTCACGAACATGGGAGCGGCCATGCCGCCGAAGGCAGCCGCGACGAAGGCGGCAGGGTGGCCTACGCTGATGCCCTCCGGGGGGATGATTGCAGCCGTGTGAACCTCGACCATGCAAAGCACGGCGATGGCCCTAATCCGGTCTATGTGGCCGAACCTCATTCAAACACCTCTGCTATCCTCGATTTGGGGACTACCTCTTCGTCGGAGAGCGTGATTGAACCCAGAAGCCCCTCCAAGACCCCCCTGTCCATCTCACCGCGGTGGTAGAGGACCATCCATGGCTCCCCCACCTCCAATCGGTCCCCGACCTGCACCTCGAGGATGGCACCCACCGCACGGTCGACTATGTCTCCCAATCTGGTCCTTCCAGCACCGAGCCCCAAGCATGCCGTGGCGATTGCCATGGCATCGATGTCCTCAACCCAACCCGCCGAGCCAGATGACAGCTCGGTGGTGTTCAGTTCCGGACCCATCAGCCCCAGCCCCCGCGTCAGCGAAGCGTCGCTGTCGAGGACCGAGGCGTCTCCCCCTTGGGCCTGCACCATCTCGCGAAACCTTTGGAATGCTGAACCGTCATGCAGACTATCGTGAATCATCACCGCCCCGGCCTCGAAGCCAGCTGCAAGCCCAGTGGCTTGCAGAAGTAGGCCGCCCTGCACGCAGACCAACTCTTCGAGGTCCTCGGGACCCCTTCCGCACAGCGTCTCGACGCTCTCGAGGACCTCCAGCGAGTTGCCTATGGCGCAGCCGAGGGGCTGCTCCATCGAAGTCAGCACCGCCGTGGTCGCGATTCCCATGCCGTTTGCGGCATCGACGAGCGAGCGCGCCAATTCCTCGGCATGCTCGCGCTCGGGCATGAAGGCGGCCCGGCCGAACTTGACGTCCAGTACCAGCGCAGACAGCCCCTCAGCCGCCTTCTTGGATACGATTGAGGAAGTAATCAGGGGAATCGACGCCACCGTCCCGGTGACGTCGCGCATGGCGTACATGCGACGGTCTGCAGGGACTAGAGCGTCGCTCTGGCCGACCATGGCGACGCCGATGCCCTCGACCTGCTCGCGGATGCCGCTGATCCCCATTTCCACGCTGAACCCCGGGATGCTCTCCAGCTTGTCCAGTGTTCCTCCGGTATGGCCCAGCCCCCGGCCCGAGATCATAGGCACCTTCAGACCGCACGATGCTAGGGCGGGGGCTAGTACCAGCGACACCTTGTCACCCACTCCCCCTGTGGAGTGCTTGTCGACCACTAGATCAGAGATATCGGAGCTCCATTCCAGGACATCGCCCGAGTCCCGCATCGCTTCAGTCAGGGTTACCGTATCCTGCTCGGAGAGCCCTTCGTCGAATACGTCACGCAGCCACTCGGCCAACTCGTCATCGGACAGCGAACCGTCAACCACGCCTTGAACGAGGCGGCGAATCGCCTCGGACATCACTCCTCCTCTCCGAGCTCGGCGCGAACCTCATCCATCGTGTGCCCCTGATCTAGCATCCACTGGACCTCGTCACGCGTGGAGGATTCGAATCCGAAACCATCCAGTCTGATGGAGCCGTGCGAGCCGTCATCTCGCCCCTCCTTTCGCGCGCGCGCGTCCTCTGCCCCTTCGTCAAAACTGGTCCCTTTGAGAATCGCCAGACTGGAGTCCGGGTCGTCGAACTTGTAGCCGGAGTCGTCGACGAGAACCTCGTCTGTACCCTTGCGGGGCTGCAGGAACATCGAGGCTCCGGCCAGAGCCAGTGATATCGTGGAAATGACCATCAACCAGAACAGGAATTTCGCCCCCGGCCTAGATAGCGGATCTTCCCTGATGTTGAGGAAGCCGTCGTCGGGCTCTTCCTCCACTGAGTCGTTACCTCCTGCCTCACCGTCATCCCCGCCACCGGTCCCGCCTCCGTCCACTATGGTCTGGCAGCCGTACTGCTCCCCGTCTGGTACGCCGTTCTCGTCCACGTCTCCGGAAGTCATGGCGAATGAGGGCGAGCGGAGTACGCTTTGCGCGAATGCCGACTCCTCACCGTCGGGTATGCAGTCGCCGTCGGTGTCATTGGACAACGGGTCCCCGTTCAACTGGAACTCCTCGAGGTTGTTCAACCCGTCCTCGTCAGGGTCCAGAGACTGCTCGCTGAGGGCTGTACCGAGGACGGCCGCAGAGTGCCGGTTGAGCCCGTACTCGACCTCCCACTGGTCCGGGAGCAAGTCACCGTCTGAGTCGGTAGTCGGATCCAATCTGTTCCAGTCCTCCTCAAAGGAGGCAGAGTATTCAGCGGCGAGCCCCTGATGGTGGATCAGCACACCCATCTCGCGGTTCCTCAATGCCGCACTTGAACCCCAGTTCATGCTTCCAACGAGAACACTTGAGCCATCGATGATGGCGCCCTTGTTGTGCAGTTTGACGATGGTGTCGGAGTAGGCCATCAGCCGCGCCGTGGCATCGAGCCCCTCGGTCGCGTTCCAATCCGTGTTGAACATGTGGATGGCATCGCGAATCTCTTCGTCCCACTCTGCGTAGAATCCGTTCAGCATCAGGCGTATGCTTACGCCTCTCTGCGCTGCATCGTGGAGAGCAGCAATGATTGGGTTTTCACCGAAGCCCCAGTACCAGTCCAGATCCAAATACTGCACAGAAAGTTCGATTGATTGCTGCGCTGATTCGATCATCGAGACTATGCCCGTGACGCAGTCATCAGGACAAGTCAGGAGTTGGGCATCGAACGGACCCTGATGGTACTCGATGGGCGTCAGTTCGCCCTCGTGCCACGGCTCCTCCATGGTCCAGTCGAAAGTCGGAGCGTGCCAAGACGAGTGAGGGAAGATGTGCAGATGCTGAGCATTCTCGTCCCATGCCATCCGGGACAGGACCAACTCGGCAGCGGCTTGGGAGTTCAATATCACTGACCACTCGCGGTTGCCTACCCCATCGGGAGGCACGCTGGTGTCTTTCCAGTTACCAGACGAGATCCACACGCTCTCAGAGTCTCTGACAGCCACCTTGCTGTGAATGAACGCGTAAGGCGAACTGATCTGAGTAGGGTCCTCCATCCAGAGAACCGTCGCACCCGCATCATGCAGAGTCTGTGCGTGCCCCCTCTGGTTGTTGACCGTGCTGCTGCCATCGAGAATCCCTTCTTCAAGCAGCAGCGTCACCTCGACCCCTCTGGCAATCGCATCGAGGAGCGTTTGGGTCAGATCGGGGCTCATGAACTGGTAGACGTGCAGGTGGATGGAACTCTCGGCAGCCTCAATCCACTGCTTCAAGTCGTTGAAGGCCGAATCTGGGCCTATTGAGGCGGATACGGACGAGGCTGCTCCTGTCGTGAAGTGCCCTCCATCACAAAAGGTCGAGGCGCCAATCCTAATCCATCGCTGCTCCCAGTCCGACCCGGTATCTGTGTCGGGGTAGTCTCCGCAGCCGCCGCCGCGCATCAGGATGAGCCCAGGTGTCCCATCTCCGGGTACTGACACGGCAGCGCCCTGCCAGCCATTAATCTCGGCGATTCCACCGCCGAAGGCTATGGCATCCACCACGGTGCCGTCGGGGGCCTTCAGCTGCAGGGCGCTGCCGGAGTCAACTAACCAGGGCATGTTGTTCAGCACGACGTTGCCATCGAGGGCCTCGATGCCCCCGTCCGCGAGTAGGTTGGCTGGGTTCTCGGTCAGCACCACTGACGCACCTGCATCGATTGTTAGATCGTTGACCATAGATACCCAGGGTTCGGTCGAGCGGATGCGTTCGATGGTCCAGCCAGCCAGATTGACAACCGAGTCCCCCGTGTTGGTCAACTCGAACCAGTCGTTGTCCCTGTCCGGGACCTCTGCAGGCATGATGCGGGTGAACTTCACGTCGTACTCGCCGTCCCATTCGGTCGGCTCGACGGGAGGATCCCAGAGCCATAGCATGTTGTTGTCGTGCTTGCCGGTGTCCTCGGCCACTAGGACCCTGCCATCATCGAGCACAGCTAGGTTGTCGGGTCCGGCTATTCGGTTCGGGTCGCACGAGCCGGATGAGTAGGTTCCACCAGCGATAACCGGCTCAATCCGACTGACATCCCAGTCGTCCTCAACCGGCATCCTGTAGACTATCCCGCAGCGGTTCTCGGACAGCCTGATGTCTCCTTGCGAGTCGCTCATGTCGTATCGGATGTCCGACATTGCCAGATACACGTAACCAGGTGCTGCGGGGTTGAAGACAACTCCCTCCATCTTGTTCCACTCGTCGGTGGCCCCGATGGCTCCGGCAGCCTTCCTTGATTCGAGGAATGCGACCCTGTCGTCGACTGCCGAACCGACATCGCCGTCACCATCCAAATCGTCGTCTAGGATTCCCTCGGCCCAGTCGTTGATCTCCTGATTGGAGATGTAAGAGTTCTCACCATCGACGAAATCCGCAGTGGTGATGCCATCATACTCGTCTATCCAAGCCTCAATCTGAGAATCGCTGGATGAAGCCAACTCCACCCACTGAACGTCGAACCCAGTGGTAGCGGGATTACTTCCTAAGTCCTGTGTGACCCTAGCAGCATACAAGGTACCCGATTCTAGGTCACCTGGCGTGTCAGCCATGAATTTGAACAGCACCGTCCCGTACTCGTCGTCAGACAGGTACACCGTCCTCTGATCGGGCATAACCTGAGCGTTCTCGTGTGAGAATCTGCCCATCGAGAGTTGCTTTTCGAAGGTCGGCGTCGGCGTATCCGCATCCTCTATCTCAACGATCCAACCGTAATCGTATGGATTGGGGTAGTAGCCCAAGTAATCGGCCAGTTCCTGTTGGTCTGAGTGATAATGGTAACCGGGGTCGTTCCAGTTTTCTGTGTCGGCGAAGTAGAGCTCTTCGGAGAGAAGTGGAGTGCCCCACGGGCTGATTGAGCCAAAGCACAGCACCCATCCACCGTTCATCCCGCTGAGGTCCTGCATCAAGCCACCTAGGACGTCCCATTCCTCCGAGGCCGAGTTCCACTGAATCAAGAGCTGACTCACCCCTGCAGGCCGACTCTCCCAGGTAGTGTACAGATAGCCTCTGGTGCCCTGTGGGTTCAGGGGGACGAAGGCGTTGAAGTCTGGCTTCTGGCTGGTGAACAGGAGCTCACCGTCATCGACAGCGTAGATACCCCCTGCAACACCCCCCTCGGACAGCCCATCACCGCTTTGCACGAGCACCTGGTAATCTCCGTGAGACACCCTTACGCCATGCCAGACATCCCATTCGCTACTGGAAAGCTCGAGCTCAGGAACCACATCCGGAAGGGCATTCCAATCAACCCCGTTGACCACCCCGACCGTGGCATCGTAGTAATCATCGTCGGGGTGCATCGCGTTGACGAACAGATTACCCAGTGAGTTGACATGCAGTCCAGTGACCTCGGCCCCGCTCGGCATCATCATCACCCGAGTGAGATCGTAGGGAGTCCCCCCTGTCTCTCCTCCGCCACCACCTGTCCCCTCGGAGTTCTCAGCCCCGGGGGTGTTCTCCTCTGAGTCGACCCAATCCGCAGATGAATCAGCAGTGGGAATCTTCGAGATCCCGTTGGATGCCTCGCCGGTAGTCACTGTGTGGATGATGGCCCCGCTGGCATCCTTGAGGTACAGCGTCTCGCCTGCGTTGTTCAGCCTCAGGGTGCCGACCTCGTTCTCGGCGATTACGACGTAGGAGCCAGCTGAAATGACGTATGGATTGGGGAGCTGGTCGAAACCAACCCAGGTTGACGAATCGATTGGGTGAATCCAGCCGCCGACATCCTCAAGGGTCCAACTCTCAAGGCTGATGCCCACTGAGCCCGAGTTGTGCAGCTCGACCCACTCCCCGTTCGGGAACACACCCTGATCGGAGCCGTCGGCGTTGGGCATCATCTCGTTGATGCATATCGCTGAGCAGTTCGTGGAGCGGTTGGAGGCGCTTCTTGCAGGTCCCGTTCCGCCAAGTCCGTCAATCAGGACCGGCGACAGCGACATCAGCATCAAGATGCCCAGCGAGAGCGCCGCCGCACAGCGCCTAGGGCGTACACTCATGGGGCGGTGCTGCTGGACGACATGGGTTCAACCCTTCGTGCACGCGGGCCCGCAGCCGGCATAGCCGGCTGACTATGTGAATCGGGGGCTACTATACCTCTTCTTCTCTGGAGGTCGCAATCAGGCCCATGCCACCGTAGACGGCTAGACCGATTCCAGCGACGTAGAGTAGCGCTGCGATGTATGAGAAGGTAGTCAAAGCCTCAAGCTCGCAGTCGCCCTCGCCACCGAAGTCAGTCCACCAAGTAGAACTCATGTGGTCAATCACAGTGCACTTGAACGAGGCAGCATCATCATCACCAATCTCGCTGAAGGTGTGAATCTCAAATACCGGCTGCGTCTGCCAATCGTCTGGCTCGCCGTCGCCGTCAGCGTCGGTGAAGTCAGGGTTCATCGCACCCGCCCATCTGAGGTCGAGGTAGAATCTAGAAACCGACTTGCCGTACATCGCGACGTTGGTCACCGGCTCGACCTTGATGTCAACACTTGAACCGAAGTAGACTGGCAGAGCCCCGGGAAGGACCGCTACCTCACCCAAGCTGAATCCAACCAACTTGGCCTGGATCTGGTTCTCGGCGGGGTCCAGCGCAACGTGATGTTCGACCATCTCGATTCCCTTGTAGGTCACGGTCTCACCCACTTCGGTCTGTGCTATTGAGTATCCAACTAGATTGACACTGAATGGCTCGTCGGCGTCTGCAATGCCGCCTATGGTCCCAGTAATCTCAGTGTTGGAATTTCCGACGTGGTCGGAGAGTAGCCCATACACACTAGCTTCCCTGTGAGGGGCCCTCCACGGTAGGTGCTCCGTCATCCCGTAGGTCTCGTTGGCCTCGCACTCGACTCCATATTCGGCGTTGCCGGCGGCATCGAGTTTGAAGTCGCACAACCCGTCTCCGTCGGAGTTGATGTAACCCTCCATGAAGGCGTGCTCGGCCGTACTCAACCCGTCAACGCTGGTTGGTATCTTCATCTGGTAGACCGAGAAGTCCCCCGTGCTCTTCCCCCCGGACCCGTAGTAGGTCTCGTTGGTCTCGAGTTTGACCCAGCTGTTCTCCTCCCCATAAAGACCAACCAATACGGGATCGCTCCACCCATAGAGCCAGTTATGAATTGGCTGCGTGGTATATGCTGAAGCGCCATATTGGAATGCTAGCAGAGCCCCTACAACCTGTTCGAACATGAAGTCCTTGACCCAGCTCTTCAGGGCGGCTGCATCTGTCTCTGAGATACCGTATAGTCCCGCGACGTAGGCATCGTCCCAAGTATGCACGTCACCACCCATGACAGGCCCCTCCGACCCAACCGGTAGGGAGGATCCTGAGAACTCCCCGTAGACGAACGCCGTAGCGAAGTCACCGGTCAGTGCGTAATCCGAATCATACAGGATGTCGCGCACCTGATCAAGGGTCAGATCGACTGTGCCAGCGAAATCACCCCTGTTAAGGCCGATTGGGATGTATCCTCCGGCAATCGGCTCCTCGGAGCCGAACGAGTGCTGCCACCAAGCATTGGCGTCCATTGTCCCGGAGCCTCCCACAAGAATCATCTCGAATTCAAGCGGAACGCCTCCAACCATGTCTATCCAAATCCCTGCCCAGTCATAGGCGAGACCCATCAGTTGGGTCAGCCCAATGCCGTAGGTAAGCATCGTTCCGAAGACGTCGCCCTGAGCACCTAGCAGGAACAGCGCGACCCCGTATAGAGGGATTCCCTGGAAGTCCGAAACGGAAAGGATTCCGTTGTTCGGGCTCGAGCCCTCGGTTCCCCAAAGAATGTTGTTCAAGGCCACTGGGTTGGCTATATCGACTCCGCTGACCTCCGCCAGTCTCGCGCGCAAGGACGCGTTGGATAGGGTTGAGAGGTCCTCCCCGCCGCCCTGTGACTGGAAGATCGTCCCGGCCAGTGCGTACACAGCCCAGTCGATGTGTGCAAGCTCCTCGGGGTCGGTGCTTGCGTATCCTAGAAGCGCGGCGCGTGAGGAGGTCGTAGCTTCACTAGGCTCCCCCATTCCAGCAACCAGCATGGGCCCTATGTCGCATGTCAGCGCTATGCAAATCCCAGTCGATGGGTCGACCGCATCATACAAGATGCTCTGCGCGGATGCGGCGAAGTCGGGGCCGACGTCGCTGGCGCCGCTCTGCGCGAGCCAGTTGTCATACGAGCCCCTAAGGACTGCAGCCGGTGCCATGGCGTCGGCGGTTGCCTCGTCGTAGCCAGCATCCTGGAGTGCCTGTGATGCCCCGGGGACCATCATGCCAATCTGGCTGGCTGCCCAGATGCTGGGCGCCCTGTTCTGCATGTCGTTGATTAGCATCATCTGAGTGAATCCAGCCTTAGCAAATATCTCGCCGTAGGTTATCCCGGTGGCCACTCCAGCCATCCTCTGCGTGTTCCAGAGGATGTTCGCATTCGTCAACTCGTAGTCTCCCGAGACCGATGCGTGCGGGGTGCCTTCTTCATCTACCCACGTGCAATTCTCGCACCAATCAAACGAGTCGTACTCCGAGTAGGTGATGGTGCCACCCTCAGGGTCGAAGTCTAGAACATCCTTGGTCGTGGTGACCGTGTAGATGAATGGCCCCATCTTCTCGAAAGGTGGGACATCATGTCCACTGTTTCGCCAATCTGTGTCCGTCAGGTTGTAGGCGAAGTAGGCTCTCTCGGAGGTCTGTACTAGCCAATCATCTCTCTCCCACTTGTCCGGCTCTTCCTGACCATCTTCTATCACTCCATCTCTGTCGGCGACAATCAGTTCCCCGACTCCGGCTTGGACGTTGCTTGCGACTACCCCGGTCAGGACGAACATGTTTAGACTGACTAGGATTATTCCTGTGAGCATCATTGCTATCGATTTACGGTTCATGGTATGCACTCTCTACGTGCGCACACAAGGGTATCTGAGATAAGCGTTACACTGCGTTCAGAATGTGCTAAACCGCGGTATTGGACTCATATGAAGCCGAATCCGTCGAATTCTCGCGCGAACGTGTACATCATTATCGGGACTAGTATAATCCCCATCGCGTGGCTGCGCCGGATGCCTATCCGAGGCGGCATCAGACCCATCGCAGTTCCGATGATTAGGACTCCAAGCCCTATCCACCCGGTGGATAGCCAGACCAGAATCGCGATGAATCCGGTGACTGAGAATACCAGCGTCCTCAGGGGGACAATTTCGTGCATCTTAAGCATCCCCTTGCCGACCTTGATCATAACCGGAACCGCGAACAGACCAGAGGCAATTGTGATTCCCAACAGTCTGATGAAATCAGCTGGGGGCTCGACGGCGTTCCACATGTCGATGGGATACATCATGTTGAGTGCCAGCGCGGCCCCCGAGCGCGGCCTGCCGACCATGTATAGGAAACCTAGGACCATCACCGTGACAGCGGTGTTCACCGAGGATAGCACCGCGATGACTTCGAGGTCCTGCTGCTGGCTCTGGGCCCCTAGGTCTAGGTCGGGACTGACTCCGGCCTCGGTCAGGACTTCCTCAAAGATCTCCCTCTCCTCGTCCGAGAGTTCGTCGAGGTCATCCACATCCAGCGGCGATGCCTTCGGCGTGAAGCCCGGCTGGATGCCGTGCTCGAAGTCTGCAGGGATGTAGTCGGGGTCTGTCAGCCTACCCCAGAGGTTGCGCATACTCATGACTACCACAGTCGCCTGAGCGGCAGTCATCCCGGGTAGGATGGCCATCACTGAGGAGACGATCGCGGACAGGAAAGTCGGGATTGCGAGCGGCTTCATCGGAGGCATCTCCCAGTTGGCCTCCTGAGGAGGGATCTCCGAGGTCGTGACGTAGATGTCGATTAGGTTGGCTATCCCGAACAGACCGGCTAGGCCTGGGAATAGCAGGGTGGCTGATGGCATCCCAATTGGCGAGCGACCGGGCAGCTCAAACACAGCCCAGCCGTAGAATCCTGTGAGCAGGAAGAAGAAAGTCGCAGCGAGCATCCCTGCGGTCCTCGAGCTGCTGCCCAGTCTCAGGTCTAGGTTCTCCCATCTGCGGTGGATGTTGAACTTCCCAATTGGTATGTTGAACTCGATCTTGCGCGGCAGAGGTAAGACGAGCCTGCTGGTCAGACGCTGGCTCCACTCCGGCCACGCCAATCTGGTCGTTTCGGTCATGATTAGGAATATCGAGATAATTAGTAGCAGCCAGGGGAGGACATCGCGGCTGGACTCATACAGGCCTAGTCCAGGATCCTCTCCGAACAGCAACCTCGCAACGATTAGCAGGGGAATGGACATCAGCATGCCCATCTGCGAGCCACGAGCCGAGTATGCGACCCCCTGTGCGGCCTGCCCTGAGATTAGCATGCGGTGCCCAGGCAGCAGGGCGAGCGCCATGTTGTCGTCAGGAGCTCCCACGAGGGCGCTCGGGATGTAGTTCAGGAATGTGTGCACAGTGCCGCAGGCCACGATGATTCCTGCCACCGCATCCAGAGGGATCCCTATGGCGACTGCAACAGGAGAGAGACTCAATGCGATTAAGGCCACGTTGTTGACATGGAACCCGGGAATCAGACCGGTCAGGCAGCCCAGCATGATGCCGAACAGGTAGGAGCCAATCAGCCAACCGAAGTCCAGCACCCAGGGGTCCATTGAATCACCTCAGCGTATGTCGATGCAGAATTGCGCCGAGTTACCTATCGAGTCCTCGGTCATAGTCAGACGACCGGTCCATTCGATGGGCTCGCCGATTTGCTCCTGCTGGCTGGCCTCGGTACCGTCGCCCAGCAGGCAGACCCTCTCATCTGAGCCGGAGCGTGAAATCCACTGGCTACCGTCCTCATCCATCACCGCCTCGCCAGTGATTTGCACCAGCTTGCCGATGTCCCACCTCCACGAGTTGTAGCCATCGCCCCAGTTGAGCACAGACGGCGCCGGCGCCTCCCCGAGCAGCCATGACCGCGCCTCCAGGACGATCCTGCCCTCAGACTCCGACCACAGCACCGTGGCATTGAACCGAATCGCCTGATCGGCCTCAATCCACTCCGCGTGCTCGCCGACGAACTCTATCCTGAGTTTGGTGTCCCTGTCGTAGTAGCCTGGCCCGTCACCGACATATCCCTTGTCATAGTCCGGCGAGATTGGATCGGTGATCCAGCCCTCGAACTGGTAGCTGTTGCCCACGTGGGCGAACGGGTCCTCGACCACCTCCTTCATCGTCATGAGATCGTCGCCGAACTGGCCTGCGGGGTGCTGTAGGGCCTCGACGTAGCCTCGGTCGAGACATACCTCGGCCTCGTCAGTGGACCATGCCAGCCTGCCTCCCCAGTCCCCCGACTGACCCACTATGTCGTCAGCCAAGTCTTCGGAGGACGGGAGCATGCAGAGCCGGTCGGTCGGGGCATCCCCCTCGATCCACCACTCCTCGCCATCGCTCCCTATGGTGCCATCTATGACGACCAACTTGCCCACCTCATAGGTCAGGGTGTAGGGCTCGGCCTCCCAATCTAGGTACAGCGTCTCCCCCTGTGACAAGACCTCAACCTCGGTGGCTTGCACCAGCAGTCTCCACCGGTAGGAACGCTCGTCGAACTGCAGCCAGCCGTTGACGACCACGTGGCTGCCTGCCTCCACCCATTCCATCACCCTGCCTTCGACCTGCATGTACAGCAGGTGGTCGGC
>BPDA01000002.1 GCA_019654055.1 Methanobacteriota archaeon | reverse complement strand
CCCAGATGTTTATCCAGACCTCGCCCTCCCTTCCAGACACTCCCACTGGGGTCGAGAGGGGTCTTCGAAGGGTCTGGTCCAGAGTAATCGAGCCCGGGGCTAGTTGTCCGGCTGAGAGTACCATCATCCCGCCGAAGAAC
Organism: Methanobacteriota archaeon; assembly: GCA_019654055.1. Classification (GTDB taxonomy): domain Archaea; phylum Thermoplasmatota; class Poseidoniia; order Poseidoniales; family Thalassarchaeaceae; genus Thalassarchaeum. The sequence goes on along the minus strand of BPDA01000002.1, from coordinate 77,673 downwards.
ACTATTCCGGCGATTACCCCTACGACCAGAGTCAAGTCGTCGAAGGTGCCTCGGAAGAATCTCTTCTGCCCAGTCCGTCGCTGGCGTATCCGGTCCAGCTCCCTGTCCAGAGGGTCCTCTTCCACATCTTCTCCAACGGCTTCTGCCGCTTTCGCTGCCGTCACAGTATAGTCACGTTAGAGGGGCCTCATAGCCCTGTCCCCAGTAGGGGACAGGGACTACGGGCTTTCGGTGTGCTCAGTCGCGAGGGGTTTGGAAGGGGCCCCCAAGAGAACGCAGGCCATCAGCGCGCCGAAGCCCGGAGCATCTCAGCTTTGGCGAACGATTCGGTGTGTACTGGTCTGCCCAGGTGTCGTACAGTTCGACCGGACGTCTGGCATGAGATTGTCAATGACAAGGGTGTCCATGTCTGAAATCAAGCCATCGCCGTCGTAGTCTAGGTACTCGTAGGTGAATTCGTACTCGGCAATCGCGGGATCGACAGCAGCTGAGCCCTCGGTAAGTCCGTTCGAGGCGGCGATTGAGCAATCCGAGATCGGGGGCTCGTTGCCCTCTTCGTCAGGCTCACCGCAATCGAAAAGGAACCTGACCTCGAAGTCCGAGATAGGAGCGTTCAGAGTCTGGCCCATGACCATCATAGTGACTCGGAAGGGCTCGTCGTCGCCCTCCTCATCGTCGCCATCGTCACCTTCGTCATCATCGGACATGATTTCTCCCAATTCAGCGAACTCGTAGATGGGGTTCCGATCGTTGCCTCCTTTTCCCCAAGTCCAGGGGCGTCCCATCGGGGTCCCCGCCCCCCCCCGGGGGGTCATGTCCATCCTCAACACAGGTAGTAAATTCATCGAGATTGAGCAAGTCGTCCCCATCGGTATACACCAGGAAAACCAGTTGGCCGTTTCCTCCTCGTCGGATCTCATCATCCGTCGTCTCCTCCTTTGCGAAATCTGTTCGGAGGCTCACATACCGTCGTCGTCCTGTCTAATGCCCGAACATCTGCTCAGGATTCTCATCACCACCATCGTGCAGTCTCGTGCCAGCTGAAGCCTTATCCTCGATTCGACAGGTCTTTGGGGTCTAGTCCAATCTCGCCCGGGGAATTTTCCGGTTTCATTCGGGTTTCGGGGCGGTCCCGGGGTCCGGGGAATCTGGAGCAGTAGCCGCCATTGGGGTGCCCCCCCCCATGGCCTCCTCAGGGGGGGGGCCATCCCCTCATCGTCTAAAACCCTGACCACTCTTCCCCTTTCTGAGGTCTCGAATTCCTCCTCTGTCCGAAGTCGTCAGTGCAGTGCCAGCCTACCCCCTGGTCCTCCAGTAATACCACCAAGTTCCCAGTTTCATCATCTTCAGAATACTTGCAATACCAAGCGTTCTCTTCCCCATCTGCGTCTCCTTCCCACTCGCAGTGGGCCCTCATAATAGTCCATCCAATAGATATCATCGCCGCCGGTGGATTCCTCCACTAATTGGTAAATTCGTCGAGGCTGAGCAGGTCGTCCCCATCGGTATCGCCGCTGTAGAACCAGTTAGCCGTTCCCTCCTCGTCCTCGCTGGACATGGGTTCCTCCCCGTTCTGCTCCCTTCGTTGTTGAGGTAATCGATGAGGTCTTTCAGGCTCAGATAGCCGTCGCGTCCGTGTCCATATAGTCGAACATCTGCTCGGATCTTTATCGCCACCATCGTCATCGCCCAGCCGCCCAACATGGCCCCGATGCCGTCAACGAAGCACTGCATCTCGTCGATGTCGATTAGGTCGTTGTCGTCATAGTCGCAATCATCGAAGAGAGATTCAACCTCTTCCGAATCGAGTTCGGGGTTTTCTGGGTCGGATTCCCAGCGTCCTGGAACTCCTGGTAGCTCATGTAGCCGTCACCGTCGGTGTCTACCTCCGCCATGGCCTCCTCGGGGGTCGGGGGCTCGTTTTCGTCATCGTCATCGCCGGTGGATTCCAACAATTGCGTAAATTCGTCGAGGTTTAGCAGGTCGTCACCATCGGTATCGCCGCTGTAGAACCAGTTAGCCGTTCCCTCCTCGTCCTCGCTGGACATAGGAGGTTCCCCGTCCTGCTCGTTTTCGTTGTTGATGTAATCGATGAGTTCCTGCAGGCTCAGATAGCCGTCGTCGTCCGTGTCCATGTAGTCCATCATCTGCTCTGGGTCGCGATCATTCATCCCCCGTCGCCATCGTCGCCATCGTCGCCATCGTCGCCATCGTCCCAGTTGTCCTCGGGCATACCCTCAATGTGGAAATTGATTGGTATCGAGGTCCTTGGTAGGGTGTCGTCGACCTCAAAGACCACGGCGTCTCCCCACATCACTGTTAGCTGATTGAAGAGCTGGCAGAGCCGTTGTCGGTGGGAAAACCGTAGGACATTAGGTCCTCGTTTTCGTCGATTAGGGTGACGATTGAGATGTCGTGCCCGGTGTCGTTGGTGTACTCGAGGGTCATTGTCTGAACCCCTGACTCATCGTCGTAGGAGATTACAGGCTCCGCATCGGCGGGCATGTCGCTAGATAGTTCGCTAAGATCGCCCGTAGGAAGATTGAGTCCCATCTCCCTCCGGCTTCTCCTGCATCAGACACACTCACCAGCGAGGAGATAGTCTCCATGACGTCGGGGGTAGCATCCCTAGTCTGGTACGAGCCCATTCCGGCGCCGTCGCCTGCCATCATCCCGCCCGAAATGTAGTGGACGTTGACGATCTCACCGACTTGGACTTGGGTGTACTCGGAGGTCAAGAAAGGCACGATCGACATGCCCATCTTGACGTAGACCGACTCGGTATCCAAATCGGCCATCACCATCTCTTCGATGACTGTGTCCATCTGCATGTTCATGTCGGTATTCCACTCGCTCATCGTGATTGACATCGAGTATCCTGCTTGGGGAATAATCTCGAGCATCTCATCTATCTCCATCTGCTCGGTCATGGCGGTCATGAAGATCTCCATCGAGGCTAGGTAGATGCAGTCGCCCAACAGCTCCGCGGTAGCGTTATCGTCGTAGTTCTGGGCATTCTCGTCCATGCATCCGAGGATGTCGTCGACGATTTCCTCGATTTCTGGACTGGACGTGCATCCGGCCAACGGGGTGGCTATCAGTAGTAGGCTTGCAAGTAGAGCATATGCTCGGGTCATTGTAGATTCGCCCCTGTGGGGCGCTTATCAATAATGGGGCGGCGTAGGTCACTCCCAATTTCCGGTAATGTCATTCCACATCAACAGGGCTAGGGCATTGAGCCCGGTTTGCATTCCTGCCTCAAGGCCCCCACGCCCGCCGGCTAAGGTGTACAGGACATCGACCCTGTCAGTAGGTGCGTGCTTGGGAGACTGTTCGCAGGTGTCGTCCTCCTCTTGGAGGAACTCGTGCATGCCGCGGAACCAGGTGGCTGGCCATCCGCGCGAGATGAAATTGTAATGATCTGAATTGCCTTTGGTGTCGTCTAGCACGGCCACCCACTCGGTCGGGTACTGCAGTTGCTCGTGCAGCACCATCCCGAGCCTGTCCTGCAGCAGCACGGCCTGCTCGCGCATCTCGTCGGTGACGTTTACCCCTCTGTCCTCGTAGTACGACCAGTCATCGACCGGCGAGGTGAACAGATAGAGGTGGAAGTAGTCCTCGTCACAGCCGCTGAGTTGGCTTGCCAACTGGGTCTCGACAGGCCAGTTCAGGCCATACATGTCGAGGTTGATGTACGTGGCAATCTCGACTCCCTCGGGCAGCGTGGTGACGAATGTCTCGCTGCCGTATCCGGCCCCCTCAGGGGACCCACTGCCCTGCCATTCCTCGTAGTCCCAAGCTGCGAACTTCCATGTGTGCTCCGGCTTGAGTTCTATGCCGAACTCGTCCCACGCGAGCTGTTGCCACTCCTTCATCAGTCGGGCTAGCTCAAGCACTGAAGCGACTCCGGTAGCATCGTCGTACGCCCCCTCGGAGGTGCATCCAGGGTACTCTATGCCGATGATGACCTGCTGACTGTAACAGATCGCATCGTAATGGCCGCCAACGACGATCCACGAGTCTGGATTCTCGCCCTCCATGGTCGCGACGTAGTTGCGGCAGTCCTCGCACAGTTCGGTTGTGAAGTTCTGGATCTCAACCCCATAACCCAGATCCTCGAACCTGAATTGAATGAAGTCTCCAGCGTTGGCGTGAGCGACGGTGTCGATCTTTCGGTAGCCGAAGTCTGCGAGCGTTTCGATGTCATCGACGACCCACGTCGCTTGTGGCAGGCTGGGCGGGGGGCTGTTCACGAATTCCCCCTGAAGCTCCTTGAATTCCTCGACTGAGTCCTTCACCACGATGAAGAGTAGTGCCCCTGCTAGTCCGGCGAGGATGATGCATGCACCGATGATTATCGATGTGACCTTGAGCGCTGACATGCCATCAGATGACTGGGTGTTCCGCTCCTCCACGTGCGACCGAGGGGGTGGCCTCGGGAAAGTTTTCTGCCGCTGGTGCGGAGATGGTGCAGGGGACAGGATTCGAACCTGCGAAGCACTACGCACAGCGACCTGAACGCTGCCCCTTTGACCGCTCGGGAACCCCTGCTTGGATTACCGACGAATGGCATCCCGTATTTCAGAATGGCGAACCAGAAATCGATGGGCGTCGCTGGTCAGGTAATGGTGCAGGGGACAGGATTTGAACCTGCGAAGCACTACGCACTGGGACCTAAACCCAGCCCCTTTGACCACTCGGGTACCCCTGCTCGTACCCGTACGGGAGTATTTCCGTCAATAAGGCAACGCCCTTCGTATCCGCTCCCCCATAGGGTCATAACGGGCATGTTGGGCCCGAAGTCCGGCGAATATGGCACGAATAGGCATTCTCGGACTGGGCAACTGGGGCACCGCTCTGGGATACGTCTGGTGCGATGATGGGCACAATGTCCTCGGGTGGACGATAGAGCAGGATGTCTATGAGTCCATGATGACCGACAGCGAGAATCAGAAGTACCTGCCAGGATACAAGATTCCCAAGATGCAGGTGACAATGGAGATCTCCGACATAACCTCGGAGAGCGAGATCATCGTGCTTGCCCTACCAAGTGGAGTCATACTCTCCGTGGTCGACGACCTGATTCCCCATCTCAGGCCCTCTCACGTGCTTGTCGATCTGGCCAAGGGGCTGGCCCCCTCAGAGGAAGGTGGCTCTGGGATGATCTCGGATGCCATCGAGAGGCGTCTGGAGGAGGCTGGCAAGTCGAACCCCGTCATCGTGATGACGGGGCCCACAATCGCTCCAGAGGTAGCTCGCGGGGTGATGACGACCGCTCTAGTGGCCTGTCACGACCGCAGCGTGGCGGACCGAATCGCCGAGCGCCTGTCCACCAGCAATCTCCTGCTCAAGGCAGCTGACGATCCCATGGGAGCTGAGCTCTGGGGCGCGTACAAGAACACGGTTGCGCTCGCGTGCGGGCTGGTCGATGGTCTTCATGCAAAGGGAGGTGACAACCTCAAGGCCGCTCTGGTGCTTGCGGGCTTCAGCGAGGGAATGATGCTACTTGACGCGATGGGAGCAGAGCCAAGCACGGCATTCGGGCCTGCTGGAATTGGTGACCTGTACGTCACCTCAACGAGTCCTCGCAGCAGGAACCGGACTCTGGGCGAGAAGCTGGGCTCCGGGCTCTCACTGGAGGAGTCGCAGGGGGAGATGCACATGGTTGCAGAAGGGGTTCGTGCGTGCCGGATGTTCAACAACAGGGCCCGTAGGCTCGGAATGGAGGCTCCATTCCTAGCAGCACTGGGTGGCCTCCTAGATGGCAGCATAGAGGTCGAGGAGGCCGTTCGCCGGATGGTCGACTCGTACCAAGGCTGATCTCGGCAAGGATTGATTGGCCAGTTGCACTCTCGGAGGTTGAAGCAGATGGCGTTTGAGGACCTAACCGAGTTCGAGTTGCGGCTGCTGAAGTGGATTTCGGCCTCCGACTTCGTGGAGGTGGCGTGGTCGACCAAGCGTGCCGCTGACGCGTTCAAGGTCGAAGAGAAGGAGGTCTACGAGGCTCTGGCTTCGCTGACTTCCAAGGTGCGTGACAACATACACATCTACTACGACGAGGGCGCAATCAGAATCACTGCGGACGATTCCCCAGAGGCATAGCGGGCACTAGCCGTCCGTCCAAGGCAGGAAAACCTGTTTCCACTTCGGCCTCATCGGCTCATCCTCTATGAATCTCCTACGGATCCTCAGTGATACTTGGTCGATTGCGATTACCACCACGTACATCACGATGATTAGTGCCAGAACCCTGTCATAGAGTTTGAACGGTTCCAAGTAGTACTGCATGTACCAGCCAATCCCACCTGCGCCGACCAATCCGACCACCGAGCCGTGCCTGACATTGTACTCGAACATGAACAGCATCTGGCTTAGCAGCGAATTGGCAGCCTCGGGAATCGCGAAGAAGCGGGCCACCTGCCATCGCGGCAGACCCATCGTGCGCGCCACCTCCAAAGGCTCGCGACTCACTCCCTCCAAGGCCTCGTACTGCAGTTTTCCAAGGTAGCCCACGGAGTACATCGTCATAGCCAGAACTCCAGCTAGGGGGCCGATTCCGACCAGTATCACGAATATCAAGGCCCAGATTAGGGATGGCAGCACCCTCAGGGCTGCAAGCAGCTGTCTGATGGACTGGGCCATCAGGGGAGGGGCCAGATTGGTCGCGGACGCCGCTGCTAAAGGCAGGGACAGTACCATACCGAGAATCGTTGCCAGGAATGCTATCTCGAGAGTCTGGGTCATCCCCACCACGGCTGGGCTACACATCCAATCCGTCTGCAACTCGCAAGGAGGATAGGCCCATGACGCCCTATCGGTCACGACTGAGAAGTCGGGAGGCCATGCTTCTTGCGTTATCACCCTCAGATTGGAGGATGCGTCTCCCAATCGCGACAATGTGATTCGCAGATGCGAAGCGACTAGGACGGAGAGGACCGACAGTACCAGTGCCACCCTAATCATCGGTCGCTTGAGGAAAATCTGCACCACCCTAGACGTATCGCTCATTGCTCGGGCCTCCTCAACACCGGGAGAGCGGGCGTTGCGTCTTGCTCTTCATCACCCAACTCCACCAATCTCTTCCCCCTGAGTTGCAGCACGCGGTCGCAGAATGTCCTCGCTCGCACCGGGTTGTGATCGACTATGAGAATCGATGTTCCGTCATTGGCTAGGTCTCTGAGCAGATTGATGATACCCTTGGCCGTCTCTGCGTCCAATTCTCCGAGACACTCGTCTGCGAGGACCAGTTTCGGGCTCTGCACCATGGCTCTGGCTATGGCTACGCGCCTCTGCTGCCCTCCAGAGAGGGAATTCACTGAAGTCAGAATCTTGTCCTGTAGGCCGACGGCCTCGACTGCATTACGAGTGGATTCCCTCATCTCGGCAGAGGGTAGTGAGAACGCGGATTGGTACCACTTCGCTCTAGGCAATGCTCCCATGAGAACGTTGTATCCGACTGTCTGATGCTGAATGAGGCCCAATCTCTGGGGGATCAGGCCCACTTCCCCGCGGGCCTTGTCGCCTAGTGGGGCTCCCGCGAAACTGATGCTTCCGGAAAGGGGCGGAATCAGTCCCGCACAGGTGCGGATGAGAGTTGTCTTACCGATTCCCGACCTTCCGGTCAGACCCACTATCTCCCCTTCTCGCAGCCTTAGCTCCACGCCCTCAATCAGGGGCTCTACATCGTCGAAGCCGATAGCAGCAGAGTTGACTGAGAGAATCTGCTCCGACACGCGACCTCACTAATTCCCATACTTGTCCTCGAAGTAGGCGGCTATGCCGGGGATGCTGCCGATGGCAGCGCTGTATGACCCGAGATGGCTACTCGTATCGACTTCGGAAATCCCAGACGTGCCCATTACCGATTCGAGGATGGACTTGCCTTCAGAATCGAGGTTTAGGGCTAGGAAGGCCATGGTAATCGACTCTGTCTTTGAATCACCGTAGGCATCCGCGTTGACCATCACGGAATGGCTCGGGACCCGTCCGAAGGCCGGTTCCAGCATTCGATACTCAGAGCGGTCCAAGCACCAGTCGTTGCCCTCGCAGTGGTCCCCATAGGATGTGGTCTTGACAAATGCGACATCACCGAAGCCCTCGGTCATGCATCGGAATGCCCCTCCGTATCCGTAGTAGACATCCCCGCTGCCGGGAATCGAAGCGTTGCCGAAGTGGTTCTCGATTGTAGTCCTCAGGCTGTCGATGTTCTCTTCATCTCCCGAGACCTCGACCAAGCCCTGCCCAATCATGTATCCCATCGGCATCAGCATCCCGGCTGACTTGAGCCAACCTGTATGGCACGAGTCCCTACCCTCCAGATCCTCCAATGACTGTATGTCGCTGCTGTTGAGCACCCAGGCAGAGGCTATGTAGTAGTTCGAGCCGTCGGACTTTTGGTCAGCTAGAATTGCCTCGAAGCCGTGTTGCTGCCAAGCCAGCCAAGCAGAACCCCCATCGAGGATGGCGACATCGGCGTGACCGAATCTGAGGGCCTCAATAGCAGCCAGATCACTGGAAATTGGATACAGCTCTACTTCCATACCCGTCTGCTCTGCGATGAAATCGGCTAGTCTCTGCGGGTTGGCGTCGGGATTGTCGTAGTCATCCTGAGTCTTGAATGCGATTTTGATTTTCTCTTCCTCGGGCCCTAGGCATCCGCTCAATGTTGTGCAAATCAATAATCCAAATACTATCCCGGCAATTACTCTCTGTCTTATCATTTAGGTCACCCTAAATTTACCGAATATAGTTTCAGTTATCAATTTTAGGTTGCCCTAAACTCCTTCTCATGAGGGCGATAGAATCATCATGCTCGCTTGCGCTAGAATTTCCATGACGAGGGTTCAGACCACCGCTTCCATCGCCCTCGTCTTACTGCTGACGGCGAGTCTGGTATCTCCTAGCGAGGGATGGCGTGAGGAATATCTCGAGGATGATCCGCTGCGTATGGAGCAATTTGGAGGCGGCGGTTCGCTGGAGGACCAGTGCGGCTCAATCACCTTCGAAGACATGTTCGAATACACCAAGGCGGAGTTCGTTTTCGACATCAGTCCAGACTGGCAGACCGCCGATGTCCGTGCTGTGGCTTGGATTAACGCGACTCTCGCCGACGACATCAGGGTGACCATGGACGAGTTCATGGCCGAGATCGACCCGAACGACGGAGGTGACGGCTGGCTGTCGACTGATGAGCGCGAGCTCTTCAGAGCGCTGGCCAGCGAGTGCATCGAGCACACTCTGACTCGGATAGGAATTAGGGACGGGGACTACCACAGAGGCGGCGAGGGTGTCAGTTGGAAGAACACCAGCTGGGAGGAGGACGGAGTCGAGATAGAGGAGTTCAACATCATCCCCCCCAGGACATTCGCAAATCAAGGACTGCACATCCGCCTTCGGAAACGACTGCGAAGAGGTTCCCGTCGTACCTGACGAGAATCGGGACTGCGACACAGCGATTCCTGCCTCTGACGGCGTCGACGAGTGCCGCGTCCAACTCTGGTTGAATTCGACGATGACAATTCCAGGTGTGGTTGACGGCAATCAGTTCACGCTCGTCCTCAACGCCTCGAACATGACTAGAGCGAGTCTGGAGTTCAACTTCCCTGTGACTCAGGACCTGCGTCTGGATATGTGGGAGGAGTGCGAGGGCAGGGACGTGAGCTTCGAGGAGGAGTCGTCGATTCCTGCTCCGATTCGCGGGACCTGCTTAGGGGATGGATCTTCTACGCACACGCTCGAGGTCAATTCCGACGGTAGCCTGAGGTTCACCGTGATGCCCGATGCGGATTTCGCGGATTGGCCACTGGGGGAGGACCTGTTCGCGGATTTCACCACCCAGCCCATTCCCGTCGATGACCCCCCGGTCTGGACTGATGGCGCCCCAATCGACGGTGCTTGGTTCCCATCTCCGAGTGGGGGCGAGCACATCTGGGCGGATTGGGATGAGGTTTCCTCATGGTTCTCGGACGAGGGCGGAGTCTCCCAACTAGACATCAGTTGTACCGGAGCCCCGTCGCTAGAGTTGACTGAGGGGGCGGATCGATCGTGGTGGGCCGAGATTCCCAGAGGAGCCCCCGGAGAGGTGTCCTGCGAGGCAGTCGACCCTGCTGGGCAGAGCTCCGGTGAGAGGACCTGGAATCTCGGCGTCCCGTTCTCCATCAGCTCGTCCGAGACGACTCTCTCCGACCCGCATCCAATATCCATATCCCCCACGTCCGAGTGGCCTGAGTTAGAACTCGAACTCGGCCTGAATCAGGATGGTCAGTCATCTCCCTCCGTCACAGTCACCTTCACCGGCGAAGCGGTGGTGGAACTACCGGCATCGAACACCGTGCCCGGCGAGGTCGACGTCTGGGTCAGAGTTGCGGGAAACTCGAATGTTTACCCGATGGAGCACATCTATGACATCGACCTGGTCAAGGAGTCCTCACCTCCATTGATGACGATAACCGATACCGAATGGGATGGGTCACAGTGGTCGATGCAGGGGCAGTACAGCGACCCAGACGGGGAGTCAGTCGAATTCGAGATGTTCATAGACGGCTCGCGGACAGGTTCGGTGAGCTCGACGGGGAACACGTGGTCGACCCCTAGCATCAACTTCGAGCTCTGGAGCGAAGGGGGGCACATCGTCTCAGTCCAAGGCTGCGATTCCTCGGGGAAGTGCTCGGAGGTCTCACAGAGTGTGAACAACTCGCACCTCTTCGAAGAGCCCGAGCCGGTGGTAGCGCCTCCTCAAGAAGAGGGGGATGATGGCGGTCTGCTTCCTGCAGCCGGCCTCCCTTCGGTGGTGGCAGCCGCAGTCGTAGCCCTCATGTATGGTAGGCGTCGCGGCTGAGCCATGAGCTTCTCTGGCACAGTGTCCAGCGAGTCGCACGAAGGCGGTCTCCTAATCTCCTTCGAAGGTCGCGCACCGAAGCTGGGGGCCGGTATCCGGATCACCGGTGGGAAGACGCTTGGGAGAGTGGAGACTGTGTTGGGGCCGATTGAGGGGCCGCTCGTCCACGTGCATCCTCTGAACGAGAGCATAGATGCGGTAAGCGCAATAGGTTCACCCGTTGAGATTGCTCCTCGCGGGAGGGTCAATCGAGGTCGACAGGATAGGAGATCGGGTGAGAGTAAATTCAGACGGGGAAGAGATAGTCGCTCAGGCAGTAGACGAGGAAACGAACAGAGGGGCCGGGGACGTAAGTTCGGGGGAGACAGAGACTCGAGTATGAAGCCAGGGGACTGGCGCTGCCCGAAATGCAAAAACCACAATTATGCAAACAAAAAAGTCTGCAATCGAACTGGTTGTGAAGAGCCGAAACCGAGAGGTGGGGGTGGGGGCAGAAATTCTCGTGGCCATCGATCTAGTAACTCAGGTGGTTTCAGAGATTCAAATATAAAAGCCTGGGGACTGGCGTTTGCCCAAATGCAAAAACCACAATTATGCAAACAAAAAAGTCTGCAATCGAACTGGTTGTGAAGAGCCGAAACCGAGAGGTGGGGGTGGGGCAGAAATTCTCGTGGCCATCGATCTAGTAACTCAGGTGGTTTCAGAGATTCAAATATGAAACCTGGGGACTGGACTTGCCCGAGTTGCAGTAACCACAATTTCGCCAGTAGGACCGAGTGCAACCGCTGTGACGCCAGAAAGCCGGTCGAAGGCAAGGGGTCAAGGAACACCCGGGGCAGGAAACGCAGGCCCAATCTCCGGGAAGGTTGGAAGGGCAAGGGTCGATCCCGAGGTGGGCGGGGCGGCAAGGGCCGTTGATTCTCCTACCCCAGCCTTCATGGATTGCTAGCCGCAGCAGGGTGCATGGCCAAGAGCGCCGAGATGGTCTGGCTCGACGCGGTCGAGGCGGAGCAGTCGGAGACAGGGACGCTGCCCTCGAAGCGGCTAGGGAAACCGTCGCGATAGACCCCGACCACGCCGATGCGTGGATGGGTGTGGCACGCTGGTCGCTGCCCGCTGAGACCAGAGGGCGGCAGGAGATGCCGAGCCTCAAGCAGGCAGCGAAAGCAATCTCAGCTCTACGGAAGGTCGTGAAGATTGACCCGGAGAGTTTTGACGCCTGGAGGCTCGGGGGCGTCCTGCTGGTCGATCACCTCGGAATGCTGGAAGAGGGGCTCAGGTGGTGGCAGGACAGGCGAGAGATCGCTCCGAACGAGGTCGCCCCTTTGATAGAGCAAGTCGCCATACTGGTGAGGCTGGGTCATTACGAGGAGTGTGCAGAACTCCTAGAGGAGCTCTTCAGCGATGGTATGGAAGCGACGACGAGTAACCAGCTTGCTCGCATGGAATCGGTTAACAGGATGGTATCGAGGGCGGCGAAGATGGAGAAGGACGAGATTTTCAGGCCGCAGAACCCCAAGCATCCGCGCTGGGCGATAATCGAGAGGATGAAGAAGCGTAAGCCGATATCTCCGACCTTCTTCCTAATCACCTTCATCGCTCCGATAGTGTTCCTGCTTGGGACCGTCGCGATGACGCTGGTAGGGGGTACGACCTGGGGGTTCATCCTGGTCTTCGTATTCATCTTGGCCTGCTTTATGGGGCTCTCGAAAGTTACCTCCGGACTGCTGCACAAGCTGAATAGGCATGCATTGGACCTCGACCGCGCCATAGATTGCGAGACCAGTAGTGGCAAGCTGTGCATCCCTGATGGAATCAGGGGCAGCAAGATGTACAACGCCATGGTCAGCCAGAGGATGCCGGCCCTCTCAGAGAGGCTGGAGCTCGTGGTCGAGTCAGGGGAGAAAATGCCAATCAGATGGAAGCCCGAGATTCCGGATTTCACAATCGAGGAAGGCGACTCGGACTGGGGGGAGCCGCCATCTGATGAGTTGGAGCCTTTGGAGGACTAGGTCCCGGCCCTGAAGTCGCTCAGGTAGGAGATCTGCTCTGGCGTCAGCTCATCGATGCTGATTCCGGCCGTCTTGAGTTTCAGTGCGGCCAGCTCTGTATCCTGCTCGGGACTGATGTCGTAGACCCTGTTGTCGTAGCCGCCACCCTCGGAAGCCAGACGGCACAGGGCTAGGAACTGGTTGGCGAACGACATGTCCATCACCTCGCTGGGATGTCCCTCGGCGGCAGCGAGGTTGACTAGGCGGCCCCTAGCCAGCAGGTGAATCGTACGCCCGTCTTCCATCCGGAAGGCCTCGTTGTTCTCTCTGATGGTGCGGCAGTCGGTGGAACGTTTCTCGAGGTCAGGTATACTGATTTCGCAATCGTAGTGCCCGGTGTTGCAGACTATCGCACCGTCCTTCATGGAGTCGAAGTGCCTGCCCACGATTACGTCCTTCATCCCGGTGGCGGTGCAGAAGATGTCGCCCAAGGTGGCTGCCTCGTCCATCCTCATGACTCGGAAGCCGTCCATGACAGCCCGCAGGGCTGGCAATGGGTCGACCTCGGTAACAATCACATTGGCCCCCATGCCACGAGCCCGCGCGGCCAGCCCCCTGCCGCAGTGACCGTAACCTGCGACCACGAAGTCCTTGCCTGCGAGTAGTACGCTGGTGGCCCTGATGATTCCGTCCAGTGTGGATTGGCCGGTGCCATGCACGTTGTCGAAGTCCCACTTGGTGGCCGCATCGTTCACCGCAATCACCGGGTACAGCAACTCCCCTGCCTCGGCCATCGCCCGCAGCCGTATGACTCCGGTGGTCGTCTCCTCGGTCCCGCCGAGGATGCCATCCGCCAGTTGCGGGAAGTCGCTGTGGACGCGGTAGATCAGATCTGCTCCGTCATCCAGCGTGAGAGTCGGTCTGAGCTCGAGGGTGCGGTCTATACACCGGTAGAACTCCTCAGTGCTCTGACCGTACCAGGCATGGATGTCGTAGCCCTCTCTGGCCAACCATGCGGCTACATCGTCCTGGGTAGAGAGCGGATTGCATCCGGACCACGACACCTCTGCTCCAGCCGCCCTGAGAGTCTCGATTAGGACTGCGGTCTCCTTGGTGACGTGTAGGCATCCTGCCACGCGCTGGCCAGTGAGAGGCTTCTCGCTCTCCGCGGCAGCCCTCAAGGCAGCGAGGGCCGGCATCCTGCTACGGGCCCACGAAACCCTGGCCTCGCCCGCCTCAGCGAGGGAGATGTCGGTGACTGTGTACGGACCGGAGGTGTCCACGGGCAGCGCTGTCTGCACCTCGTTTTCAAGGTGCTTCTACAGTGGGCTCTGGATGGCTGGCGTCAACCGCCGCCCTTGCGTTGGTCCTCGTAATACTGGGCGTAGTACTGCTTAGCGTAAGTCCTAGCAGTCTGCTCGTCGTAGCCCGAGGCCACCATCTGCTGGACATAGGCCTCGACCGGGTCCATCTCCTCGACGCCTCCGAACTGCTCGACCGTGTCCTCACCGGAGTCATCCTTGCCTCGGCCACGCATCATCATCGTGACCACTACCACGAGTAGTAGTACGAACACGCCGATGCCGCCGATGAGCAGCATGCTCATGCCCTCTCCTTCGTCTGTGGGCTCAACCTCCGGGAGACGAGGAACCAGAGTGATTCCTATCTCTTGGTAGAGAGTATGCCTCTCACCATCGCCCTCCTTGATCTTCACGTAGATGGTGGCGGCTATGCCAGTCTCCTGATAGAGGTCCGAGATGTCCAAGGTCATGGTGAACTGCTGACTGTCAGACAAGAGTCCTGTGGCGTTGTACTTGCCAATCGACTTCTGGGTAATCTTCTGGGTCGGGGTGTAGTCGAGCACGGCTTCAGTCAGCGCGACCTCGATTACCACGTCCCCGTTCTCCGCTCCAGACACGAGGGTACCGTAATGGTGACCAAATCGGCGTTCTGGTTCTCATTCGGACCTGGGTTGGTGAACTGCACGATGGGCTCATCGTCGCCGAAGTCCTCTCCTACGACTACGAAGTACATCCTGTGCTTCTCGCTCTGCTTGCCCGCCTTGTCGTAGACTATCAGCTCGATTCGGATCTCATTCTCGAGGTTGCCGTCAGGGCTGGCGGTCAGGTTCCTGAAGACGTAGGACCAATCCTCTCCACCGGCAGCTGCCGGAATCTGGAACACGTGCCCCTCCAAGGTCGGATCAGAGCTGTCCCACGGGTAGTCGAAGAAGACCTTCCACTCGTAGAGCTCTATGCCCTTCTCGCCCTCGGGCGCATCCGGGTCGTAGCTCTCGCTGGCATCGAACGATATGCTGAGGTCGCCGGTGTCGGACAGCCTAGCGCGGTAGATTGGCCAGTCCACTCCGGCAACCGTCTTCGTGCCGTCTAGGCTGACGTACTCGCTGCTGGTGGCGTCTTCGACCATTATTGCGCTGGCAATGGGTCTGAACTCATCGGCCAGGGTATCATCTGTGACCATGCGGATGTAGGACATGCGGGTATGCCCTGCATCGTCATGCAGGTACAGGGTGAGCAACCACTCTGCGCCAATCCTGCAGCCCGTGTTTGAGGAGGAGTCGCCGACGCAGAAGGAGCCGAGCGTCGGGATGGACGGATTGATTTGCTGGGTGTGGCTGTACTCCCCTGCGTCTATGATTGAGCCGTCCCATCCGGTCACAGAGTCGTTGTTCCCAGATTCTAGGGTCCAATCTGCTACGACGCCCTCGACAGAGGTGACGTAGCTGAAGTCGAGGTCGGAGTTGCTCTTGATGTACATCGTGGCATAGGCGCCAGTGACGGTGTCGATGGAGGGGGCCTCGCCGTTGATGGTTAGATCGAAGCTCTCTCCGGCTATGCCGAAGTCAGTAGGGTATGGAGTGAGATGGTAGGCCAGCATGTTAGACAGCAAGGGTATGCTCGAGCCGCCGTACTCCTCTGAGACGCTTGGGTTCTCGACATCGATAGTGGTCACAATCAGACCACCTGCACCACGATTGCAAACGGAGAGTAGGGACTGCGTATCGAACTCCGTGTCGCGCATCAGCGTGTGGAAGGTTCCAGTGGGGTCGCTGATGCGTCCTCCGCAGACCTGTGGAATCTGCGTCGATTGAACCTGTGCGGCATCCAAACCGGCTAAGGCGATGTGTGAGCCGCCGTTGATTCCGCTGAAGGCGACCGGATCGACGTTGCTCAGTATCGGATGGTACTGGTCGACGATAGACAGGTTGCTGTAGTGAACCCTATTGTCCACGGTAAAGTTGACTTGGTTCCTCATTGCTATATCCATGCCGAATGGTAGCCTATTGGGCTGGTACTCGTTGCGGTATGGACCTAGGTGCATCTGCACGGTGCCACCTCCGCTCATGTAATCCTCGAGCGTTTCGGTCAAGCTGAGTCCGTCGCTGTCGCGGGTCTGCGCTAGCGACTCGTAGTACTCTCCGTAGTAGACGTTGTAGTCGGTCTGCCATGGCAGCAGAACCTTGTTGAAGTGCTCGACCCAGTCGGGCGTCCCGTAGGTGTCCCAGTTCTCCGTGCGCAGCTGGGTGTACGTCTTGCCCATCGCCTCGAGGTCCTTCTTGACGCTCTGGAGGCGGTTCTGGTCAGTCGGGTTGGACAGGATCGCGACATCGATGTTCTCGAAGAACTGGATCTCGAAGTAGCGGTCGTTGCCAGATGGCTCTAGGGTCCCGTCCTCCTGGAACAAATCGGCGTAGAAGCTGATGTTGTAGGTGTGCGCGTCGTACCATGAGTTGTACGGGTTGGTCCAGTTGGCCTGCCCCCTCTGATGAGGGGCTAGGTCGAACGGTCCGTTGTCGCTAGACTCCTCGTAGACGGTCTGCCCCGTGTCCAGATCAACTATCTTCATGGTAATCTGGTACTCTCCGGCAATGACGCCGTTCAGCAGGGGTACAGCGAAGCTGTGGGCCGATGCGTCATCTATGGGGTAAACGCACTCGTATGTGATGTCGGACACGCACTCCAGCACATCGGGCTGCAGCAGAGTAATGTCGGCGCTGGCGATACTGAAGATGATGGACGAGTGATTGTTGGCGGTGTTGACCTCGGTCTCGTTGTACCAGGAGGTCAGGGGGTCGGTGTTGTCGAAGATGGTTGTCACGTCGATCTTGTATATGCCGCTCTGGAAGTCGTGAGTGGCCATGGTGGCTATCTCTTTCTCGGCGGCATCAAGCCCAGTGATATTGACGGTGTAGGAGCCGTCATCCTCGAAGGTGAACTCCTCTACCCGGATGTTGTCCACTCCGAAACCGGAAAGACCGGCGTTGCCGTTCACTCCGTCGTCGTTAGACTGGAATCTCCAAGTTAGTGTGACCTCTGACCCTGAGAGGGTGGTGCACTCGTCGCGCCAGTCGCCGGTATCCGCGCTGGTGCGATTTAGTATGACTATGTGGGTCATGTCGACGGTCACTGACTTGAGGATGTTTTCGGAGTCGAACCAGACCACAGAGTTGATGTTATCCGAGTGGTCGCCGAAGTACTCGACCTCGTCGTAGCCGTTGAGGTCGAAGTCCTCGCAGCGATGGAAGTTAGGGTCCTCCGGGTTGGTGTTCTGAATGCCGTTCTCATTCAGGTCAGTCCAAGTCCCGTAAACGACCCCTTGATACACCTCTCCATCCTTGGTCCAGGTAATCTCCAGGTTGGCAGCGTCCCTGATGGCCAGTATGTTGCCGCCGCTGTCCTTGAGGTAGTCTCCCTCCGCGTAATAGTCGAAGGTTAGGTAGGTGAAGTCGGCGCCGGTTGACGCTACGGGTATCGGGTCCAGCGTCATGGTCTCGTTCCAGTTGTCACCGTACCCGTCGCTCGGGTGCCCCAGCCAGTAGGCGTGACTGTTGAAGACGCCCACGTTCTGGGGTAACATGTCGTTCGAGCCGGTGGAGTCGTCCAGCCTGCTGCCGTTCTCGTTGCCGTCGTCCGTCCACATGGGCTCGACGCCGGAGAAGTCCTCGATGGCGATGAGGTCGGGTTCGGCGTTCTGGATGAACGCCTCCAACTGGAAGTCAGTCAGGGTGTTCCCGCAGTTCTGGGCCTTGACCCTGATTTCGCGCTCGCCAGAGGCGTACCTGACCCCATTCTCTAGATCGACCCAATGCTCCTCGGCTAGACACGGGTCGAACAGGTTGTTTACGGTCAACTGGAACTTAATCTCGTCATTCAGATCGTCCATGTTGGTGAATCCGGTTGGGTTGGTCAGTTCGGTCTTCACGTAGTATGTCCTGTTGTCGACGAAGTCAGCGGTCAGTACGACCTCCTCGGATGCTCCCGCGGCGAAGTTGTTGAAGTTCAGGGTCTGGCTGACGGTCTCAGTGGTGCCGAATGTCACGTCCCTCTTCCTGATGGTGATGTTGTCGAAGGCGAAGCCATCCAGACCGGTGTCCTGCGAGGAGCCAGCGGGCCCCACTGAGCCCATTAGGCCGCTGCGGAATCGGAATCTGATGTCGACGACCTGTCCGGCGTACCTAGTGAGGTCGATTGATTCTCTCTCATCGGGGTCGGGAGACGTCCCGCCTCCTTCGGTGTAATTCAGCCAACCTGTTGCGGTGTTGGTGTTGAAGTTCCCATTGTATGTGTTATACTCGGGGTCGACGCCTTGGTAGTAGATACGGAAGAAACGCTCGTTGTCCCAGCCGCCGGCGAAGAACACGGACTCCCATCCGTTTCCATCGGTCCACACCTCAATGCCGCATGAGTCCTCGTAAAGCCAGCGCTCGACCACCGAGTATTGCTCGGCCAGATAGAGCTCGAAGAAGGCCGTGGTGCACATCACTGACAGGTCCATGTACGCCGCATCGGCGCCGGTCAGGTCGACGTTTTCCAGAATCAGTGCCTCATCCATGTTGTTGTAGTAACCCGAGTCGCTCTCGTTGTCGCCGTTGTAGTCCATGCCCGCCCAGTAATAGTTGGTAGGGTTGCTATCGGCCTCGTACCATGAGACGTTCTGAGTGTCGGCGGTGGAGTTGGTCTCTATGTGCCAAGAGGACGCTCCTGTCCCGTACATACCAGTGTAGGAGTGCTTCGCGAAGACGCAGTTAGAGCAGTTGGTGGTGTCCTCATTGCCCTCGAAGTCGTTCGAGTAGACCACGGTGTCGGTGCCTCCGAGGACCTCCTTGACCTCGAGGTCCACATCAACGGATCCGGTCAGGGGGTTGAGTCCGGTGTTCTTGACGGTCACGTTGACCCATCTGGTGCCCTCGCCTATCTCGGCCTGACCGGTAGCGGGGTTGTACGACGCTGGAGCAATCGTCACCCCAGTGATGCCGACATCCTCATTGTCTAGAGTTAACACAGATAGGAAGTCGCCAGCCCCTGCCCATCCTTGGGTGTCCAGCCACATAGCACCGTCGGAGAACCTGTAGGAGTAGTCTCGCTGGCCGATGATAATCTCGTAGGCACTGTCATCGCCACCCTGAAGCTGACCAGGTATGGCCATGGTGGGTCGTCGACCCACGTCGAAAGAAAGTGAAGAGAGGTATCCCGGGCCATTTGGATTGGCTAGAATAATCTCGACCGAGTTGATCTCTCGTAGGTTCTCCAGCAGAAGGTAGGTCTGGTTCTGGGCTGATGAATCCTGCAGACGGGTTAGTGTGACTTCGGTGGGCACGAAGAAGTCCACCTCGCCGTCCTGATTTACATCAACAATGGTGATTGATGCGCCGAGGTAGTCACCCAAGTAGACGTAGTTCTGGGTGTTCCAACTGCTGCCCGACCGGGTAGCGTAGGAGATGTTCCCAGTGATGCCGTCAACTGCCGCGATTAGGTCAATCTCGTTGTCTCCATTCGTATCGGCTATGTCAAGTCCATACAGGGGGTAGTTGTGCTCGGCATCGAGTTTGAAATCGTGGATACCCTGAGCTGTTGCGTCCAAGGGATTGGGATACTGGTTAGTGATGCAGTCGAACTCGAGCACGGTCATGTTGTCATAGTGCCCGACCGAAGTCCCGACTCCGGTGTTGTAAGGAGGAGTTCTGAGCAGCCAGAGGTCCAAATCCTCGCAATCACCCAAGCTACCGCCAGGTATGCCGCTGCCCTGTACCGTCTCCCCCCAATGTCCCAGATGGGTCTCGACGTACATGCCATTGGTCAGAGGTACGGGGATTGACTGCTGGTTGGTCAGTAGCGATGGGTCGGTCCCCCTGTATATCTGGATGTACTGGTTGGTTGCTGTGGCATCCATTGTGATTAGAACAATGTCGTCATTGTCGTCCTCATCTATGTCGCCGACCTCCATGCCCAGATGGTAGGGGTTGGAGACCGTAATCTCGGTGTCGTCCCACTGGTTGACCCTCTCAGAGCAATCGCCCCACATCGTGGTCAGGTTGCCAGGTCGGACGAAGCTCTCGCCGACGAACCTGATGTTCTCTTGATAGTAGACGATGTCATTAGCGCCGTCGCCGTCGATGTCTGCAATCTCGACGTCGACCGAGTTAGCGGTATCCACGAACCCAGCGCGCTGCGAATCGTTGTTCGAGATGAACACGTCCTGCCTGTCCGCGAAGTTGCCCTGCCCGTCGTTGTACAGCGCCGTGATGTAGTGCCCCATGACGCTGACAGCCACTATGTCGTTGTGGCCATCGCAGTTCAGATCGCCCACTGTGAGATGGGCCGGGTCGCGCTGTACCGCGTATTGGGTGATGTGCGATGCACTCACGGCTGGTACTAGGGATACCATCAGCGAGGTCAGCATCAACAGCACCATGAAGACGGCCGTGCGGCCCTCCTTGGTTCGATTTCGGGCAGACTCAGACGTATGCAGCATGCTCAGCCGGAGTTTCGGTCGTCTCTTATGTCTTCGCCCCATATGAGTTGAGCAACTCCATAGGAGTTGGTGGCTTCAGGAGCTTTACCGCAACTCCAGCCAACTCGGATTCGGCGCGTACTGGATTTCAGCCCCTCCGTGTATCCTCTCCAGTCTTCCCATGGTCCAAAGGCGGTAGAGGAAGGTCTCGAGCTCCGCCCCCTCGCGGTTAATCCTGCCCTCCAAGGCCCTCTCTATCGAGCTCAGGGGCAGCGAGGTATGCCCATGCTCGCGGACGACGAGGGTCAGGATGAGTTGGATCCAGGCCTCTGCCATCGGGTCTCCCGACATATTGTCCGAGAGCGGCTCGACCTCATCCTCAAGCTCTTCTAGAATCTCGATTATGACATCTATATCTGGGTCGCTCCTCTCCCTCCCGCCGAGCTCGGCGACTCCAGAATCTACGTCGAGGCTGCCGATGACGCGGACCACCGAGGGAATCCTCGAAGGGTCTGGTGGGGGGCCGGGCAGCACTGCCTCCTCGGGCAGGGGCATCTCCTCGAACATCTCTTCATCCACCTCACCCATGGCCGACTCCGGATTGGGCTCGTTGGGCTCGACCAGTCTCGCAGCCAGCGGCTGTAGGACCCCGAGGTCGCCCGAGAGGCCCAGCTCCTCGCGAATCCCGTTGACCCATCCGGCGTCGCCCTCGAGCAGCACATCGACATCGTGCTCGGGCGAGCGGAAGCGGAATCTCACAGTGCCCCTCAGTTCCATCTCAGATTCTCCTAGGGTCGTCTCCTACTCCGGCGGGCTGCGAGGACGGTTTTCATGCTTCGGCCAGATTCCTCAGAACGGTCGGCAGAATACCCCCGTTCCTGTAGTACTCGACCTCCACGGGGGTGTCCAGCCTCACCACTGCTTCGAACTCCAGTATGCTGCCGTCCGCCTTGGTGGCCGTGACGGGTATCAGCGACATCGGCTCAAGGTCGGCTCTGGCTGGGATGTCGAACGACTCGGAGCCGTCCAAGCCTAGGCTGTCGGCGTCCTCCTCCTCTAGGAAGGTCAGTGGGAGGACTCCCATCCCAACGAGGTTGGAGCGGTGGATCCTCTCGAACGAGGTGGCTATGACCGCACGCACCCCCAGCAGCAGGGTGCCCTTGGCAGCCCAGTCCCTGCTGCTGCCTGTGCCGTATGCCGAACCGGCTAGTACGACCAGCGGCGTCGCGTCCTGTCGGTACCTGTTGCTGGCCTCGAATATCGAGGTTACTTCTCCAGAAGGGAAGTGAGTGGTGAAGCCGCCCTCGGTGCCGGGCGCAATCTGATTGCGCATACGGATGTTAGCGAAGGTGCCCCGCACCATAACCTCGTGATTACCGCGTCGGCTGCCGAACGAGTTGAAGTCTCGCGGCTGGACTCCCTTGTCGACGAGGTACTGGCCGGCGGGACCGTGATGCGGGAATGCCCCGGCTGGGCTGATGTGGTCCGTGGTCACGGAATCGCCGACCTTGACCAGCACCCGCGCGCCGTGGATGGGTTCGATGGGAGCTGGTTCGGGCTCGATCCCCTCGAGGAAGGAAGGAAGGCGGACATAGGTCGAGGAGTCGTCCCAGCCATACAGTGACCCTGCCTCGCTGGGGATGGCGTCCCAACGGGGCTCACTGAGGATGTCCTCGTAGCGACGCTTGAACATCTCCGGGTCAATCACCCCGTCGACTGTCGAACGGATCTCGGCATCGCTGGGCCAGATGTCCGCCAGCATCACGGGCTCGCCCGAGGAAGTGTGGCCGATGGGGTCGTTCGAGAAATCGATGTCCAAGTTTCCGGCGAGGGCATAGGCAACCACCAACGGGGGGCTAGCGAGGTAGTTCGCCTTGACCTTCTGGTGAATCCTGCCCTCGAAGTTCCGGTTCCCCGAGAGGACGCTCCCTACGACGAGGTTGGCCTCGTCCACCGCAGTCTCGATCTCCTCGTCGAGGGGGCCCGAGTTGCCGATGCAGGTGGTGCACCCGTAGCCGACTACGCTGAATCCGAGGGCGTCTAGGTCCTCGGTCAGGCCAGCGGCGTCGTAGTACTCGGTCACGACCCTGCTGCCTGGGGCGAGGCTAGGCTTCACCCAAGGCTTGATTGACAGGCCTCTGTCACGTGCGTTCCGAGCGAGTAGACCCGCAGCCACCATCACACTGGGATTGCTGGTGTTGGTGCAGCTCGTGATGGCGGCGATGACGATGTCACCGTGCCTCAGGCTCGCATCACGCCCAGCGATTTCCGCGCTGGCGTCGTTTAGCGAGGGGTCGATTCCATGGCCCTGGTGGCCGATTGGGGCGTTAAGGCTGGCCGTCCAGTGCGACTTCATAGCAGACAGGGGCACTCTGTCTTGTGGCCTCTTCGGCCCGGCCAGCGATGGTTCGACGGTGGAGAGGTCGAGCGACAGTGTGGATGTGAACTCGGGGGTCGGCGTCGAGTCATCGTGGAACAGTCCCTGAGCACTCAGGTAGTGCTTGACATCCTCGACGTGCGATGGGTCTCGACCCGACAGGAGCATGTAGTCTAGAGTGGCCTGATCAACGGGGAAGAATCCACATGTCGCACCATACTCAGGTGCCATGTTGGCTATCGTAGCGCGGTCCGGTAGGCTAAGGCCGGACAGTCCGGACCCGTGGAACTCGACGAATCTGCCGACGCAGCCGTGCTCCCTCAGCATCTGCACCACCCTGAGCGTCATGTCGGTGGCCGTGACTCCTGGCTGCAACGATCCAGTCAGCTCGAAGCCCACCACCTCGGGCAGAAGCATGTAGATCGGTTGACCGAGCATCACTGCCTCGGCCTCGATTCCGCCGACCCCCCAGCCGAGGACGCCTAGCCCGTTGATCATCGTCGTGTGCGAATCAGTTCCCACTAGGGTGTCGGGAATCCACAGCCCCTCGTCCTCGCGAGCGACGCTGGCTATCCACTCGAGGTTGACCTGATGGACGATGCCGCGGCCAGGGGGGACGGCTCGGAAGTTGTCGAGGCTCTGCTGGCCCCACTTCAGGAACTTGTAGCGCTCGAGGTTGCGCTCGTACTCTATCTCGAGGTTGCGCTCGCGAGCGCCCGGGAACCGGCCGGACACGTCAACTTGGACGGAGTGGTCGACTACCAAGTCGACCGGTACCTGAGGGTTCACTCTCTCCGGGTCCCCGCCCATCGCAACCATGGCGTCTCGCAGGGCTGCAATGTCGACCACAGCAGGGACTCCTGTGAAGTCCTGCAGTATTACTCGACTGGGGCTGAAAGGAATCTCCGCGGGTTCCATCTTAGGCGACCAAGAGGCTATCCTGATGACGTCTTCCTCGGTGACGAGGAAGCCGTCGCACTTACGAAGCGCCGCTTCGAGTAGTATGCGGATAGAGATTGGAATCCGGGACAGGTCGCATGCTCCCGACCTCTCAAGCGCCCCTATGTCCACGAAGGTGGCAGTCGAACCATCGCTGGCTACGAAGGTGGACCTTGCGCCGAAGGGGTCTGCCTCGCCCATCTCATCACCTACGGTGATGTCGGCAGGCATGTGCTCCATGAAGTTGACCCATTAGCAAAACGAGGTTGGGCCTCAATCATTCACCGTGACGTGCATCAGGCGGACCTCGTTGATCGGAGTGTCTCCGCTGCCGGTTTCTACCTCGCTAATGGCTGTCACATGATTCATGCCGCTGATGACCTTACCGAAGACCGTGTGCACTCCGTCGAGGTGACTCGGGGTGCTGTCGTCGGGCACGATGTAGAACTGGCTGCTACCGGTGTTGGGAGAGTTGGTCTTGGCCATGGCGAGGGACCCCGGGAGGTGGAGGAGACCATTGTCGGCCTCGTCGGGGAGTGACCACTGGGATTGTTCGCAGGACTCCTGACTGTGCCTGTTTCCGGAACTGTCGAACTCCTCTCCGTTGCAGAAGCCGTACCACTTCGCTGTGTACCCCCCTGTGCCGTCGTGGTTTTCGAAGTCGCCCCCTTGAATCATGAAATCGTCTATGATTCTGTGGAAGGAGGTGAAGTCGTACCGGAACTGCTCGGTGAGCAGCACGAAGTTTTCCACGTGGATGGGTGCGTCGTCCTGATAGAGCTCGATCTCAATGAACGCAGTCACCCTCTCGTTCTCGCCTGGTGGCATGTAGGATATCTCAAGGGTCACCACCGGGTTGTCATCAGGTCCGTCGAACCAGTCCGTGACCACCTTGAACGAGACTAGGAGTAGCATTCCGGCAATTAGCAGGGACACCAGTCCGAACGGAGTCGGGTTGCCCTCGTCGAAGAATTGGAGGCCCACTCCCATGGATATGGCCTGCTCATCCATCATAGAGGCGAGCTTGTTCATACGTCGCCTAGTCTCCTTGTTCTTGGGATCGAAGTTAAGCGCCTTACGGTAATTCTTGTGGGCGCGCTGCCAGTGGCGCTTCTGATTGGCAGTGTCCTTCTCCCCAAGGTCCGTACCCGCGTCCCCGGCGAAGCGCAGGGTCCTCGCCTGCTGAGCACCGTTCTCGCAGGCATCCCAAGCCTCTGAGCGTAGTATTTCCAAGGCCTTCTCAGGCTCTCCGGATTCGGTTAAGGCGGTGGCCTCGGCCCATGCAACCTGTAGCTTCTCGGGGATAGGCATGGGCGGCGGAAAGCGCACTCATTGAAAATGCCAACGCACGCGGAATCACGCTAAATCCAGTGACTAGGTGACGGGAACGGCTAAGACCGGATTATTACCGGGTCACCCTGCGCGAACCCCTAGGTGGTGCCGAGCCGAGCCATGGAGAAGCAGGAAACGATGGAGCGTATCTGCAACGACTTCACTATCAATATAGCAACGGCGAACGGGACGGGGTCCCAGTCCGCTAACCTGATTGTTCTCAATTCGATGTTCCAGATGGGCGTCCCTGTGAGCGGCAAGAACCTCTTCCCCAGCAACATCTCCGGCCTCCCCACGTGGTTCATAATCCGCGCTAGCGACAGGGGATACCAAGCACCAGGCGACAAGGCGCATATCCAGGTACTGATGAACAAGGACACCTGGCAAAAGGACCTCGACAGTCTGGAGCCGGGAACCGTGGTTATCTACAACGAGGACGTCAAGCTCCCAGTAGACAGGGACGACTGTCCCTCATTCGGAATGCCGATGACCAAGATGGCTAGGGGAATCAACCCGAAACTGGCCCGCCTGATGTGCAACATGTACTATGTCGGGGCACTGGCGCATCTTCTGGGCATCGATGATGCCGCCGTCAGCGATGCCCTCGGGAGGCAATTCAAGGGCAAGGAGAAGGCAATCGAGCTTAACACGAGGGCTATCGGAGAGGGCCGGGCCTACGCCGAGGAGAACTGGGAGGGTGGCATACCCTACTGCGTCGAGGCTCGTGACAAGGACCCCGACGCTTTCCTAGTCGAGGGTAACGAGGCAGTTGCCCTGGGCTCGATCTTCGGAGGTGTCAACATGCTCTCGTGGTACCCCATTACACCATCCTCATCCTTGGCTGAGAGCATCATCGAGTGGCTGCCGAAACTCAGAGAGGGGGACGACGGTGGCGCGACCTGCGCGGTCATCCAAGCCGAGGACGAGTTGGCCGCAGCCGGCATGGTAATCGGGGCCGGGTGGGCCGGTGGCCGTGGGATGACGTGCACCAGCGGCCCGGGCATCTCTCTAATGTCCGAGTTCATCGGGCTGGCCTACTTCGCTGAGGTCCCAGGCGTGATTTGGGACATCAACAGGGTCGGTCCGTCGACTGGACTACCAACCCGCACCCAGCAAGGCGACCTGTCGATGCTGTATGAGGCCAGCCACGGCGACACCCAGCACATCGTCATAATCCCCGGGACCGTTGACGAGTGCTTCGAGTACGGCTGGAGAATCTTCGACTACGCCGAGAGATTCCAGACCCTCGTGTTCGGGTTCAGCGACCTCGATCTTGGCATGAACAACTGGTCGACGGCAGGATTCCAGTACCCGGACTCCCCTATGGATCGGGGCAAGGTACTCCGCACGCAAGACGAACTGGATGCGGTGGCCGACTACGGCCGCTACCGGGACGTCGACGGGGACGGCATTCCATACAGGACCCTTCCCGGCAGCGGGCTCGATCCCGTCCTCTACCGGGGCACCGGGCATGACGAGGATGGGGTGTATTCGGAAGACCCCGATGTCTACTACGCCACCGTCTCCCGCCTGCGCAGGAAAATCGACGGCGCGCGCGACCTCCTCCCGGCACCGGTCATCAGAGAGGAGGAGGAACAGCAGATTGGGGTAATCTACTACGGTTCCATGGAGAACTCCATCACCGAGATAGATGACATGTTGGAGTCTACCGGCCTGTCGGTCAGCACCTGCCGCGTCAGGGCCCTGCCCTATCACTCCGAGGTGGAGAGCTTCATCGAGAGGCACGACAAGGTCATCGTCCTCGAGATAAACCGTGACGGTCAGCTCTACGGAATCCTGCGCAAGGAGTTGCCTGTTGAACTGCTGCCACGACTTCACAGCGTCGCCTACACCGATGGCATACCGCCTCGCGCACGCGTCTACGCAGACAAGATTCTAGAGACCCTAGAGGTGACCGTGTGAGCGTAATGAAACTCAACGTGATCGACTTGGAGAAGTCTGAGTACACCGGAGGCAAGTCCTCGCTGTGCCCGGGTTGCGGGCACGACCAGATTTCCAACGTCATCATCCAGGCGGCATGGGAGAACGGCATCCCGCCCGAGGGCATAGCCAAGATGAGCGGCATCGGGTGCTCCTCCAAGACGCCAGCCTACTTCCTAGGCAAGAGCCACGGCTTCAACACCGTCCACGGCAGGATGCCATCGGTGACCACCGGTGCGAGCATGGCCAACAAAAGCCTGTCATTCATCGCCGTCTCGGGTGATGGGGACACAGCAAGCATCGGAATCGGGCAATTCGTCCACGCCATCAGGCGCAACCTCGACATGGTCTACATAATCGAGAACAATGGCGTATACGGGCTGACCAAGGGGCAGTACAGCGCCACCGTGGAGAAGGGTTCCAGGAAGAAGAAGGGGACCATGAACGAACAACCTCCTATCGACCTGTGCGCGATGGCAATCAACCTCGGATGTAGTTTCGTCGCGCGCTCGTTCTCCGGCAGCAAGAAGCAGCTGACGGCACTGATTAGAGCAGCGATGGGGCACCGTGGCATGGCAGTGATAGACGTCATCTCACCGTGCGTCACATTCGCCAACAACGACGAGTCCTACAAGTCCTACAACTACGTCAAGGAGAACGACGAGGTCCTGCACATGCTGGACTACATTCCGCACTTCACCCCACTGGAGGAGGTCGATATCCCCGAGGGGGAGTACGATGACATCCAGATGTTCGATGGCTCCACCCTGCGACTAGAGACCGTGGGCGATGACCACGATCCATCCGACGCCGTCTCCGCGCTATCTGCAATACATCGCGCTGAGAAGGAGGGTAAGCACGTCACGGGTCTTCTGTACTACGACGACAGTATGCAGACCGCTGACGAGGAGATCGGCCTGACCGAGACTCCGCTGTCCGCTCTGAGCGAGGCCGAACTACGGCCCAGCGAGGCTGATTTAGCTGGTATCAACGCGGCCTTCCGCGGGGACTGAGTGGCCTCTTTAGTGGTCGGATTCGTTGAAATAGCGAACCCGACTCGCTCGCTCGCTAGTCCCTTAGTGTAGTGGTCCATCATACGAGACTCTGGATCTCGTGACCCTGGTTCGAATCCGGGAGGGACTACCAAAACCGCGTCACAAAGAGCGGTAAAGCAACTGCGAGACCCAACTCACCATGATGATGATCATGAACCAGCCAAGAGCTGTCTTCGCCCATCCACTGGGCTCTTTCTTCGGTGGGAAACGGGTCTATGCCAGCGTCTATCGCCTCGGCGATGATGGCGAGCTCCTCCTCGATTGTCTCGGGCGGCTCCATCTAGGCTCACGGCTCCGAGGTCGGGTCCCATCCTGAGACGTAGGACTCCTCGAGAGCGGCGAACTCCTCCTCGGTTCCAGACAGGTCGACCTCCAAAGAAGCCAGATTCTCCGAAATCCTAGTCGGCTTGCTGGACTTCGGAATGGTAATCGCTCCGGCATCGAAGCACCACTTGATCGCTGCTTGAGCGGGGGTGCACCCCAGAGAGGCTGCGATCCCGGATATGCCCGAGTCGTCGAGCTTGTGGCCACGAGCGAGAGGGGAGTATGCCATCACCTTCGCCCCAATGCCTTCCGTGGCGGCTCGCAGAGCGGGCCTCTGCAGCCATGGGTTAATCTCGACCTGGTTGACTGAGGGCATCACGGAGGCGTATGACAGCATCGCATCAAGGTGGTGTGCGCCGTAGTTGCTGACACCTATGGAGCGGGTCCAGCCGTTGGACAGGCACTCTTCCATGCCTTGCCAGACCGGGGCCCTCGCGCCGATGTCCTTGGGTGGTGCGTGGACTAGGTACAGGTCCATGTAATCCAGACCGAGGTTCTCTAGGCTCTGCTGGCACCTCTGAACCGTCTCCTCGTGGCTGTTGGCGTGGGGTTGTCGTAACTTTGTTACGACGAAGATGTCGTCTCTGGGAATCCCTGACTCCCTTATTGCCTGCCCAACCTCGTCCTCGTTGCCGTAAGCCATCGCGGTGTCGATGAGCCTGTAGCCCTGCTCGAGCGCGTACAATACGGAGGACTTGCACTCGCCGGGCTCTCCCATCAGGTAGACACCCAGTCCGAACCTCGGCATGTCGACCTGATGCAGTCTCTCACCAGTGCTGGTGCTTGTGTTCGCGATGGTGAACGAGTCCATGCTCTGCGAAGGTTAGATTACGTATTCAATCGTTATTGTAGCGAGGTTGAAGCGTCGTACCTCGTCGAACATGCATGGGAGAGTTGCCAGAGGGGATGGAGATGCCCAAGTCTGAGATTACAACCCCTCACCCGTCAGCCTCGGTGATTCTCAGCAGAGAGCGTTCCGGGGGCCACGAGATACTCCTAGGTCATCGCGTATCCGAGCTTCCAGCCTTCCCGGACGTCTGGGCCTTCCCGGGAGGCGGAATCAGTAGGGTCGACAGGTCTGCTGCCGAATCCCATCCAGAGTGGCTCTCAGATAGGGGGGCCGATGGGTGTCTCCACGTTCGCACTACTGAGGGAGATGGTCGAGGAGTTGGGTGTCGCGCCGGATGGCGCTGGTGGTTTCTGCGAAGTCAGTGCCGAAGTCAGAGAGTTGGTCTGTGGCGACAAGACGGGTTGGTTGGAGTCGATGGAGTCGGGCGAGCTGACTGCTGACGGGTTTCACTGCGAGATGATCACCGAGCGGATTACCCCTCCTCAGGCCCCTGCTCGCTTCCACAACCTGTTCTACCACGTCCCGACTGGAGACCCCGGCGTCACCCCGTCATTCCCTCCGGGCCGCTCGGAGTTCGACGAGTTCCGATGGTGGAGGCCATCTGATCTAATCGCGTCCTGGGAGGCCAACGAATTGCGGCTCCCGCCTCCAATAGTGACACTCACACGCGACTTGGTCGAGGCCATAGAGCGTGAGGGCGACCTGCAGTCCGCGTGCGACGCCCTAGCGGCCGACCCGCCCTCAGGCCCGCACAGATTCGAGTACGGCCCGGGTGTCGAATGCATACTGATTCGAACCGCGACTCTACCCCCGGCCACTCACACCAACTGCTTCATCTTGGGAGAGAGGGGAGGGGAGCGCGTCATTGTTGATCCCGCATCTAGGGACGAGGAGGGGCTCGAGGAATTGGCCCTCAAGGTGCAGGAGATACATGATGACGGGAGTTCCATCACGGCCACTATCTTCACCCACAGGCACCCCGACCACGTGGGGGATTTGACTCGCATCTCGGAAATCTACCAAGCCCCGATATGGGCCAGTCAGGAGACCCTAGCGTCAATTGCCCCCTGTGAAAACTGACCGCGTGCTCAGCGAGGGTAACTCGTTCGTGCTCGAGGGACCGAGCGGAGGTGTCCGCTGGGATGTAATCGAGAGTCCGGGGCACTGTCCCGGACAGATCTGCCTGGTCGGGGAGCCAGGTGTGGTGTCCGGGGACAACTGTTCGACTGTTGGTACCATCCTGGTGCCTTCTGGCGAGGGCGACATGGGTGCTTACATCTCCGGCCTCGAGAGGATACGTGATCTGAGGCCCAAGGTGCTCTTCCCGGGCCACGGCCCCCTCGTCGCCAACCCTGAGAGGCTGCTGACACACTACATCGAGCACCGGAAGGCGAGGCACCAGAAGGTCCTCGAGGCGGTACGGGAAGGCAACTCAGACATCCCCAGCATCGCCAGCGCGGCATACTCGGACAGCCCGGGAGCGCATCCCCTGCTGGCGCAGGACCAAGCGCTGTCCCACCTGAAGGAGCTGCAGAGGACCGGTGACGTCGAAAACGATGGTAGCGGCTACACTGCGGCCTAATCCGGGTCAAGATTGAAGCATGCCCGGCGACAGCACGTAACGAAACAGAGGTCTTGCGATGGCTGAAGACAAACGGTGGTGGAAGAGGGACAAGGATTCCGACACCTCCAAGGAAGATGTCGAGGATTTGCTGAATGAGGCTGAGGCCAAGCGCCTCCAACGCGAGGAGGAGTTGGCAGAGGCCGAGCACCGAGCAAAGATGGCGGAATTTACGGACCCCGCGCCCAGCACTATCAAAGAGTCAGAATCCGGTGATGGTTCCCCGGTGGAATTCATCGGACAGAGGCTCGTACTGAAGCCCGATGCCAATGGGTGCTTCTACGTCAAGGGGAGAATTGGAGATATGCGAACATAGATTTCCTGGTGGACACCGGAGCGAGTTACTGCTCGGTCCCGGAAAAGCTTGGTGTCATCGATATGGTGGCGACATTAAACCTGGAGAGAGGAGAAACAATCGAGACCACGACAGCAGCTGGCCCAGGGATGGGGTACAGGACTACTTTGCCTAACATAGAAATTGGGCAGATGAATATAAGAAAAGTTGACGCGCTAATCAACCCCCTAAGGACAGGGGATTCTGAATACTGTATTCTCGGTATGAGTTTTCTCGAGCACATTGACTGGAGACATCAGAATGGAATGCTAATTCTGAACCCGGATGGGGAGTCGGACGGCACCAAGGTATACGGTTCGAGCACATGGCTCACCAAGTCTGATCACTGGCTTCTGGAGGACCCTGGCTACACTGTAGCAGCAATTGTACTCGCTCTGAGCCTCATTGCAACCGCATTCATGGGAGTAGCTGCTGCGGGAGAGGGGGATGAATGGGCGGAAACAGAAGCTGAAGTCCTTGAGAAATATCCGGGATACGACTGGGTGGAGCATCAAGACTGCTATACGGATGACTGGGGGGATGAATACTGTGATTACTGGTACGAGTTAGATTGCTGGGCCGACTTAGATGTCTCATACTCCGTTGACAATACTACCTACTCCTCCGAGGTTGATCATTTTCCAATTAGAGCTTACGACGACTACGATGGTGCGGAAGACGACTGCTTGGATTACGTAGAGAATGGCACTATGCCAATAGGGAGTTTCGTTACACTGTACTACAATATTGAGGACCCTAGCGAAGTCAATGCCGAAGAACCGGGTTCAGCGGCTGTCGGCTTGCTTTTCTGCGGGATTATACAACTCATACTCTTGATTGTGGTCCTTGTACTGGCCTATCTCGATGTAGGAGGGAATAGCGTGAATTTCTCGTCTGGCGGTGGTAGGTACTACGACGACCCGGGTTACTACGATCGGCCTTGGCACAGGAGACCATGGTTCCACCGCAGACGCCATTACTACCACCACCGCGGCCATCGCCGCAGAAGCAGTAGAGTCACTAGGAGCTCTGGTGGACGCAGGTCCGGTGGCGGTGGCAGGTCCGGTGGCGGTGGCAGGTCCGGTGGCGGCGGTCGTGGCAGATGATTGCTCGACCCAAGAATGAAATCCACCCCTCTCCCTAGGCCAATTTGATGGAAGAAATGTGGAGCGGTGCGCCTCATCTCCCAGGGGCCAATGCTGAGGAGCTTTTTGTTGAAGTCGCTCCGAATATTTCGGTAAGGGTCCTACGGTGGGTTCCTGCCGATTCATCTGCAGCCTCTTTGGATCCTACTGTGGTCGTTCCTGGCTGGGGCTCTGTCTTCGAGGGTTGGCGACCACTTCTGACCGAGTGGGTTTCTCGCCGTCCGATAGTCTACATCGAGACGCGCGAGAAGAAGAGTGCCCGGATTACTAGGAAGGTGAGGCGAGATGACTTTGAGATGCGACATCACGGTCACGATGTCGCCGCAGTTCTAGGCAAACTTGGTATCGATTCGGCGGAGGTCGACTGGTTCTCGTCATCTCTGGGTGCTACCCTCCTCATAGATGCCTACCAGAACGATGTCCTAGCGGGGCGTTCCTCGATTCTTCTCGCCCCGAACCCGGACTTTGAATTCCCGCTGTGGGCCAGAATTCTGCTCAAAATGCCGTTGCCGAAGTTCATCCACCCGGCTCTGGTGCGATTCGCGGTCTGGATCGTAGAGCGCAGGACCAAGGAGGAGGGGCAGCGGATACGCTATCGGAGGGCCCTACTGTCTCAGGACCTCGAAAGACTGCTGCTGAGTTCTAGGGCGAACATCCGGTACAGCCTGCCACAGGACCTCTCCAATGCCTCAGTGCCCTGCGCAGTGATGACTGCATCATCGACACCCTGCATGGCATGGACAAGGTCCTCGACATCGTAGATAGGTTGCCTAACGCCGTACTGATTGAGGTCCCGAGCAACCAGTACGCGCACGAGGCCGACGTCCTAGCAGAGATAGAGGAATTCCAGTCTTCGATAGGGAATTAGCCCGATTTGGGCAAGCGATTGCCTGATGAAGGGTAGTTGAGCCGGGCGGGTTGAGCAGTATGCGCGAACAGTCCTCTTCGTTCGATGTCGCCCGCATCGTGCGTGAGCTTTCCGAGTTGGTAGGGGCACGCGCGCGGAAGGCGTACCAGCCACACTACGAGCAGGTGGTTCTGAGGCTGAACCGAAAGGGGGTGCCTTCGACGGACCTAGTCATCGTCAGGGGACGCAGGGTCTACACCTCGCAGCGCGACCGGCCGATGCCCTCGAAGCCTTCCCAGTTCGCAATGGTTCTGCGCAAGCACCTCAACAACTCGCGCCTCGTCGCAGTCGAGCAATTCGGCTTCGACAGGGTGATCCAGCTCACCTTCGAGCACGGCGGCGGGCGTCTCAGGCTCGTCATAGAGCTGTTCAGAGACGGAAACGTGCTGTTGCTCGATGACAGCGGAGTCATCATCCAGCCGCTCACCCACGCCAAGTACGCCAGCCGCTCTCTGAAGAAGGGGGTTGCCTACACACCGCCTCCTGAGACCATCGACCCCAGGGAGATGGACAGGTCGGCCCTCGACGCCTTGCTGGATGGCAGCGAGCACGACCTGATTCGCACCCTAGCCGCTAGAGCCAACTTCGGTCGGATCTACGGCAGCACCGCGTGCTCTATCGCCGGGCTCGAGGAAAAAGTCGATTCCAACTCGCTAGACTCAGATCAGCGCGATTCGCTGGAAGGGGCCATCCAATCGATGCTGGCAGAGTTGTCGGAAGGGGATGGGGCGATGATGTGGATGGTCGACTCGGATTCCATGCAGGCCTGGCAGGCAGCAGACAACGAGGCAGCCCGGGATGCTGCCTCGTCCGGAATCACCGAGATTGCTCCATTCGACCTCGCTTACACCGACTCCGGTATGATGGTCGAGGTTGCATCCCTTTCAATGGCCTACGATGCGGTGTTCGGCTCGCACGATGCTGCTGCCTTCATCCGCCGGGAAGAGGAACTACTGGTCGACTCGGGCGAAGACGAGGGGGTGAAGCAAGCGAAGCTGGACCGTAGGGCTGCGCAGCAGAGGTCAGCCATAGACAGATTCCACGAGCGCGCAGCGATCACCCAGGAGCTGGGGAAGGCGATTCAGGACAACTGGGAGCACGTGGATTCGCTGCTTGCCCAGTTCAACGAGGCGGTCGCCTCTGATGGCTGGGAGGGCGTGATGGACAGAATCCACGACGTACCCTGGATAGACAACGCCGACCCAGCGAGGCAGACCATAGTGGCCTACCTCCCCGATGAGGATGGCGAACCGGGTGCTAGCATCACTCTTGAGGTCTCCAAAACAGTGCACCAGAACGCCCAGCGATACTTCGAGGAGGGTCGGTCCCAGAAGAGCAAGGCCAAGGGCGCTCAAGCGGCTCTGGCCGGCACCGAGGAGGCTCGAGAGAAGGCCGAGAAGCGCGCTGCCAAGGACGCTGCGGCTGGCAGGCTCAGAGCGAGGCAGCGCAGCAAGCGCTTCTGGTTCGAGAAGCATCGCTGGGCGATGCTCTCGGGCGGCCACCTGCTAATCGGCGGCAGAGACGCGAAGGGGAACGACGTGGTCGTTCGCAAGCACCTGTCCTCCCACGACCTGTACTTCCACGCTGACCTTCACGGAGCGCCATCGTGCTCGCTCAAGCTGAAGGACGGGTTGGCTCCTAACCAGAACCCGTCCGAGGCCATACCCGAGGGTGTGGCTTCGCTGCAGATAGTCCAGAATCTGGCCGACGGGACGGAGGACGCTCGCGAGCTTTCAGAATCGCTGCACTCCGAGGCTGCCCAAGTCGCGGTCTGTTGGTCCAGGGCTTGGGGAAGCGGAGGTGCTGCGGCTGTCGCCTTCCACGCCAGGCCGAGCCAGGTCTCGAAAACCACCGAGTCCGGTGAGTCGCTGGGCCGTGGCTCCTTCGTGGTTCGGGGGACAGCGCAACTGGCACCGCGACCTGCCACTCGAGTTGGCTGTCGGTATGGCAGTGG
This sequence comes from Methanobacteriota archaeon, assembly GCA_019654055.1. Taxonomy (GTDB): domain Archaea; phylum Thermoplasmatota; class Poseidoniia; order Poseidoniales; family Thalassarchaeaceae; genus Thalassarchaeum. The sequence continues at coordinate 42,314 of BPDA01000002.1, read as the reverse complement.
TCAATGGCGTCCCTATGCCAGTCTCAGGAACTCCCTCCACAATCTCCGAGTACTGCCAGCGATGGGTCAAGGTCACTCCGGGCAGGGAGAAGAAGGAGGCCGTGGCGAATCGCATCTCAAAGGCGACTGGTCTGGTGCAGGATGACTTGCTCTCCTGCTTACCCCGGGTAACTGCTCGGTGGAGGACCACGGTCTGATTCAGCCTTAATCGCGAGATCGCCACTCGGGCTCGGTTATGGCGTACAAGGCTGAGTCGACATAGTGGTCGTAAAGCCACTCTCTGTCCTTCGTGATGCCTTCCAGACGCATTCCCAGTCTCTCGGCGATGGCACGGCTGGGGAAGTTCTCGGTCGCCGCTTCGAGCACGAACCGGTGTAGCCCTAGGTCGTCGAAACAGTGCTCCATCAGGCGCACACAGCAACGGGTGGCGATTCCACGGCCTGTGTGCTCGGTCGACAACCAGTATCCCACACCACAGCCTCGGTTCCCCCAATCGATCCAATTCAGGCTCATCGCCCCAACCAGATCGCCGTCCAGCCTGATTGCATAGAGGGCCCCGTCCCCTCTGCCATACTCCTCAAGGGTGGTCCCGATGAAGGAGACTTCGTCCTCGACGCTGTTCGTTCCATCCAGCCACGGTAGCCACTCCCTGAGATGCCCCCTGTTGGATTCGACCACCATGAACATCTCCTCAGCGTCGGCCAACTCAATCTGACGCAGCTCCAAGCCCTCCTCCACGAGCAGAACGGGCTGTGGGAGGGTCGAGTCATCGGAAGGCATTGGCCCACCGCACCTCCCAGACATGGAATTTGGACGTGTCCTGGGAATTTAGAGAGTTCGGGCTCGGCGACAATGCTTCAAACGACCGCCGTCAGGAGGGAGCATGGGAGGCGGAGAGTCGGGCAACAGGACATATGCCGATTACCTGCAGTTGCACGAGTTGCTGGAACTGCAGGGAGAGGACCGCGGCATCAACTCCGACGAGATGCACTTCATCATCGTCCACCAGACCTTTGAGCTCTGGTTCAAACAGGTGATTCGTGAACTCTCCGAGGTCCGCGAAATCCTAGGTGGTGACCACGTCCCCGAGGACGACATTCCCCGTGCAGTCGATCACCTAGGCAGGACAACCGAAATCTTCCGACTGATGGCCAATCAGTGGACCGTGCTGGAGACGCTCACGCCACAGGGCTTCCTCGCATTCAGGGACGGACTGGGGTCAGCCTCGGGGTTCGAGTCCTTCCAGATGCGCGAGTTTGAGATTCTATTGGGTCTTGAGAACGAGGAGAGGGTCGGCGGCATGGACCCACTTAGCAACTTCAGGGCCATGGCCGAGCGGGACGAGCGAGGCGCGGCCACGTTGGCGAGACTCGAAGACGCGATGTCGAAGCCGTCGCTGTGCGAGTCGGTGATGAGTTGGGTCGAACGCACCCCCATAATGGGGTCGGCACACGGCAGCGACGGAGACGATGCGACCGTGCTTGCGTACGTCGAGGCCCACCTAGATTCTCACAGGGCCCTTGGCGAGGCAGCGGCCGAGAGGGGCTCGGGATGGGGCGCTGGTGACCACGCCAAGATGACTACTAGGATGGCAGCGGCCCACCAGGGCGCGGTTGACTTCCTGATGCCTGGAGGGGAGGTCAGTAGGGCACGCGCTGGCCTGCTTTTTATCGAGTCCTACCGCGAGCTGCCGCCCCTTGACCTGGCCGCGAAAACTGATTGATGCAATAGTCGAGCTCGAGGAGTCGATGGTGAAGTGGAGGCATGCCCACGCTCGGATGGTCGAGCGAATCATGGGCAGGAGGATTGGTACTGGAGGCACCAGTGGGGTCGACTACCTCGACATGACCTCGCAGTATCGCATTTTCAAGGACCTGTGGGGAGTCAGGACGATTCTGGTCAAACCCCAGGAGCGGCCGGCTCTGCGAAACGCAGAATTCTATGGCTACACCGCCGAATCGTAATCGTCACAGCGACTTGGCAATCGGACCATTGAAGGCTCGTTCGCCTCTCGGGAGCGTCATGCCGCAAGCAGTCATCTGCGCCTATGCCCGGACCCCCGTGGGCAAGCACCGGGGTGCCCTGTCGGGTTTCACTGCCACCGAGCTGGGCACGCTGGCGGTGAGGGAGCTACTGCGACGTGCCAACATTGACCCAGTCAGCGGTGTGATTGACCAGGTCTACATGGGTCATGTCCTGCAGACCGGCGCGGGACAGGCGCCCGCCAGGCAGGTCGCGATGAACGCGGGCCTCCCAGTAAGCACCCCCTGCACCGCCATCAACAAGGTATGCGGCTCTAGTCTCAAGGCTGCCATGATTGCAGCCACCGAGATAACCGCCGGCATCTCCAGCCTCGTGGTGGCCGGTGGTATGGAGTCGATGAGCAACGCGCCCCATTTCATCAGAGGCGCCCGGCGGGGTGAGGACGTGTCATACGCCTCTTTGGAGTCGGTTCTGGTCCACGACGGTCTGAAGGATGCTTACACCGGTGAGTCGATGGGGAACACCGGTGAGACAATCGCTGACGAGCACGGTATCACAAGAGAGCAGTCTGACGCATTCGCCGTCCGCTCGCACGCCCTAGGGCCCAACAAGGCTTGGGACGAGGGCTGGCTCGACAAGGAGGTGTTTCCCGTTGCCGGCCTCGAGCGTGACGAGGGGATCCGCTCCGGCTCGACCATGGAATCACTAGGTGGCCTAGCAGCCGTCTTCACGGAAGATGGGCAGGTCACGGCGGGCAACTCCAGCCAAGTTTCGGATGGGGCCTCTGCGGTGCTAATCGCATCCGAGGAAGCCGCCGAGGAACACGGCCTTCCCGTTCTGGCCCGCATAGTCGGCTACGCGACCTCTGGCGTCGAGTCCCACAGAGTGATGTCCGCCCCCATCCCGACCGTTCACAAACTCCTCGAGCAGACCGGAATGAGCATGGAGGACATCGACGTGCTTGAGCACAACGAGGCGTTCGCGGCCGCCTCGTGCGCCATTCAGATGTCACTGAGCGCATCCGAGAGTCGCTTCAACCCCACGGGGGTGCCGTGGCGATTGGTCATCCGTTGGGGGCCACCGGCACCCGGTGCCTGATGACCCTGGTGAACGCCCTCGAACGCACTGGGGTCACCGCGGCATAGTCACCATATGCCTCGGCGGGGGCAATGCTGTCGCCATGATGGTGGAGCGCGATTGACGCCCCCTGTGGGGGCGATTCACCGTCATAGGCCTTATTTGGGAGTCGCCGGTCGCCCGGCCGATGGTAGAGCCCGCAAGACCCCACACACGCTTCGAAAAGGCGAGAATCATCGGTGCTAGAGCGCTTCAGATTAGCATGGGAGCGCCCCTGTTCGTGACCGAGGACGAGTTGCGCCAGCACTTCAGCGAGGAGCTGGTGCAGTTGTACGGTGTTGAGGAGGCGCAGTGGAGGGTCGTCCTAGACCCCAACAAGATAGCCATGCTGGAGTACGAGCAGAATCGAATTCCGATTGACGTGGACCCGCACATAGAGTGAGTCCGCATCGGTTCGGGCAAGTCTATTTGGCTGAACGCCGAGGCTCTCCTAGGGGAGATTCCAGATGCTCGACGGGATTCATGCAAGGCAGTTGACTGGCGCCCTCGTGGTGGTGACCTTTCTCGTCATCGCCCTCGGCGGCGTCGTTCGAATCTACGACGCTGGCGAATCCTGCCCCGACTGGCCGACCTGCTTCGGGACATGGGGCTTCGATGTCTCGGAGGCCGAGCAGGGGACGTGGTACGAGGCGAATCCGGATGAGATTGACTCACGCGGCGAGGGGCACCGCTACACGACCTTCCAGATATTCACGGAATGGGCGCACAGGCTGCTCGCAGGGGCGGTCCTCGGCCCACTCGTGCTGCTCAATTGGCTGCTGGTCAGGAGGGACGAGGGGCTCGGTTCCGAGGTCCGTCTCGCCTCCAGCGTGGCTGTGGCCCTGATTGTCTGGCAGGGAGCGGTTGGTTGGCTGACAGTTAGGATGGACAACGAGCACTGGAGCGTCGCTCTGCATCTAGGCTCGGCTCTGGCTTTCATACTCAGCCTGATCTGGCTCTGGTTAGCGGCGTCAAGGGATCAAGGCGAGTTACCCGGCTGGGCAGACTTCGAGCGGGTGAGCGAGGTCTGGCGCAGGAGGCTGCTCTGGCTCTCCGCGGGGGCACTGTTCACGCTCTTCTCAGGCGCCTTCGTCTCGACTACTGGAGGGGCCAATGCCGGTTGCGGGGTGAATGGGCTGTATGACTCGTGGCCTTTATGTCACGGCGAGCTCCTTCCGTCAATCCACGACTGGGTGCTGCAGTCTCAGGTCATCCACAGGTGGATGGTGGTGGCAGTCGAAGTGGCCCTGCTGGTGGCCTCGTGGGCAATCTGGAAGGAGTTTGGCTCTGACAGCGTGCTGTGCAAGTGGGTCTGGGGATCTACCGCGCTCTACATGGTGAACGTCGGCATAGGGCCCTATACATTCTCTCGTGGGACCTCAGCGACGGTTTCTCCGAGCACCTCTCTCTCACTCACCTGCTTCTGGCATCGCTCTCGTTCATCACCCTAGCCGGAACTTGGGTCGGGGTTGCGACGGCTCAACACAGGGAGGCCTAGTATGAGTTCCATAGGGCCGTACTTCTCCCTGACCAAGCCGCGAGTGGTGGTGCTCCTGCAGATCACGGCGCTGTGCTCCGTGCTGGCGCACGACCAGCTAGGAGGCGGGGTGGACTCGGCTCGATGCGTACCATGCTCGTGGTCTTCGTAGGCGGTTACCTGAGCGCTGGTGGGGCCAATGCGATCAACATGTGGTACGACAGGGACATCGATCCCCTGATGTCGCGCACCAAGAACCGACCCCGTCCCTTCCGGCGAAGTGACGGCGGAAGCCGCCTTGGCATTCGGAGTGGCATTATCTGTCCTCGGGGTGTACTGGTTCTGGGAGCTGGCCAACCCCGTCGCTGCGGTCTGGTCGGCGTTCAGTATCCTGTTCTACGTCTTCGTCTACAGCATCTGGCTGAAGCGCTCGACGCCGCAGAACATCGTCATCGGCGGCATCGCAGGCTCGACACCGCCCGTGATCGGCTGGGCGGCAGCCGAGGATGGGCTCACGATAGCTACAGACTCCGTCGCAGTGGTACTCGAGTCGCTGCTCGACCTAGGCAGCCTGATGCCATGGTTCATGTTCCTGCTGATCTTCCTGTGGACGCCTCCTCACTTCTGGGCCCTGGCCCTGTACCGCTCCGAGGAGTACGGCGAGGTGGGGATCCCGATGATGCCCAACGTGAAGGGGCCGGAGAGGACACTTCGAGAGATGAAGGCCTACGCAGCGCTCCTGGTCGCCCTCTCCGTTACAGCCCCCATGAGCTACGGCGGCATAGAGGAGGGCGACAGCATCTACCACGTCCTCGGCTGGACCTGTGTGGGACTGAGCATCTGGTACGCCAGTACCGTCTGGAGGGTGGACCTGGACGAGCAGCGCGACCCTACTGGGAGGCTGCCGACAGCTGCTCGCTCGTTCTTCGTCTCGATGCTCTACCTCGCCCTGATGTTCATCGTCCTAGTCACCGCCAGTTTCGGCATACTGGGAGCTGGGTTCGGGGCCGCCTTGAGTGTGGTGGCGGTGGTTCGCAGTGAGAGTCGGGCTAGGACCTGACAGCCCGATGGCTTCAAACACCGACTGCACCATCGCGCTGCGTCGTAAAGCGTGGTGGGGCAATGGATGAGCAGGACCTGATTTACGATTGGAACGCGATAGATTACGAAATCGAGCGCGATGCCTCCAAGCACCCGCACGAACTGTGGTTCGACGACGAGACCCTGCGTGACGGTCTGCAGAGTCCCAGTGCTCGGAATCCCACCATCGAGCAAAAAATTGAGCTGATCGACTTCATGGAGTCCCTTGGAATCCAGAAAGCGGACCTAGGACTCCCTGGTGCCGGCCCGTTCCACGTCGGGCACATCGACGCTATGCTCACGCACATGGGCGAGAACGGATACTCACTGCGCCCCGGTTGCGCTGTCCGCACGGTGGTGAGCGATATCGAGCCGCTGGTCGATCTGCAGGCCAAGCACGAGCGGCAGATCCAGGCCAGTGCCTTCCTCGGGACCAGCCCCATCCGCCAGTACGCAGAGGGTTGGACGATGGAGAGGATCATCTCCACGGCCGAGAAGGCCGTGTCGTTCGCCATTGACAACGACATCCCGGTGATGTTCGTCACCGAGGACACCACGCGCAGCAAGCCCGACGAGATCAAGGCAGTCTACACCAGGGCGATGGAGCTCGGCGCCGACAGAATCTGCGTTTGCGACACCTGCGGGCACGTCACCCCCAACGGCGTGCGCAAGTTGCTCTCGTTCATCCAGGAAGAAGTGATACCTGACGCAGGGGTGAAGCGTCGTGACATCGAGGTCAACTGGCACGGCCATCAGGACCGCGGACTGGGCGTAGCGAACAACCTAGCCGCTTACGAGGCCGGGGCCGACGTCATCCATGGGACGGCGCTCGGAGTAGGTGAGAGGGCGGGCAACGCCCCCCTCGACCAGACGCTGGTCAACCTCAGCCTCATGGGGGTAATCAGTAACGACTTGAAGGCGTTGAACGAGTACATGCGCAAGGCACATGAGTACGTCGAGGTCGCACTTCCGCGCAATTACCCAGTGTTCGGCGAGGACGCCTTTGAAACCGGTACCGGAGTCCACGCTTCAGCCGTGGTCAAAGCGATGAAGAAGGGTGACCACTGGCTCGCTGACCGCGTGTATTCAGGGGTGCCGGCCGCCGACTACGGGCTGCAGCAGGTAATCAGAATAGGTCACATGAGTGGGCGCTCCAACATCATCTGGTGGCTGCAACAGAACGGCTACGAAGTGAGCGAAGAACTGGTCTCGCACATGTTCGAGGTGGCCAAGGGACAACGAAGACTGATGACCGATGAAGAGGTCCATGCGGCCATCTCGGGCTTCTCGGAATCGTGAAGCGCGCGCTTCACGCTACAGACGAATGGCTAAATGTCGAATGCGTTCGACCTCGGCCATGCGCACGGCGCTCGCGGTCCTCGTCATTCTCCTGCTCGCCCCCTTCGGGGGCGTTGCCACGGCCAGTCCGGGGCAGCCGGTAGACCTAGGAATCGAAGGCGACGAGATACTACCGACTTATTCTCGCGCCGTCCAGCTCGCCTTCGAGAGGGTGGGCGACATGAGTGGATACTCGGAAGAGGATCTCGTGGGCGCCCATGAGTGGCTGGTAGTGACAAGAGTGCCTCTGGAAAAGCATGGTTTGACCAAGGCCTCACCCGAGTTGTCCGAGCCGGCTCCGATTCTGAGAGGGGCCTATGTCTGGGTCTTCGAGGACCCGTTAGGTGCGGTTCCTCGGCTGCAGCAGTCCCTAGAGCGGGGTGAGATAGAGTCGTTCTCACCGCTCCTCGAGAAGAAGCAGAATCCACGACTCGCTCCCAACGACACTGAGTTCGCTTCGCAATGGCACCTCGAGAACACCGGTCAGACTAATGGAGCAGTGGGAGAGGACGTCAACGTCACTAGCACCTGGGACGACTACACCGGATCGGGAGTGGTCATCAGCGTCGTGGACGACGGGCTCGACCACGATCACAGCGATATTAGCCCCCATTACTCATCGCTGTTTTCGTACGACTGGTGCGATGACGATGGCGACCCCAGTCCAACGAGCTGGAACGGTCACGGCACTGCGGTGGCAGGGGTAGCCGCTGCAGTCGGCGACAACTCACTGGACGTCACCGGAGTCGCCTTCGACGCGACCATTGCCGGTTCGACCCTGATAGCATGCTGGGCCGGTGATGCTACCGAAGCCGATGCGCTGAGCTACGAGAGCGATGACATCGACATCTACACCAACTCATGGGGCCCAGCCGACGACGGTTCAACTCTAGAGGCGCCCGGGCCACTTACGCTGGCTGCCTTCGAGAGCGATGCCTACAGGGTCGGGAGGGGTTGGGCAACCTGATTACGTGGGCTGCGGGCAACGGCCTCGGCTCAGACGACAACTCAAACTACGACGGTTACGCCAACAGCCGCTTCACCATCGCTGTCACCGCGATTAACCACTACGGCGAGCAGTCCTACTACGCCGAGCCGGGGGCCAACATACTGGTCGCCGCGCACTCCAATGGCGCCGGTGAGGGCATCACCACCACGGACATCACCGGAACAGGGGGCTACAACAGCAGCGGCAACGTCACTCACACCTTCGGCGGCACATCGAGCGCCACCCCGCTGGCGGCTGGGGTCATCGCGCTGATGCTGGATGCCAACGAGAATCTGACTTGGAGGGACGTTCAGCACGTCCTAGTCAACAGCGCGAGAATGAATGACGCCAGCGACTCTTCATGGGAAGTCAACGGCGCGGGCCATGACGTCTCGCACAAATACGGCTTCGGGGTGGTCGATGCGGGCGCTGCCGTATCCGTCGCTGAGAACTGGGTCGAGGTCGGAGAGGAGCTCAATGCCACGTACGGCCCTTACAGCCCTTCCTTCGACATTCCAGATGACACCTCCTCGTGGAGCGAATTTACGGCCGTTGTCACGGACGAGTATTCCCTCGAGAGCGTGGACCTGGTGGTCGACATCTCTCACCAGAGCCGGGCGGATCTGGATATCGTACTCGTCTCCCCTTCCGGGACCGAGTCCTGGCTCGCTGAATCGCGCAACGGCTGGGGCTCCGACTACTCAGACTGGATGTTCAGCACGGTGCAGCACTGGGACGAGTCGTCTTTGGGCACGTGGACCTTGAAAGTCAGAGATCCAGAATCAGGAACTAACGGGACTCTAAACTCATGGGAGATGATTCTGCACGGGGTCGATGTGGACTACGACCACGATGACGACGGGTTGACCGATGAGAACGAGACTCTGCTCTATGGCACCGACCGTACGATGCCGACAGCGACGACGACGGATTGAACGACTACGACGAGGTTATGGTCTACGGTACCAATCCATTGGCAATCGACTCTGACACCGACGGTCTGTCGGACTATGCCGAGGTCTCGACCATCGGTACCGACCCGATGGACTCCGACAGCGACGACGACGGGCTCTCTGACGGGGCGGAGGTGAACTACTGGTCCAGCGACCCACTAGTCTACGACCCTGATAACGACTCGGACCTGTTCTACCACTTCAACGACTGTAACGACAACGACCCCAACGTCAACCCGGGCAAACCGGAGCTGTTGAACGGCATAGACGACAACTGCGACGACTACATCGACGAGGGTTACAACTTCACCGACAGGGACAACGATGGTCTGAAGGACTGGAGCGAGTACCACGTCCACGGCACCGACTACATGGACTCGGACACCGACGACGACGGGCTGGATGACGGTGAGGAGGTCAACACCTACGCCGCGCTGGGCTCGGACCCACTAGTGTACGACCCTGACTCGGACTCGGACTCGTGGTACTGGTTCGAGGACTGCGATGATGATGACGAGGACAGGTCGCCCGGTCACGTCGAGCTGCTCGACGACTTCGACAACGACTGCGACTTCCTAATCGACGAGGACTACTGGGCCCTCGATACCGACAACGACGGACTGACCGACTATGACGAGTACCACAACATCACCACGGATTACCTAGATGGTGACACCGACGACGACGGTCTGCCCGACGGTCTGGAGTACAACGAGTACTCCTCGATGGGTGCGGATCCTCTGGTGCACGATGCGGATGCCGATTCCGACGGATGGTACTGGTTCCAGGACTGTGAGGACGAGGACTTCGACCGAGCTCCCTTCAAGCCCGAGGTGCTGGACGGCAAGGACAACGACTGTGACGAGGTTGTCGACGAGGACTTCTTCGGACTCGACAGTGACGACGACGGACTGACCGATTACGACGAGTTCCACAACATCACCACGGACCCCGAATTGTTCGATTCGGACTCGGACGGCTTGTCCGACGGTCACGAGGTCATGGTCAGCGGCTCGGACCCAATGGTGTTCAACTTCGACCGCGACGAGGACGATTTCTACGACTTCGAGGACTGTGACGACCTCATCGACACAATCAACCCCTCTGGAGTGGAGTCATGGAACGGTAGGGACGACGACTGCAATGACGAGGTCGATGACACCCTGAACAGGAAGAGTCTGGTCAACACCGCACCCGACTTCCGCCAAGTGCACGTGTGGGACGCGGTCAACGAAAGCCTGGTCCTTTCCATAGGCTCGATACCGGACGATGTCACGGCCACGCTGTCATGGCAGTTCGGCGACTACACACTGACGGAGAACGTCAGCTCCGACGGCAGGGGTGTGCTCATAGAGCCAATCGACTGCGAGGCCCGAGACACCACTCTGACGATTTACCTGTGCGACCAGGGAAGCGGGCCACAGCAGGTCACCGCGACCCTGTTGGACTCCGACCATACCACGGTCCTGGTGTGGGACATCGACATGGGGGTCTGGATACCTCCAGATACGCTGTCGGAGAAGCTGCTATCCTTCATCACCTCGCCCACCGGCCTCGCAGTGACCATCGTTCTACTACTGTCCCTAGTGGGGGGCTGTGTGTACACAGTGGGCAGGATATCGCACAAGAGAAAGCTCAAGGACGCCTATCAGGCATACGACCTGAAGCCGGAGAAGTTCACGCTCTCTCCCGAGTTCCAGGACTACGACCTACCCTCCGCGCCGGACCTGAGTGCGCTGATGGGAGAGCAGAACGCCCCCGTTCAACTGCCTTCAGTCCCGGTCACAGATGACGATGGCGAGATACCTCGAGCACCTGAGCTGGACTGACTAGGCCCAGTTCGGGTCAGCCTCACCGGCCTCGTCGTCTGCGGAGTCACCCTCATTTCGGCCCCACTCCGCATCCGGGGAGCCACCTGACCACTCGCCTGCCACGGATATGTCCTCGACGTCCTCGTCCTCCCTCCAAGGCGGCTCGCCGTCCGAGCCGCTAGTGACGAGGCAGCCCTCGGGATCAAGTCGCTTGCGCAACGTCTTGATTCCACGCGTCACCGGCAGGAGGTGCCCTATCGGCGTGCCAGCGTTGACGAACGGATGGGTGGCTGTGGAAATCAACAGACCTCTGGTCGGCGAGAGGATGTCGTAGCTCTCCCCGGGCCTCTCCGGGTCCGTGACAGTGGCCACTGTCTCGCCGTCCTCGACGAAACTCCCCGCGGGGGTGAGGACGTCCAGCAGGCCGCCTTGGTCGGAGCGGATCCACACCGAGCCGGAGGCCAGAATCCTGAATCTGGGCCTGCTGGGGTAGCCGGGCAGCACCTTCAGGCTCCGTAGAACGTTTAGGATACCATAGATTGCAACTTGGACCGATTCGGGGTCGGCCTCATTGGAGCCCCCGCCCTCGTAGGTGATGGACCCGATTCCGGCTTCGTTGGCGGTCTTGCGCAAGGAGCCTTTCGGTCCGACGTTGTCCAGGATTGTCTCGATGCCGAATGCCCTCGCAATCCGGTTGCTGGCGCGATCTGCTAGGTTCGCCCTAATCTGGGGCATGTTGGTGCGGCCCACGGCGGCGGTGTGCAGGTCGATTATGTGGTCGCTGCCCGAAATAACCTCGTTCCAAAGCCGGTGAGCGACCCTCGAAGTGGTGTTGCTATCCGGCTTGCCGGGGAAGCTCCTGTTTAGGTCCCTGCCGTCGGCCATGTACCTGCTCTGACGTCGATACCCTGGAAGGTTCACCACCGGAACTATGCGGAGTGTCCCGGCCATGGCCGCAGGGTCGATCGCCTTGTCCTCACCGAGAAAGTTTGGTCCGCACAGGTAGGTCAGAGCCAGCGGACCGACGAGCTCGTTGCCGTGAAGGGCGCCGAGCAAGGTGACGACCGGTCCGGGCCTAGCACCGTGGACCACTGTGATTGGGATTGGCCAGGACTCGCCTATGTCGACGTCGAGCAGATCGAACTCGATCTGTCTCACCTTCCCCGGCGTAATCCTCTTCCTGAGAAACCTGTGGTACTTCGGGCCGTCCTTCCTGGACCACCTCTTCGGAGTTCCCTGAGCGTCCTCCAAGGCCTTCTCTATCTCCTTACGGCGGCTCTGGGGAATCTGGTTCGCCACCTTCAGCGGTTGCGACCGTCTCCTCTTGGGCCTCGGCGCCGCTCCCTCGAGGGAGTCGTCATCCTTCGAACCCGAACCCACGTCTGGCACCATCTCACGGAAAAGGTCCCCCGATTAAGAGCATGCGTCAGCAAATCCCTAGGAATTTTCAATTCCTAGAGGGGCCTCAGCCGGCCATATGCGGCAAAGAGGGCCCTCGGTGCAGGAAGAGCACGCGCCCAACAGTATCTGCTTCGGCTGCGGACCGGCTAACGAGGATGGTCTGAGAATCCGCTCGTTCCGCAGCGAGAGCGGTCTGGAGATGGAGTTCTCTCCCAAGGCCGAGCATCAGGCCTTCCCGGGCATGATTAACGGGGGGATAATCGGCACACTGCTGGACTGTCACGGCAATTGGACGGCGGCGATGGCTCTGATGGATCGATTAGGGGAAACGGAGCCTCCCTGCACCGTGACCGCTTCGTACTCTATCAAGCTCAGGAGGCCGACGCCTTACGGGGCCACTCTGCGAATAAGCTCGGAGATCGAGGAAATTGGCGAAGGTAGGGCCAAGGTGCTGATGAGTCTGCGAGCCGGCGACGAGGTCTGTGCAACCGGAGAGGGTCTATTCGTGGCCGTAAAGGAAGGGCATCCTGCCTTCCATCGTTGGAATTAGTGGCTTGCCCACGGCATCCTTTAGAACGGCCGAATCGAAGACGTGGCGTGACCCAGTCGGCAGGACCTCCTCCAAGCAGGCTCGAGGACCTCGGACTGGACGACAGGGTCGTGTCGATGCTCCGTGAGGATTGGAGTATAGAGGAGCTCTTTCCTCCACAGGCGGAGGCTCTACCGCACGCGCTGTCGGGTCGTAACGTCATGCTCACGATACCGACGGCCAGCGGCAAGTCGCTGGTTGCGTATCTGGCGATTGTGCATCGGCTGACAAGCGACCTGGAGGGCGCTCGCGCCCTGTACGTAGTCCCTCTGAAAGCCCTAGCCAGCGAGAAGGCGCGCGAGCTGCGCGATATTGCCTCCTCGGTAGGCCTGCGGGTGGGTCTAGCGATTGGCGACAGGGAGGGCGAGACCGGGATGCTCGAGGAGGCGGACATCCTCGTATGCACCAGCGAGAAGCTCGATTCGCTGCTGCGCACCCGATCCGAACTGATAGACAGGGTCGGCATAGTAGTGAGTGACGAGTTTCATCTGCTGCACGACCCGGGCCGCGGACCGACCCTTGAGGTCTTACTCTCTCGCATCCGGCATAGCAGGCCAGAGGCCCAGATCATCGCACTATCAGCAACGGTGGGCAACGCCGACGAGATGGCCGAGTGGCTCGACTCCGAGCTGGTGGTCTCGGAGTGGCGACCCGTCACACTGCGCTACGGTACCCTGACCGGACTGGAGGCCAAGGTACACCGGGTCGACGGCCAAGGGACCGAGGAAGCGCCCGAGGCTAGGGCGCTCGAGGGCAAAACCACCCGACCTTTGCAAGCCATACTCCAGGACACCATCAGAAACGAAGGTCAGCTGCTCGTCTTCGTGTCTTCGCGCGCCTCCGCCCAGAAGGAGGCTCGCGAGCTATCCAAGCACATCAGGCACATGTTGGTCGATGGGGGACTGGACGTCAGCCAGGATGTCATAGACAGATGGGAAGGGATCGCTGCCGGACTCCTCGGGAGGGGTGAGGCATCTGCCTCGGTCAGCTCCTTGGCTACTTCCCTCAGGGGGGGCGTAGCCTTCCACCACGCGGGCCTGACCGGTAGGCACCGTGGTGTCGTCGAGGACTCGTTCAGGAGTGGTGACCTGTTCTGCGTGGTTGCAACTCCCACGCTCGCACAGGGGGTCAACCTACCTGCCCGAACCGTCGTGGTCAGGGACTACAGAAGATGGAGCACTGCGGCGGGCATGACCATGCCTCTTCCGGTCCTCGAGGTCCTGCAAATGATGGGTAGAGCGGGGCGGCCCAAGTACGATGATGTCGGCGATGCTTGGTTGCTTGCCAAAGGTCGTGACGAGGAGGTTCGCTTAGTGGATCTTTACCTGCACGGGAAGCCCGAGGAGGTGACCTCCAAGCTCGCCAATCCAAATGCACTGAGGGCCGAGGAGGACCCTGCTCTGCTGACTCACGTCTTATCCATGATTGCCACGGGAGGAACTACAGACAGGGACGCCCTTGGGAGGTTCTTCTCCAAGACCTTCCTGGCAACGCAACTGGATTCGGAGTCCCTAGCCTCGAGGATAGATGACGTCGTCAGTTGGCTGGCATCTAACGGAATGGTCGACCGACTCGGCGAGTCTGACGAAGTGAAGGCGAGGATTCTCGAGGAGCCTCCTGTCGAGCAGCCTGAAGAGTGGGAGGACGAAATGCCCTCGTGGGTCGACTCGGCCACCGAGGTGAAGGGCTTGGATGTCGCGTCCGAGCCAATCAGGAGGAATGGTGAGAGGCCTCGTCGCGGCCCTCCTATCTTTGGCTTCCGCAAGGCCAGCATGCACGACTCCTTCGAGGCGGACCCCCCAGAGTCTGCCTCGATGTCATACAGCGCCACCAACCTCGGTGAGAGGGTGGCCCAATTGTACCTCAACCCGATATCCGGGCGCATCATACGTGATGGCCTGGCCAAGGCCATGGCCACTCTTACGGGAGAGGACGATTACGGGCAAGTCTCACCCCTCAGCCTCCTGCATCTCGTATCGTGCACCCCTGACTTCCTACCGCTGTGGCCGAGGAAGGGCGACTACGATGCCATCCAGGCCGCGCTGCACGGTCACGAGAGAGAGTTTCTGGCACAGGCGGTAGACCTCGATGAGGAGCGTCGGATGAAGGGTGTGCTGGTTCTGCAATCTTGGGCCGAGGAGGCTCGTGTGGAGCGCATAGAGAAGGACTGGGGGGTGCAGCCGGGGGACCTGCGAGGCCGCGTGGAGTTGGCCGAGTGGCTGCTCTACGCGACTAGGAGGATTCTGGCCGAGGACGAGGAGCTTTCCTCGATGAGCAGCAACGCCCATCGGACGCTGGTTGAGGCAATTGACGAGATTCATCGCAGGGTGCGTTACGGGTGCAAGGCCGACCTCCTCGGACTCGTGGCGCTGCGTGGCGTCGGCAGAGCCAGAGCCAGGCAGATGGTGGATCTCCTGGGAGTGTCCAACGCCGCTGACGTGGCCGCCCTCACAGAACGTGACATGCAAAAGCTGTCCGACCTGCGTGGATGGAGTCCACGACTAGTGGACGGCTTGGTAGCGACAGCTGGGCGGGCCATCAGGCGCGGCTCCGGATAGAGACCCTTCTTCAACGGGAGGCCATCGCGGCGCATGGAAGGCCCCTCCTCTATGCCGTGGTTCCCGGCTTGGGGCATCGACTTCCCCGAGCCGCTGGTCGAAGTCGGCGAGACGGTCGCCGTGTTCAGTGAATGGAGGCCCAGCGAGAGGTGGCTGCTCCTAGCCTACGACGCCGCTTGCAGCGAGGTTCGGCTGTGGGCGGCTTGGGCTGCCCTCAGAAGGCTGGAAGAGTCGGGACGTATGGTGGCGAGGACCTGTGACGCCGAATTCCTGAGGCTGATATCGGGCACGCACCAGATTAGCACCGCCTTCGAGCGGGCCGGAATCAGGAGTGGCGATCAGTCGGCTTGGATAGTCCATCTTCCGGAAACGGCGATTGGCGGGGATCTCGGACAGATGGAGTTGCCCCGCACCAGCTACCTAGACAACGAGGTCGAAGCCGACCGACTTATGGAGCACCTCGGAGCGAGTCTACTGGCCCGCAGGCCGGTTCCTAGTGAGACGGGATTGTTGAGATTGGGTGCCATCGAGACAGAGGGGACGATAGAGGCGGCGGGGCAGGAGGATGCGTTCCTACTACACACCGCCCTGGCCGACATCTGAGAGATTGACCCCTCTGGGGTCAAACTCATAGGCGAGATGCCCGAGGACCGTTTGGGCGAGATGGCCAAGTTTCACGGCTTCAGGAGCTGCGTCACCTGCAAGGTGAATTGCACACCGGGGAACTTCGTGGACTTCGAGAGCAAGAGATACTGCACAGCCTGCTGGATAGGGGAGCACAACCCGGAGCACCCGGAGCTGGAGCTGATTAGGCAGCAGGTCATCGACTCTGTCGAGGAGTGGAAGTGCGCCAAGTGGAGCCGCGAGGAAGGGCCTCTGCCAGATGGCCCGAAGCCGGCTCGCGATTGAGGTGGGGGTTTGGGCTCCGCTTTCATCACCGAGGATTTCGATGCCTCCCAGTGGGTGAACATCGAGCCCTACGCGAACGACCTGCTGAGTCGCGAACTGAATTGCTCGGGCTGCCTAGAGACTCTGATTAAGGATGGTTCTACGCTGGCCGAGCACGTCTCCGAGGCAGGTACATTACTGAGCATCGCGATGACTTGCGACACCGAGAGCGAGGTCAAGAGGCGGGCCTACCTAGACTTCATCGAGAATGTGCAGCCGAAGTTGTCTGAGTTCGCCGACGCGTTCAACCACAGGCTTGCCGGACACCCTGCCTTAGACGAACTGCCTCCTCGCCACGACCTGATGATCAAGGGGATACTGACCGACATAGCAATCTTCCGCGAGGAGAACATCCCCCTGCAGGTCGAGGAGGCCAAGCTGGAGACCGAGCACAGCACCATCACAGGTGCCATGACGGTCGAGTTCGATGGCGAGGAGAGGACGTTTTCCCAGATGGCCCTGTACTTCGAGAACACCAATCGCAGCATCAGGGAGGCGGCTTGGAGGGCAGTGGTCGAGAGGATGGAGCAGGACTCTGAGAGGCTCTCGGGAATCTACGACGAGTTGATTCGGATTCGCCACCAGATAGCGCTGAACGCCGGGTTCGATGACTACCGCCCCTATATCTTCGAGGCGAAGCACCGATACGACTACTCGATTGACGACTGCCTCGAGTTTCACGACTCGATAGAACGTGTCTGCGTCCCCATGATGCACGAGCTCCAAGAGAGTCGTCGCGAGGCGCTCGGGGTAGCGACTCTACGGCCGTGGGACGTCGGAGAGAAGAGTGGTGGTGGCGTGGACATCCACGGAAGGCCTCCGCTCGCGCCCTTCGAGGACGTCGAGAGGTTGATCTCGGGCTGCTCGAACGTCTTCCACGGCATGTCACCCGAGCTGGGGGGGATGTTTGATATGCTCAGGGAGAGGAATTCGCTCGACCTCGAGAGTAGGAAGGGTAAGGCACCGGGTGGCTACCAGGCCAATCTGGAGAAGACCAGAATTCCGTTCATCTTCATGAACGCGGCTGGCACCCACGACAATCTGTCCACGATGCTGCATGAGGCCGGGCACGCGTTCCACTCCTGCTACAGCTCGAACCTAGAGCTAATCGGGGACCGAAACCCGCCTATCGAGTTCGCCGAGGTCGCCTCGATGTCGATGGAGCTGATGAGTCAGCCCCAGTGGAGTGAGTTCTACGGCGACGAGGACGCCCGCAGGGCGAAGCTGGAGGACCTAGAGAAAATCGTCTGCTTCCTGCCGTGGATGGCCACCATAGACGCCTTCCAGCACTGGGTCTACGCCAATCCCGGGCATACCCACGAGGAGAGATCGGAGCACTGGTTGGAGCTGAGGAGGAGGTTCGGTCCGAAGACCGACTGGAGTGGTTTCAATGAACTGAAGGAGACCTCTTGGCAGAGCCAACTGCACCTGTTTCAGGTGCCGTTCTACTACATCGAGTACGGCATCGCCCAACTCGGAGCAATTCAGCTATGGCAGCACCACCGCAGGGATTCCACAGATGGCCTAGCCCGCTATGCTAGAGCGATGAAGCTGGGCAACACCAAGCCACTGCCGGAACTGTTTGAGGCGGCCGGGCTGGACCTCGGCTTCGATGAGGGACACGTCGCGTCGCTAATCGGTGAGTTGCGCGTGGCGATGGTGGAGATTGGGGCCTGACCGGTAGTATATTGTCGCCCACGGCCTAGCACGCTGCGGTGGAAGTGTGGAGGCCGTCACAGAGGTCGGATACTTCGGCCGACTGAGGCAATTCAGCCGTAATGCCCGACTGTATCTCCTGCACGTAATCGGGATGGACCTAATCCACGGGGCGTGGGAGGTGCTGTTCAATCTCTACCTACTGGCTGTCGGCTTCGATGTCAAGTTTGTCGGAATAAGAATCGCCGTACTGGGAATCGCCGGCTCGCTGGCATCTATTCCTGCGGGCAGGCTCGCCGATCGAATAGACCGTAAGTGGGGCTTCATCATAGGTGACGGGGGTGGAGCCGCGTGCGCGCTGATACTCATCATGTCCACGGACGCCAACGCGATTTTGGCCTTCTCGGCGATTTCAGCCTGCTTCAGCGCGCTTCACCACGTAACGGAGTCGCCGTTCATGGCGGAGAACTCAGAGCCCGAAGAGCGCATACACCTGTTCAGCGTCGAGCAGGGGCTCGGCACACTGGCGGCGATGGTAGGGGCGCTAATCGCGGGGTTCCTGCCCCAGTACCTGATTGGCTCTGAGGGTCTGACTCTAGTCGAGGCGTACAGGTGGGCGGTCCATATCGGCATAGCTTGGTGGTTCCTGTCCCTGATACCCGCAATCATGCTCAAGCGGTACGTCTCGGAGGAGGTGATCAAGGCCAGAGCGGAGGTCGCACAAGAGGAGCGAAGCGGGTGGCTCTCAGCCCTGCGCAGCCCGAAGACGGTGTACCGGTTCGTGGTCATCGGGACTCTGCTATCTCTGGGAGGCGGGTTCGTGATTAGACTCGCGAATGTGTTCTTCCACTACGACCTGCACGCACACGAGCACCAGATCGGTATGGTATTCGCAGCAGGCTCGTTCTTTCTGGCCATAGGGGCTTTCGCCGTCCCGCTGGTGGTGGAGCGACTGGGTGAGGTCGCGACCATCGTGTGGACGCGTTTCGCAGCGATACCTTTCATCCTCCTGATTGGGTTCGCGCCTGAGCTAGCTACGCCTGAGACCGTGGTCTCGTTAGCAGGCCTCGCATGGGTCCTGAGAACTAGCCTGTTCAACATGTCAGGCCCCGCCTTCGAGGCATTCAGCATGGGTCAGCTGCATCCGACTGAGAGAGCCACGTACATCGGCATCTCGCGCTTGTTCGGAAGCGCGATGGCCGCAGTCGGCGGATATCTGGGCGCCGTACTGATGAGTGGGGGCGACTTTCGAACACCATTCGTCGTGATGGCGGTTCTTTACGCGATATCCACTGCCTTGTTCATGCAGTGGTTTAGAGGTACGCCTGGCCTTTCGGACCCGAGGAGCCTACGGGAATCAGTCCCGTAGGCCCTCGGTTGTCACGGTAAAGACCGCTTCCCCATCAGGCAAGTTGGGACTGTCCACTAGGCGGGCTATGCGTCGGCCCCCCTTCGACTTCCTGAGGTACAAGCGGAATGTGCTGGCGTGTGCGACGATGTGGCCACCAATGGCTCTCGTCGGATCTCCCCACATGGCATCAGGCTTCGACATGACCTGATTTGTGACCAGAACCAAGGCGTTCTGGATATCTGCGAGCTGCTTGAGCTCCTTCATGTGGCGATTGAGCTTCTGCTGTCTAGGCGCTAGCATACCGCGCCCGATGTACTCGGCACGGAAGTGGCTGGTTAGCGAATCGACGATGATTAGTTTGACCTCGATGTTCTTCGACATTCTCTTGATCTCATCGACGAGTAGGATTTGGTGAGCCGAGTTGTATGCCCGCGCTACGTGTATTCTGTCAAGTGCGTCCTGTGGATCTATTCCAACTGCTTCTGCCATCTGCGATATTCGCTCGGGCCTGAAGGTGTCCTCTGTATCGATATAGAACACCTCGCCGTCGAATCCACCCTGTTCCAAGGGCAGGATTGTATTGACGGCGAGTTGATGGCCAATCTGGGTCTTACCACTGCCGAACTCGCCGTAGACCTCGACTATTGCCTGGGTCTCGAAGCCGCCACCGAGCAACTCATCCAGAGACGAAGCGCCTGATGTTAGCTTCTGCACCTGTCGGCGCTTGTCCAAGAGGGCTGTACCACTGACGAAGCCACCTATGTTGGCCATCTTCTTCGCTCCGGCAATAATCTTGGCTGACACGGCCTCGCCCAGTTCGGCCTGCTCGGCCAGCTCTACGGGACTCATCACTGCAATAGCAAGCAATTCTTCGAAGCCCGCCTCGCGGAGCTTCTCCGCCGTAGCAGGACCTACTCCAGGTAGATCCTCCACCGTGCTCACGGGCTCGTCCACATCAATCACTATCTTCTCTTCCTCAACCTTCTCGCTTGCTGTCTTCTTGGTCATCTCTCTCACCTTTCTACAACTACCATCGGACTTCGATAGTATATGAACAAACGATTGACCCACATCGGCGGTTGAAAGTGCTTCACACCGTCGTTTGCTCTCAGTGCAACGATTTTCACTTTCAGTTATGTTTCGACCGTGGTAGCGGGTGGTGGATTTGAACCACCGGTCTCCGGGTTATGAGCCCGACGAGATAACCTGGCTACTCCAACCCGCTGTGCACTTGGGTCTACGGTTGGTTATATGAACAGCACCTTGGAGGGGTGGAAGGATGAGTGCGCGTACGAACAGTCATGGGACTTCTCGCGCCGCAGCCTTTCAGGTGAGGGTGTGAGTGGCGGCCTACTGATTCGCGAATCGGCGATGGTGATTGGCGACCGTGTCGTTCACGGTGACCTTCGGGTGGCCGGAGGGAAGATTGTCTCCATCGCACCGGGAGGGGGCTTGGAGCCGCTCGACGGCGAGACCGTGGTCGACGGCGAGGGTTTGCACCTGCTCCCCGGCGCAATCGACCCACAGGTGCACTTCCGCGAGCCTGGGCAGCCCGAGAAGGAGGACATTGGCAGTGGCAGCAGGGCCGCTGCGGCCGGGGGCGTCACCGCCTTCCTAGACATGCCCAACAACGTCCCTGCCGCCACCTCGCTGGACGCGATGCGTGCCAAGCTAGATTCTGCCGCTCGCAGTGCGGTGAACCATTACGGATTCTTCATCGGCGCCACGCCCGACAACGTAGCCGACCTGCAGCAGGCGGTGGGCACGCCTGACGCTCCCTCGCCCACTGCGGGTATCTGCGGCATCAAGGTGTTCATGGGGAGTAGTACCGGTGACCTGCTGGTACACCAGCAGCAGCACCTCGAGGACATCTTCGCTGGCACTGCGGGCATCATCGCCGTGCACGCGGAGGACGAGGACAGGCTGAACGCGCGCAAGCCCGAGTTCGCTCACAGGACAGATGTCGCGGCCCACGCCGAGTGGCGCGACAGCGAGACCGCCATGATTGCGACCCAGAGGGCGGCCAAATTGGCCGAGGACCATCGGCACAGGCTTCACGTCCTCCACCTGACCAGTGCTTTGGAGGCCGATTGGTTAGCTGCGAACAAGGGCGATCTGATTACCACCGAGGTCTGCCCCCAGCACCTCACCTTCGATGATAGCGACGTGGACGAGCGCGGCACCAGACTGGTGATGAACCCGCCCATCAGGTACGCCGAGGACCGTGAGACCCTGTGGCGTCGCCTCAAGGACGGCACCATCGACTGCATCGCCACCGACCATGCCCCGCACACTCTCGAGAACAAGCAGTTGGGGTTCCCCCAGGCCCACTCCGGGATGCCCGGGGTCGAGACCTCGCTGCCGCTGATGCTCACGCACGCCGCAGACGGCAGGTGCAGCGTGCCCGACGTCGCGAGGTGGATGTGCGAGGGACCAGCCCGGGTCTATGGGATGAGGGGGAAGGGCAGGCTATCCGAGGGTATGGACGGGGACCTTATTCTCGTCGACATGGAGTCTCGCCGGGAGTTCGGGGACGCAGACACTTGGACGAGAGTGGGTTGGACTGCCCTCGACGGGATGGAGCTGACCGGATGGCCGATGCTCACCATTGTCGACGGTGCGGTGGTGCACTCGCGTGACGCAGACGGCGCACTGCGCGGTAGCGCTGTGGCCACTCCCGGGTCTGCCGGGCGGGCATTGGAGTTCTCATAATCAGCCTTCGACTGTCGCAGAGTCCTCGTCTTCCTTTGGGTCGTCCCCATCAGACGGAGAAGTATCCGGGTCCGTGGACTCATCACCTTCCCCTTCCTCGTAGTAGTAGGTCTCAGGTTGGTCGTGGCCGGGGATATCGAGCTCGACCATGGGCTCGAGGTCGTCGGTCCTGTGGACCGAGGCGCCGGCCGCCGAGAAGGCGTAGATGTAGTCGCCCATGAAGATCGAGCGGCGGATGCTGGTCGAGCCGCCCCACCACCCAGACAGGCCGTCCTCGTTGTAGAACTCCGAGTGATTGACCATACCGTGGGTGGATAGCGTGCCGTTCTCGGCATCCACGTCGATGAGTTCGAGCGTCGAGACGAACTCGTAGCCGGAGTAGGTGTAGGTCCGGCCGTCGATTATGACCTCGTCGTAGGTATAGCGGTAGGTAGAGAGTGGGACTGCGAGCAGCTGCTCGGGCGCCCAGTAGGTGAACGCCTTGTGTTCGTAGGTGGCCTCGGAGTAGGACCACGACCAGCCGCATCCCCACTCATCACACCCATCCTCCTCGTATGCAGGAGACAGCGGCAGCGAGTCTGCTAGAGTCGGGTTGGTGGGGTCGCTGACGTCGAAAAGGGATACCTGGGTCATGGACCAGTCGAGTCCGAGTCCGTCCTCCCCTGGCCCTATGCCAATCGTCAGCAGGGTGTTCGCGTCGACAGGGTGGATGTAGGTCGAGACGCCCGGGACCTCGAGCTCGCCGAGTATCTCCGGATCGGTCGGGTCGGTCAGGTCGATGACCCAGAGGGGGTCGATGTTGCGGAAGGTGACTAGGTAGGCGCGGTCGCCCACGAAGCGGGCGCTCCAGATGCGCTCGCCTTCGGCGATGTCGCCGACGTGGCCGATCTGCACCATCTCGCTGGAGTCTCCCTCGCACCCCTCGGGTATCATGCACTCCATGGCCACGAGTGTGAACACGTTGTTGGTCGGTCCCGTCCACTCCTCGGTCTCGAGCCACCAGCGGCCCCATGCGTCCTCGGTGGTGGCGACGCGGATGACACCGTTGTGCTCCGAGAGGGAGAACTGGTCCTGCACCGTGCCGTCGACCCTTCCGGAGGCCACGTAGGTAGTCTCGGTGGGGTCACTGATGTCGAATACGTGGATGTTGGTGGCGTCATCCCAACCGAAGTTGCGCCAGAACCACCACCAGTCGTTTGCGGGCTCTGCGAGCACCATGACGTCTTGTGAGGCGTACACATGGGCCCACGAGGACGTGATGTGGTCGACCTCCATCTCAGAGTCTTCACTCATCATCTGGATGGTCATGATAGTCGTGAAGCCTCGACCAGCGCTGTCGGCGCTGGCTGAGAACTCATCACAGTCACCCGAGCTGATTGGGTGCTGGAACAAGCCGTCATCCCCCACCTCGTAGATGTGCGGGGCGAAGTCATCGAGCGTGAGGTCGTCGATGATGGCCTGGTTGGCAGCTATGGTCTCCTCCATGCTCTGGTTCCAGATCTCCATCCTCTCCTCGTCGCTGTCAGACTCCCAGTAGGTTTCGGGCAGGTACACCCAGGTGCGCATGCCCTCTATGTAGGTCCACAGGTGGGTGACAGAGCGCATCGTTCCGTCGACCAGTCTCGCAGTGTGGTAGTTGCCCTCGATGTAGAGTTCACGCTCCACCTCAGGGGCCGTCCTGTCAGAGATGTCCACGACGGTGTACTTCACTAGGTTCTGGACGCGGGTGTAGGTGTAGGAGTACTCCTCCTCCCAGGGTAGCTCACTGTGACCTCCTCGGACATCAGCTCCCTCAGGGGGTCGTCGGTCGGGAGGTTCCAATAGGAGATTGAGGAAGCGATGACGATTCTGTCTCCATCAAGCATCATCTGCATCGGATACCCCTGCACGCTCATGTTGGACTCTAAGGTCAGCTCCCCGAACTCGGGGACGCCCATAATCACCAGCAAGTTACCGTTGAGCATGTAGATGTGGTAGCCGTCGGTCTTCAGGAAGTCGGCCTCGTCGACGCCTTCCTCCTGGTTATTGGTGCCGGAGTACTCGCCCTCGCGGCTCCCTCCACCGTCTGAATCCGAGGAGCCGGCGGACTCGTCGGCCGCCATCTCGGGTGCCCCATCCATCATCGCTACGTCGTCCTCAATCCAGACTCCACCCCCGCGCCAGACCGGGGCAGCCCAGTGCCAGTACGCCTGCTGGTCCAGAGAGACCAACATCTCATTGTAGATCGAATCCTGAAGGTCCGCGAGCAAGTTCTCGCACTCGTTGTAGATGTCGAGTGTCGGCGAAGTGCGCTCACGGTCTGGCAGGTCCAAACGAGGATACTCTCCCTCAAGCCAATCGAGGATGGGGTCAATCACCTCATCCTCTATGTCTTCGAGGTCGTCCACCGCGCCTAGGCACCCTGAGCTAAGCATCATCAACAGCACTAGAATTGCAGCCCTCGGGCTTCGGTTCATGGTGAATGCGAACGGCTTGGGGAATATCAAGCGGTTGGTTAGTTGGTTTGACGTTCCCCTCTCAGAACGACGGCCCTACGGGCCGAAAGGGCGGAATCGCAGTGATGCGCGGGCTTGGGGCGGGGATCGGGTCCTCGGGGTCCTCCTCCGTTAGGCTCAGGGCGTTCGTCGTTGCTACGTCTCCTTCCTCGGAACCGGAGACTAGGGCTTGCGTGCCGCTCATGAAAATCAGGGCGGCGATGTGTAGGTCCAGGTTTCGGTCCATGGAGTGACTATCATCCGCATCTGGATGATAAGCGACTTGGGCCCTTGAGTCACCCCTGCATCAGGCCCAAAAGAAAGATCGTTTGGCGGCCTTCGCAGCCGTCCCCGACCTAGGGGCCCACAAGGGGAGTCAGGGGACGGCGCGAAGGCACGCGCTTGGTTGCAGCACTGAGTTCTTCCAGAGGAGTCTCAGCGTATAGTGGCGCTAGTTGCCTAGCAGCGCTCGCACTGACCACCCCATAGGTGGTCGGCGAGCATGACTAGGTCTAGCACGTTGACGGCGTGGTCGCCGTTGATGTCAGCTCCCTGCATCGAAGCAGGTGCATCCCCGTAACCGAGGATGTACTGCACCATCACGATGAAGTCGCCCAGATCGACGTTTCCGTCGTCATTGGCGTCACCACGCAGCACACGCACAGACTCAAGGTCGCAGACCGCAACAGCGGTCTTGCTAGCCTTGGTGTCGCGACTGTCTATGGATTGAGGTCCCGAGTCAGACTCGTCCTCACCCCATAGATAGTCGGCCAGAATTACCAGGTCGAGCACGTCGACTGATCTGTCGCCGTTGATGTCGGCCTGGGTCATCGAGGCAGGTTCCCTGCCATAGCCTGCGATGTACTGTGCCATCACGATGAAGTCGCCGAGATCTACACTTCCATCGTCGTTAGCGTCACCGCGTAGGTAACGCGCGTCGATGGGAGCAGCCTCAGCTGACTCGTCATCTATGTCGGTCGTTGTTTCAACGCCTCCGATGTCCTCACCGGAGACGAGGCCTGCTGTGCCAGCCAAAAAGATCAGCGCAGCGATTGTTAGGTCCACTTTTCGGTCCATGAACAGGGTCCATCGGTGTTCTAGACATAAGTAACTTGGTTCAGTGATTGGACAATCGGAAACGCCGAGCCTGCCACTCATGTAGCGTTCGGGGTCCGATTGCGATCCAGCCACAGAGAGAGTGCGAAGTACAGTGCCGGATAGACCAGAGAGACTTGCACGAACAGCCGTGGAGTGTCAGGATATTGCAGCGCCGCGAATAGTATCGAGGCTATCCAGACTATACCGCCTCCGAAGAAGAACCAACGCATCCCATCGAAGCGGTTCGGGTAGACGAAGCGTACCGGCATCACGCTCAGGGCGCTGAACGCCAGCATCAGCAACAGCACGAGCCACTCGCTGCCGGCTGTGGCCAGCACCACGACATAGAAGGCGAAGACGTTCCAGTACGAGGGGAAGCCGAGGAAGAAGCCGTCCTCGGTGTCCTTGGACTCGGTGTTGGAGAACGCCAGGGCGCTGGCTACGAGCGGGAAGGCAGCCCACAGGGGGGCTGGATCGGGCAGCCAGCCGGCGTGGATCAGCAGGACGATTGGGACGAATGTGTAGTTGATGTAATCGATGACGTCGTCCAGTCTGGCCCCGTCGATGTGCGAGGCATGACGCTTGACGTCGAGCCTCCTAGCCAATGGCCCGTCGACGGAGTCGACGAACATGGCGACGAACATCCAGAGGAACGCCATCCTGTAGTCACCGGCCATTATGGCGTCCAGTGTGAGCAGCGCCCACAGCGCTCCTGACGCCGTGAACAGGTGCACTGACATCGCCAGCGCACGGCTCTGGACGGTGCTGCCGTCGTCTTGGCTCACGTGCCTGTCGTGATGCACGGGCCCTTGAATGCTCGTGACCGAGGGTGGTTGGTTTCTACTCACTATGGGTCATTTCGAGCGCCGCTTTTCTTTCACCTTCATCGACTCGCTGAGAGAGACATTAGACATTTCACCTGAGTCAAACCAGAACAGTCCGCAAGAGGAGCATCCATCGAGATCCAGATACTCCTTCTTGTTTGGTATCATCGCTTGTATCGAGCTACGACCAAGGCCAACCAGGTCACCGCCGCCCCTGTCGGGCATCACGTAGGTGATTGGGATTCGATTCATTCTCCCTTCGCAACTAGGGCACATCTTTTCTCCGGCCTTGCATCTACTCAGTTCTCTTTCTATGGCTAATGCCTTCTCTTCCCCGATTTTGCTGATTATTGTCTTGGAGTCGAGCATGGCCCCTCTACATTTCATGCAATAGAAATACGCAGTGGTTTCCCCAGTTGCAAAAAGGGAGTACCCAAGTGCTGCGGCACCCAGAAATATCATCCAAAACCCGAGCTCTTCGTCAAATCCAATTATCATAGCAAAAACAAGGGATACAAGGCCAATCACTCGGGCGGCTAGCTTTGCTTCTTGACTCACTTTATCGTGGCGGTCGTAGGTGAGTTCAATGGGTCCAGCAGGGGTCCCTCTTCCGCAACGGTTCGGGCACAGGAAGACCTCTGCTGAAGCAAATTGGAAGGAGGTCTCTTCTAAGGCCTCATCTACTATTTCCTGTTGTTGCTGGGGGATTTTACTTCCTAATCTCATATGCGTATTGCATATTCCCGACTGACCTGAACTCCAAGGCATTGCAGCCTTCAATAGCACAGTTCCGCTTTCCCACGATTTCTGATGGGCCCGGGGGGCTATGGATTTGTTCCCGGATTCGTTACTCTGGGCCCCAAGGAGTCACCTGACGCGTGAGTCCTAGCCTGTGAGTGAAGAGGAACCTCAGATTGAGTAGGCCGTCGCCCCATGTGTTAATCTCGGCCTCGCCGACTCTCGGCCGGTACGGCACACTGACCTCGGCAGTGTTATTCTTGCCCAAGTATCGGCGTGCTCTAATCTTGAACTCCTGAGATAGGGGCATTCCATCGTGCTTGGGGCGCACGCGGTCGTCCTCGAAGATTGACTTGTGGAAAACCCACATCCCGCTCTGGGAGTCGTGGATACCGTACCAGTAGAGAGTCTTGGCAGTGGTAGAGAGGACCCAGTTGCCGAAGCCGTGGATTCCGGGCATAGCACCCTCCTCTGCGCGCTTTAGGCGATCGCAGGTGATCCATCTCAGGTCCTCCTCGAGCAGCTTGCGAACAAGCCCTGGTACCTCTTCTCCCGGATATGTGCAATCCGCGTCCATGGTGACTATCACCTCGCCGGGAGCCATGGCGAACCCAGTCTTGTACGCCCTGCCGTAGCCCTTGCGTGGCTCCACGTACACAGTCGCGCCCTCGCCCTCGGCGAGTTCGCGGGTGCGGTCGGTCGAATTGCCGTCGATAATCAGGAAGTCGAGCTTCTCGCACCAGCCGTCATTGGGCACCGAGCGAATCGTGTCTACGATGG
Organism: Methanobacteriota archaeon; assembly: GCA_019654055.1. Taxonomy (GTDB): domain Archaea; phylum Thermoplasmatota; class Poseidoniia; order Poseidoniales; family Thalassarchaeaceae; genus Thalassarchaeum. The sequence goes on along the minus strand of BPDA01000002.1, from coordinate 14,439 downwards.
CGGCCTCCTCGTTGCGAGTGGGGATGACCACGGTAACGTGAACTGGGAGGGTGTCGGCCATGCTAACGAAGGCGGCGACCAAAGGTCCCGTTTTGAACAATGCGAAGCGCTGCCCCGGGGTCGCGCTCTTGAAATGCGGGCGCTGGGCCGCGAATACGGTGAAACCATGCACATAGCGATGCTGTCTGCCGAATATCCGCCCCGTTGGGGTGGGATGGGTTCCACAGTGTACCACCTGTCGGCAGCGCTCGCCGCTAGGGGGCACCGAATCACGGTGATTACCCGCTCCGGCGGGGGCACGGCCCCTAGGGTCGAGGGCGTCGAAGTGGTGAGCGTTGGCTGGGCCCCCCTCCCGATGGCATTCACGCGTTCCTACGGCCGCAGCGCAATGCGAGCGCTGAGACAGCTGCATGCTCGCGACAAGGTGGACGTGGTCCACCTGCACTGCCCGATGATCTCGTGGAGCGCTAAGCAGCTCAAGAACTGCCAGCAGAACATTGCCCCAGTCGTCTCCTCGCTGCATGGCTCCTGGCTGGGCGAACGCGACGGTCTGGTCGCCGCCTCGGAACAGAAAGAGGCTGCTGTCTGGGCCAACCCCAACGACCTCGCGATACTCCTGACGGCCAAGCACTACTCAGGCTACGAGAGGGCCGCAGTCAGTGGGTCCAACGTCTGCGTGGCCAACTCCGAGGCCACCAAGCGCGACTTCGAGAGCCGTTACTCGCCTCCAACGGACTGGGACTGCGAGGTCGTGCACTGGGGCGTGGACACCAGCATGTTCGTGCCACTGCACCGCGATGACGAGGATTCCATGACCACTCACGAGAGAATCAGGTCAAGTTACGGCGGCTCGCGCCTCATCCTAGCAGTGGGCAGGCTCGCGGCGAGGAAGGGGTACGGCCTGCTGCTGCGGGCCTTCACCAAGGTCCACGCAGCTGACCCGGGCGCCCGCTTGGTAATCGTCGGCCGGGGCCATCTGCGCTCCCGGCTGCTCAGACAGGCCCGAGCGTTGGGGGTAGCCGACGCGGTGACCATCGAGCCCGGGATGCCGTTCGAGGAGCTGGCGTCCCTGTTCCGCTCCGCTGACCTAGTGGTCTACCCGTCATACTACGAGGGCCAGGGCCTAATCCCGCTCGAGGCGATGGCTTCGGGGACCCCGGTCGTCACTGTAGACCACGGCCCCCTACCGGAGATGGTGGACCAGAGTGTGGGCAGGCTGTTCGGGATGGGCGACCCCGATGCCATGGCCGATGCCATCATGACCGAGCTGGCCGAACCCGAGAGGATGGTTTCGAAGGGCGAAGCGGGCAGGCGCAGGGTGCTGGAGGGATTCACCTTCGAGAGTAACGCAGCGCGCTTCGAGGCCATATACGAAAGGGCGTAGTGAAATTCCCTGACGGGGAATTATTCATCCGTTGGTCGCACTGGCGAGGGCGGGGGAGAGCATGGGAGAGAGCCAGAGCCTGCGTGACCTGCCATCTGCAACCGTGTCCAACATCGCCATCATCCTGATGGTATCTGTGCTGGCGATAATCCAGCTCAAGGCGGTTATACAGCCGCTGGTGATAGCTATACTCCTCTTCCTACTGATTCGGCCCGCTGCGCAGTGGTTGGAGGAGCGTCCGATAATGCAGAAGTATGGGCATCCGCTGATGCCCTACGGCGTACTCGTTGTGATCTTGTTCGTAGTGATGTGGATGGCATCGCAGCTGCTGTACTCCAACCTCACCGCATTCACTGACGAGATACCCGGGCTGACCGAGCAACTCAACAGCAAACTGTCCTGGCTCGAGGGGCTCGAGTTCTGGGGCTATTCATTCGATGTCAGCGGCCTGACTGCGCTGCTGAGCCTTGACACCATCAACGAGTACCTGACCGGGTTCGTGGGCTCACTCGCGAGCTTTACCGCGAGCGCGGTTACCGTCCTCATCTTCCTGCTGTTCATCATCCTCGAGGCCGAGACCCTGCCCCGCCGCCTGAAGGCCGCCTACCCCGAGGATGCAGACAGGGTGCAGGCTGTAGCGAGCTCCTCGGGAGAGGGCATCAACACCTACGTCGTGACCAGGGCGACCGTTGCCTTCGGGCAGGCGGTGGTAGCGGGAATGGTGCTCTGGCACCTCGAAATCCCGGGTTGGTTCATGTGGGCCTCGATCACCTTCATGATGGACTTCATCCCCTACGTCGGGGCACTAATATCGCTAATTCCGCCGATTTTCCTCGGATTCATCGTACTGGACCCTACGTGGGCTATGGTCCTGATACTGATCCTAGTGGCCAACCAGCAGGCGTGGGGTGCCGTGGTCGAGCCGCAACTGGCCGGGCAGAGGCTCGACATGTCGCCGATAGTGCTGCTTCTCCTAGTGGCCTTCTGGGGCTGGGCCTGGGGGGTCATGGGGATGGTGCTGGGAGTGCCGCTAGCGGTGATCATGAAGATCGCGCTCGAATCCGACCCGCGAACGAGGCCTGTCGCCATGATGCTCTCACGCGACCCCAAGCTGCCGGGCACAGTAGAGGAGGAGTGATTAGTCCCTCCGGACGATCACCACTAGGACTCCATCGGCCCGTATCCGCACCAGCTCTCCAGTGCCTACGTTGTGCAGCCCTGCCGTGGACAAGCCCATCGGCTCGCCGTCTAACTCCCAACGGGCCCCGTGTAGGTGCACGCCCTGGCAGGGGCTCAGGGCGAACAACGAGAACTCCCCTCCTGCTCCCACCGCGAACTCCCGCTCGCCGTCATCGGGGTGCACCCGATGGGTGATCGAGTCCTCGTGATGTAGTCGAATCGCTGCTCCAGGGGGCGCCTCGCAGAGCGCCGCCCAACTACCGAGGAAGTGACTGGTGGAGCCGCCGTCGGCGCCGACCACTTCGATCTCGGTGTAGCCTCTCTCGATGAGCAGCGAGAGGGACTTGGCCAGGTCGCTGCTCGACTGGTCGGCCAGTTCGTGGGTAATGCCACGCCATCTGGAGGAATCGGCGGAGTCGAGGTCACCGAGGACCTGTTTGACCTCGTAACCCGCCTCGGATGCCCTGTCGGCACCGGCATCTACGCCGAAGCAGGCAGCCCCTTCGACTAGGGAGGATACGACTGCGTCTGAGGGTGGCTGTCCGTTGCACCAGAGCAGCGCTCGCAACCCATCACCTCTTGCGCGCGGTGACCTTGCCCTCGAGCACTAGGTCGACGTCGTTCAGCTCGATGGTCGGCTTCAGCATGACTCCCCTCATGTGTATGCTGACCCTAGCCGAGCCACCTAGGGCCGAGTTGTCGCCGAACCCGAAGTAGGCCGAGCCGCGGACCACTTGGTCCTCGAGCCTGTTCCCGGTCATCCTCGCCCTCGAGTTCATCCCGAAGCCGAACTCGGCCACGGTATTGACCAAACCGGCCCTAGAGGGGCGCAGACCCACCTTGGCCTCGTCGAGCACCTCCTGAATACTCTCTGCCAACTCTCCTCCGGATGTGCTGACCACCATGCCATCCTCGACCAGCAGGGTGAGGGATTCGTCCAGTAGATTTCCCTCCCACGACCCGTCTATGACTATCTTGCCGCTCATAGTCTGCTCCTTGGGCAGGACGAAGACCTTCCCGGCGGGCAGGTTCGTCACCTGCCCGGGTCTGTTGCATATCCCGTTGTCCTCGAGCACCCAGCGGGCCCCGGTCCGGAAGGTCACGTCGGTGCCCGCAGGTGTCGTCACCCTGACGTCCCGCCTGCGCCGCAGCATCGGGTTGAGGCCCGAGATCTCCTTCTGGAGAGCGTTGTAGTCGGCAGTCATGCCGCCAACAGCCAGCATCTCCTCGTTGATTCCGGGCATCGATGCAATCCTAGCTCCCTCGCGCGATGCCCTCAGACGAGCGCCGGTGTGGGTCAGCGAGTGGCGGGTGGCCAGCATCACGACGTTTTGGCGGCGCATCAGGTCGCCCACAGATGCCGGGGGCTCGTTGCCCTGCCTGTGTCTACGGGGCATCATCATCATCAGGATACGGTCGGTGACCTCCGAGGCGGCCTCGTACAGAGAACGCCCGACTTCGGAGGTGGTCGGGTCGGTGACAACCAGCACGTGCTCGTGCGGTCGTACCTGCATGCACGTCCTAACCACGGAGCGTGCCGCGGTGAGCATCGCCTCCTCGCGCTCGGTGTCGTCACCGATTGAGACATCGGACTCCTCGGCCATCGCTCCTCGGCCCGTGATGAGAGTTCCATTATTCAACACCACTACGTAATGTCAAACCAATTCACCACGGCAGTCATAGGCGAAGGTGGCTTACGCAGAGTGATGGAAGGCGTCCGGACGGTGCGTCTAGTGGCCGCTCTCGCGGTAGCCGCCTTGCTCGCAGGTGGCTGGATGATGAGCGCACCGCTCGACGATATCGCCGAAGGTGACGGGGATGATGGGGACAAGTTACCGGCCTCGCTGGACTCAGAGGAAGACTCCGGTGAAGAGAGCCAGCCGGAACTCAGGAGGGGGGAGAAGGAAGAAGACTCCGAATCCACCCTTCCAGAGAGGCTAATCGCCGGGGGAGCGGGTGCCCTGGGATCGCTGGTCCTAGGCTCGTTTATGCTTGAATTCGTGAAGGTGACAGTGCTGGTTGCGCTGGTCTCTCCGATGCTCGCGAGGATGAAGGCGAACAGGGAGGACATGCTGACCCGCGGTCGTCTGCTCGGTTACCTCGAGGCGAACGCGGGAATCCACTTCTCGGCACTGCGTGACGCTCTGGGTCTCGCCAACGGGGTGACGGCCTACCACCTCCACACGCTGGAGTCGACAGGTCAGGTAATCTCTTGGAGAGACGGTAAACTGCGTCGATATGCGATTTCCAGCCTCTCGAGGGAGGAGGTCAGCCGAATCAGGAATCCGATTGCTGGGACTCGCCTCGCCATACTCGAGGTCCTAGCCGAATCCGGCAACATAGGCCTCTCGGGGACTGAGATACGCTCGAAGTTGGAGATCTCAAGGCAACTGCTGAGCCATCACCTGAGCGAGTTGCGCAACGGGGAGCTCGTCGAGGCCGCCACAGAGGCGAGGCGTCCCAACTGGAGACTGTCGGATAATGGAATGGAGGCTCTCGTCACCTCAAGAGAAGTCGCTAGAATCGAGGCTGCAGCCTGAATCATAGGGTAGGGAAGATGATTCCCCCGAGTACCCGGTTGCTTTGTGATGTATCCGTAATGATGGGCCTGTAGGTAGGCACAGAATGACGTAGCAAAACCACATATGAAATAACAACCCCATTTAGTAAAATTATGGGGGGAGAGTTCGAAGCTGGACATTTCAACACTTTCGCGGCTTCTCGAAGATCCACTCGAGACTTTCTTCCAACACCAGTTCCAGATGAGGTAATCGAGGAAATTATTGCTGCCGGCCTGACTTCACCGAGTTGGAGTAACACCCGCCCGTTCGTGGTAGCAGTAGCAGAAGGCGAGGTCAGAGATCGTTTATCTGCTGAATTTCTAAGTCGATTTGAGTTAGTCAAAACGGGACAAGGGGAGGGGATTTTTGGAAAAATTAAGGCTCTAATTCGTAGGAAAGGGTTGCCCACTAGCAATTGGTTAGTTCTCAAAAGATATCACAAGGATTTACTGCCAAGATCCCAAAGAATTGGCAAGGAATTATTCACTCAAATGGGAATTGATAAAGATGACAAAGATGCTAGGGATAGATTCTGGGCGAGGAATTACGAATTCTTCGGCGCACCCGTGGAGTTGTTCTTGTTCACTCACAAAAGTCTGGGCAAGTTCGCAGCCTCTGATGCTGGCCTTTTCATGCAGAATCTAATGCTCTCAGCGCATTCGAAAGGATTGGGGACTTGCGCCCAAGGCTCCGTCGCAGTTTGGGAAGATGCGGTTCGAAAGGAGTTTGAGATCAGCAAAAATTACTCCCTTCTTTGTGGGATATGTGTCGGATATCCAAGTCAGAGCCAAGTAAACAAATTTGAAGCGAACAGAATATCCCCCTCGGAGATAATGCTTCCTGAGAAGAATCAATCCTAATCGGTACCCTCTGACTCGCGTCATATCCAGACATCGTTCGAGGCAGTGAGTTTGCCTTTTGAGTCTCCAGTGTTGACTACACCGCGTGGCTCGACTAGCATGACTTTGCACTCCTCTTCCGCATACGGCTTGTGCGCGACCCCCTTGGGGACCACGAACATCTCACCCTCGCTGAGTTCCACGGTCCCGTCACTGAGCTCGATCTTCATCGCGCCCTCGATTACGATGAACACCTCATCGGTGTCCGCGTGGCTGTGCCAGACGAAGTCCCCCTGCAGCTTGACCAGTTTGAACTGGTAGTCGTTCATCTCGGCGATTACCTTGGGCGACCAATGCTCCGAGAACAGTGACAGTTTTTCCTTGAGATTTATCTTCATGCTTCCACCCTTCATTAGTCCTCGAACTCCTCGTCGAGCTCCCTTGGGTCGAAACCCGACCACGACTCTATCATCTCGAGGTCTTTCGAAATCTGTCTCCTGCGGGTGCTCGCATAGGCTATCCCAGCCATTATCGCGATTGTCAGCGCCATTATCAGGAATGGTAGGCCGCTCCCGAGTAGCCAGTCTAGCATGCTCGCGTCCCGGGGGCCTCGATGGGGATGACCTCAACTAGGCCCGGGCTAACCGTGTCGCCGTCCAGCGCCCACACCTCCACTCTCGCACTACTCCCAGAGAGGGTCCAGACCGACTTGTAGGTCCAGATGCCATCACCTGCGAACTGGTCGCCCTCGGTTCCGTCGTCCCGGAGCTCGAGAGCCTGCGAGACTCCGCCCGCGCGCAATTCGCCTCGCACGATGGAAGTGGTGCCGTCGAGGTCCACCAGTCGCACTGTGATCTGGACCGTGGTGGGCTCCTCAAGGTCGATGCTACTCGGAGAGACCTCGAGCTCGTACAGCTGTGGCGAGCTGGAGCCGATTGTGAGGTTGATTGAGGCCGATGCCGAGGCGCCCCGCGAGTCCTTGACCAGCAGGTCGACTCGTACGGGACCGGGCGGGAAGTTCGCGCTGTGGACCATCTTGTCGCTCAGCAGGGTCCCATCGCTCAGGACCCACTGGTAGAGTACGATGTCGTCATCGTAGTCGTATGAGGCCGAGGCGTCGAGCACCACCGGCTCGCCGGGTGGGATGTACTGCCCCTCGGTCAGACCAGAGATTCCCGCCACCGGACCGGTCTCGAGGACGGTGAGCGACTGCGAGTGTGTGCGCTGCATGCCTTTGGAGTCGATTAGCTCGAAGCGCAGCGTGTGCTCCCCGGCCGGAAGGTAGTCGTTGTACCAGTACGCCGTGTCCTTGCCCTCGAGTATCGGCTCGGCCATCAAATCAGAGTATATGCTGACGGTGAAGTCGTCACCGTCCGGGTCGAACGAGCGTCGGAAGTCGAACAGCACCGGGAGGTTGGAGTATACCTCGATGTCCGGCATCGGCGAATCGAGGATTAGGACCGGAGCCGACTCGTCGACCCTGACCATAATCTCGGCCACATCAGAGACCCAGAGCCGTCCTCGACGGTCAGGGTAACTTGGTGCACGCCCTCGGGCAGTCTGGTCTCCAGTGTCCACCCGCTGCCCATTGGTTCGATCAGCAAGTCACTCTCCCACAACACGCTGACAAGGTCCGTGCTGAAGTCCGCGAAGGGGTTGCAGACCAGCCCAGACCCATTGTCGGGAAGATCGGAGCAGGCAGCGTCCCAGTCCCCCGATCCCGTGCCATCGAAGACCAGCAGCACGCCGGAGTCGGTGAGTATGCCATCAGACGGGCTGGCGATGAGAGCCACAGGCGGGGAGTTGGAGACGCTAATCTCGGCGGTCTCTGAGTTCCACATTCCAGCGTGATTGGGGCGATCATCACTCGCGTACATGGTGATGAGGTGGGCCCCCTTGGACAGGGTCCCCATCCACTCGACCGTGGAGTCGGGCGTCACACCGGAGGCGAGCAGTCCGTCGCGATCGCTCCAGAACTCGAACTTGACGTCGTCGCCCTCCGGGTCGAAGGTCGCAGTGCCGTCGAGATGCACGGTCGCCGATGACGTCATGCCCGTGCGTGTCACCTCCAATTGTGCCTCCGGTATCTCATTGTAGAGTTCGACGTTGAAGGTCCATGAGACTGGGACATTGACCCCGTCAGAGGCGTACACGGTCACAGAAAACTGGTTGGGAGCCCCGGGGAAGGTGTGGATGATAGTGCCCGGGCAGTCCGGCTCGCCCTCGGGTGGTTGACCGTCACCTCCCTCGTAAGAGGTCTCGACCCAGCAGTGCATCTGGTCACCCTCCGGGTCGTAGGTGCTGCCAAGGTGGATGGTGACGTTGGCGGTGATCCCGAGATACAGGGTGCCCCAAGGGGAGATTTGTGGCGTTGTCCCGACCGAGAGCACAGGGGGCAAGTTGACCAGCTCGATTTCGCGGGTTCCCTGCACGCACTGGCTCTGACTGTCGCAGACCTCAAGCGTGATCTGGTGGACCCCGTCCGACAAGCAGGCGACCGCTAGGTTGGCGGTGAACCACGAACCGTTGCCGCCCGAAGGTTGGCCACACGCAGCAAGAAGGTCGCCGTCGATGCTGCTGCTCCAGCTGTAGTCCAGCTCATCGAAGTCTAGGTCCCATGACCGGTTGGCGTCGAAGGTGACTTGGCTTCCACTCGCGTAGACGGCCTCGTCCTCAGGGGAGTCCCATAGGATGAACGGTGGCTGGTTGGGTAGCTCCAGGCGACAGAACACGGAGATGTCGGCGTCGAGGTCGGCTGCCGCGCTGTCGTTGTGGACTCCGACGTAGTCGCACCCTGTGTGGACTCTGTTGACGTCCGACCAGCCCTGCATCGGTGTCCAGCGCTCGCCGATGAAGGGGCCGTGCCAGTCACGGCCCGAGTACGGCAGGGTGCTCGTGAACTCACTCTCGTACAGGTCGAACGTGAGGTTGACGTCAGCGTGCGGGATGTGTAGCAGGTGCTGGTTCACGGCATGGACCTCCACCGACCACATCACGTCGAGGATGTTGTCTTGCCCGACGAAGGTCGGGGTGTCGATGTCGCCAGATGACACCCATCGCAGGTGGCTGTCACCGAGCATCTCGAAGCTGTCGGCGAAACCGCTGGAGAACCAGGAGCCGGTCAGGTTGACGAAACTGGATGAGGTGCTGGCGGGCGCACTGGAGTCACAGGCCATAGCCACGTTGTACCCGAAAAGCTCGCTGTGGTCGACCATGTCGAAGCAGGATGCGGTGTTGCCGCGGATGACGCTGTTCTCGAGGTAGGAGGGTTCCTGACCACTCGCGTCCCACAGCAGGCCGCCGTTGGCGCCGTTCATGTCGAGGTTCCGGACGAGTCCGTCGACCTCGTCGAGCTCGACCGAGTGGCCGGTCGAGTTGAGGTTGATCTTGATGTCGTCCATAATCACCGTGCCGTCGTGATCCATCCCGGTGTTGTCGATGTCGAGCGCGGGTGCGTTGACAGAGTCCCTAATATCCACTGAGAGTAGTTGCAGGTCGATGCTGTCGCGCACCACGAACCCATGTTGATCCTCTATCGAGGTGCACTCGAAGCAGGTCGAGTTCTTGCCCCCGCTCATCACGTCGTTGGACTCGTCGAAGTAGAAGCCGGCACCTAGTTCTGGTAGCGTCGCGCCCAGCCCATTCTGGTAGGTGGTGATGTATGCGAGCTCGACGTTGCTGGAGTCTCTCACCGAGACCCCGTGTCCGCCGTTGCCGGTGCTGAGCACCCCGGAAAAGTCCGGGTGGAACTCGCGGATGTCGACCCCGGTGGCGCCGTTGTCCGCCACCACCCAGTCAGCCCCTTGGGCGCCGCCCTTCCAAAGCAGGACGCCCGGCCCGGTCGAGTTGCGCACAACGAGGTCGTTGATTGTCGGCGCCCAGTTGGCGCTGCGCATGAACAGGCCGGCTCTGTCATTGAGCGGAGCCGTGGGGCTCGGCCTGCCATTCCGGAGCAGGTCAATCTCGTTGAGGATGGTGGAGGGACCAATCATATAGGCCTTGAAGCCGACCGCAGCGTTGTCCTCAATCAGAGCCTCGGTGACGTGGACCCCGCTGGTGTTGATCTCGAATGCAGCGTATGCGAGCCCGGGGGTCTTGGCCCCCGGCCCTCCGGTACCCCTGACCACTAGGTCGTTGAACACGGCGTTATGGGGGACATTGGAGAACTGGCTGTGGTTGTACTGCTCGACCATGATGCCGTAGTACTGGCTGTCCTCCACGGTCAGGCCAGCGAAGGTGGGACGAGTGGTCCACCCTTGGGTGATGTGGCGAACGTAGACGCCGTTATCGCAGCGAGTCACGCTGGAGTCGGAGATCAACGGTATCGAGTCCTCCACCCAGATGCCAGCGGCGATGGCCAGAGTCGAGCCGCTCACGTTGGATATCTCCAGATTGGAAATCAGGCCGCCGGAGCTGCCCCAGTAGTTCAGTCCCCGGGTAATCAGGCCGTCGGCTGTTACGCCATCGACAATCGGAGCGGAGTAGGCGCCCACGGAAAGTCCGATGCCGTAGCGCCACGAGGTGGAGAAACCGTGCACGTCCTGACCGCCGCCATCGATGACTAGGTCGTTGATTCGCGGCGAGGCGCCGTCGAAGAGGTCGACGGCTACCCTGTCGGCGTTGACCACGGTGAGGTGGTTCAGAATCGGGTCGCTGTCGTACACGGTGACGCCGTACTCCGCATCGGTGATGGTGAGGTTCTCTATCCTTGAGCCCAGACCGCCGCTGCTCGAGTTGAAGATGATGCCGTCGTGATTGCCAAGGATGGACTCAAGCAACACCGGTGCCGTGCTGGTCCCCTGAACGGTGATTCTACCGGCAACCAGTATGTCCTCGTCGTCGCCGAGCTGTATGGTGGTCCCGGGTTGCACCACCAGCACGTCACCGCTCTCAACTGTGTAGCCGTCCTGCAGCACCACAGTCCCCGTCCAAACGGTGGTCGAGCGAGCGGTCGGACTCGCACTAGTTGGAGCCAGTGGGGCGAGAGAGAGAAGCAGTAGGAGGACCAGTGTGACTGCGCGCCCGCGGGATGCGAAAGCGGGCGCCAGCATGGCCATCCCGCTCTATGCTCGCCTGTTATCCCTTGCGCACACGTGAGCGATGCGGAACTCACGTACAGCAGAGGTCATAAACAGCGACTGAGCGCGTTGCCCGTCGAGGACTGAGAATGAGCACTGCCTTCGTTCTGATTAAAGTCGAGCCGGGCCTCGAAAGGGATGTCTACCTAGCGCTTCTCGGAATCGACAGCGTCACCGAAACCCATGTCTCCTACGGCGAGTACGACCTAGTGACTCGCATAGACTTCGCCGACGAGGGCGAGATGGCCAAGACTCTGATTGGCAAGATGCGCTCGGTGCCTGGAATAGTCAAGACCGAGACGCTGATTGCGGTGGAGGTGTGAGCATGGCGGTTGGCTTCGTCCTGATCACCACTGAGGTGGGCTGCGAGATTGACGTCAGGGAGGCCGTGGCGGCCGTGGACGGAGTCGTCGGGCAGTGGATCGTATTCGGGCCCCACGACCTCTTCGTGAAAATCGAGGCCGACGACGAGGCCGAGTTGACTCGTTGCATCGTGCAGGGAGTCAGGTCTATCGCCGGAATCACCGAGACTCGTACCCTGATCGGTGCCGAGATCTAGATTGCTCTGGCCATTCTGCCTATCAGATCGGCCGCTGCCGCGCTGCACTCGGCCATCCTGAACCTGCTGATGGCCTCATTCCAATGAGAAAGCCTGCGTTCTGGCTCGAGGACGCCGCGCCAGTACCATCGCTGGGCGCACAGCCTGCGATGCATCGCTAGGTCCTCGCGCAGTGGCGCGTAGGCTATCGATGCGTGCGCCTCGACCAGCCAGTCCGGGTGACTGTCGGTGGCCTCGAGGGTGGCGTGGATGAGGCGCGTCTTCTCTGTGAGGTCGTCGCTGGACTCGATGAGGTCGTGGGCCGAGGCCAGGGCCTCTGCGGAGGCGTTGCCGCCGACTCGCGAGGAGAGGCGGGCGCGTAGGTCGAGGATCGCCATCTGAAGGTGATTGGGTCCCATCGCCGACTCGATGGCGTCATGCGCCTCAGCGGCCGCGGCGACGTCTTCCGTCCCTAGGGCGATGCCGTGCCTGATGAGGTCGAGCGCGAGGCTGCCCGCGCTGCGCTCGAACTCCGGCAGCGAGGATAGGTCGACAGTTCCTACTCCTCTGGATAGCTCGCGTGCAAGTCCGCTGTCTATCGGTCCGGGTAGCCGGTCGTCGTATCGGCGAACCAACGACGCTATTGCCGACTTGGTGCGTTCAGCTGGAGTCATCTCGGCCAGCGCCCCGGCCTCCATTTCCTCGGCTGACCTAGGGTCGCCTCGTAGACGGGCCAACCTAGCGGACCTCAATTTCCTCCCGACGCCCTCGCTCAGGCCCTCTATGTGGGATTCGGCTATCTCCGGCTCGCCGCGCTCCAGGGCGAGGTCCGCAGCTGCCTCCCTGATTGACTCGTCTCCGCTGAGGTCGAGGGCCTGTTCGAGGAGGACGGCAGCGGAGGCGCTGTCCTGCTCGGCTATGGCGTGGATGTTCTCGGAGACCCACTCTGCGTCAGGGCCCCCTGAGTGAACCAAGTGGTGACCCTCCATCCTGCGTGCCCTGGCACCCTGCCTGCTGGCCCATCTGCCTGCGGCCTGCGAGTGCAGCTCGGTCGACTGATTATCGGACCACGAGCCTCTGCGGACGTTGCGAATCAGGTGGTGCGGCTCAGCCATCAGACCACTCCATCTCAGTATGGCCGAGTCGTCGAGCTCGTCAGAGCCTTCGGCCTCGAAGAGCTCGCTGACCCGGAGCGACGAGGGGGCGATGCAGAACTCGTCCAGGGTCCTCGTGCCCTCGTCACTGAGTCTGTGCATCACGGTGGACTGGACGTACTCCTGTACCGCCTCGCCGCGCTCGGGCACATCCTCTTCGGGAGACCACAGGCGAAGGGCCAGGGGATGTCCGCCCAGCGCCTGTGCGACGCTGTCGGCGGTGGCGCTGTCCGTGTCGCTCGGGAGCAGTGACCTAGCGTGCTCGAGCGCCAGCCCCTCGAGCTTGAACTCGGTGAAGCCATCGGGTAGCCCGAATGGACTGGGGGATCTGGAGATTACGAGCAGCGAGGAGTTCCCCCCAGATGCCTCGTCAAGCAATTGCGCCACTCCTCCGGTGTGGCGGGAATGCAGTTCCTGGGCCTCGTCGAGAACTAGCAGGGTCCGCGGGCCCTCACAGGCCCCGACGATGGCTGACGGCGATGAGGGCGCGCCATCACCGAGCCACATCCCGCCGATTACGGCTGCGTCTGTGTCGGAGTCGCACGGGGCCCAGCGCACTGTCCACCCCATGCTCAAGACCTGCTCTGCGACTGCTCGGGCGAGGCTGGACTTGCCGACGCCGGGAAGACCGCTGAGAAGCACGTTTGAGCCGGCCAGCAGAGAGTGGGACAGACTCGTTGAGTCCTCCTCCCTGCCGTGCAGGGAGATCTGGTCAGGAATGGGGCCGAATGCCTTACCTCTGCGAGCCCCGGAAGGCTCCTCGAGCTCTGCGACAGTCTCCCGGCCGGATTCGGTGATGTGTACTACCGTGCGACGGCGCGAGCCGCCGCCGATGACATGTGCCGTGCGGGTCCGGACGTAGCCCTCATCCTCAAGGATGACAGTGGTGCGTGTAACGCCGATCTGACCACGCCGAGTGACTCTGCCAGACCGGGCAGCGACAGCGCCCGGGGAACGTCCCACGCAGCCTCCAATTCGCCTCCGAACTGCGCGAGCCTGGACAGGATGCGCGACTGCGCCGGTGGGAGCATGCCCCGCGAGCGAAGGCACGGGTTCATGGGCGTTCACCTGCAGCGCATCAACCGACATGGCGCTGGACCACACTGGCCTCGACTTGCCCCGCAAGCCCGGAGTCTACCTATTTCGACGGGTTGACGAGCGTGTCACATACGTCGGCAAGGCCACTGACCTGCGATCGCGCGTTAGGTCATACTTCCGCCCAATCCCCATCGCAAGATGGTACCTCGACTGATCGAGGACTCGGACAGAGTCGACTTCATCGTGACCAAGAGCCCGAGCGACGCCCTGATTCTAGAGAGGCAGCTGATCAGGGAGCACAAGCCCCGCTACAACTCGATGCTGAAGGACGACAAGTCGTACCCCTTCATCGCCCTGACCGACCACGAGACCCTCGCATCATCTACACCCGACACCCCCCGGAGGGGTCGCTGCGATGGGGGCCGTTCGCCGACCCCGGCGCAGCCAAGCGCGTCATCCAGCTGCTGCGCCGCCACTTCGGCATCCGCGATTGCCCGGAGCTGCTGCCGCAAGGCTGCCTCGCGATGCACATCGGGCTTTGCCATGGGCCCTGCATCGACTCGGCGGGGTAGACGAGAGAGTGTCGGCCGCAATCAGCGTCCTCGACGGTGATGCTGGGGTCCTAATCGAATCGTTGCAGAGAGAGATGGACACCCAGTCGCAGGCGC
>BPDA01000001.1 GCA_019654055.1 Methanobacteriota archaeon | reverse complement strand
GTCCGAGTTGCTGCCCTCGTCGGTTGCAATCAGGTTGACGCTGTACACGTTGTTGGTATCAGCGTCGGCCGCGCTCTCGTAATCCGTGGTTGCGGCGAACGCAATCCTGCAGGTGTCGGCATCGACCCTTGTTGGAGTGAAGTCGGCAGCGTCGGTACCGCTGTCTGTGCAGCCTCCGGAAGCCGCGAGATCGTTGAACGCGTCAGTGGTGTCGGCGTCGGTGATATCGTAATCACCTACGGTAGTGCCACCCTCGGCGACACTTACGGAGTCAGTGGCTCCATCGCTGAAGACCGGTGCCTCGTCGTTGGTGTTGGTGACTGTTACAGTGATGGTGATGGTGTCAGCGTTACTGCCTGCGTCGGTGCCCGTTAGGGTCACCGTGTACGAGTTGTCAGTGTCGGCATCGGCCGGGCTCTCGAAGTTTGGTGCAGTAGTGAATGCGATGGTGCAGGTGTCTCCGTCGGTCCTAGTCGGGGTGAAGTCCCCTGCGTCGGCTCCGCCGTCGGTGCAGCCGCTCGAGGCCAGTGGGTCGGTGGTGTCGGCGTCGGTCAGATCGTAGGATCCGACGGTCGTGCTGCCCTCGGCGACACTTACGGAGTCAGTGGCTCCATCGCTGAAGACTGGAGCGTTGTCGTTAGCATCGGTCACGGTGATGGTTAGTGCAATGGTGTCGGTGTTGCTTCCTGCGTCGGTTGCAATCAGATTGACGTTGTACACGTTGTTTGTGCCAGTGTCACCCGGACTCTCATAGTCAGGAGCTGAGGAGAACGCAATCCGGCAGGTGTCACCGTCGACCTTGGTCGGTGTGAAGTCTGCTGCGTCGTCACCGCTGTCGGTGCATGTGTTGACTGCATCGGTGCTGTCAGCGTCGGTGAGATCGTAGTCATCTACGGCCGTGGCCCCTTCGGCAACGCTTGCCGATGCAGTTGCTCCGTCGCCGAAGACTGGTGAGTTGTCGTTAGCATCGGTGACTGTGATGGTAGGCATGGTGTCGGTTGCTCCGCGTCGGTTGCAATCAGGTTGACGTTGTACACGTTGTTGCCACCAGTGTCACCAGCGCTCTCGTAGTCAGGAGCAGAGGAGAATGCAATCCGGCAGGTGTCTCCGTCGACCCTACTAGGGGTGAAGATGGCTGCGTCGTCGCCGCTGTCGGAGCAGCCGCCAGAACTAGGTAGTGGATCAGTGGTGTCGGCATCGGTGAGGTCGTAGTCACCTACTGTGGTGCTTCCCTCGGCTCCGCTTGCCGATGCAGTTGCTCCGTCGCCGAAGACTGGTGAGTTGTCGTTAGCATCGGTGACTGTGATGGTCAGAGCGATGGTGTCTGCGTTGTTGCCTGCGTCGGTTCCAATCAGGTTGACGTTGTACACGTTGTTTGTGCCAGTGTCAGCTGGACTCTCATAATCCGTGGTCGCGGCGAACGCGATGGTGCATGTGTCGCCATCGGTCCTGGTCGGAGTGAAGTCGGCTGCGTCGTCGCCGCTGTCTGTGCATCCGCTCGAGGCTAGTGGGTCGGTGCTGTCGGCGTCGGTCAGGTCGTAAGATGCCACTGCAGTGCCGCCCTCGGCCACGCTAACAGAAGCGGTCGCTCCGGCGGTGAACACCGGCGCGTTGTCGTTGAGATCGACGATTGTGACGGTCAGGGCGATGGTGTCGGCGTTGCTGCCCGCATCGGTTCCGATCAGGTTGACGATGTACACGTTGTTGGTATCAGCGTCGGCCGCGCTCTCGTAATCTGGGGTCGCTGATAGGGCAATCCGGCAGGTGTCGGCGTCGACCTTGGTTGGAGTGAAGTCCGCTGCGTCGGTACCGCTGTCGGTACAGGTGCTGAGGTCGTTGAAGGTGTCAGTTGTGTCGGCGTCGGTGACGTCGTAGTCACCAACCGTGGTGACTCCTTCGTTGACGTTGACTGAGTCAGTAGCTCCGTCGCTGAATACCGGTGCCTCGTCGTTGGTATTGACGACTGTAATTGTGATTGCTATGGTGTCGGTGTTGCTTCCTGCGTCGGTTGCAATCAGGTTGACTACGTACTCGTTGTTGGTCCATCGTCAACGGGGTTCTCGAAGTCGGTGGCCGCGCTGAAGGCGATGCGGCAGGTGTCACCGTCAACCCTGCTAGGGGTGAAGTCAGCTGCGTCGGCTCCACTGTCTGTGCAGCCGCCGGAACTAGGCAGCGGGTCAGTGCTGTCGGCGTCGGCCAGGTTGTAATCGCCGACCGTGGTGCCGCCCTCGTTGACAGATACTGTGTCTGTAGCGCCGTCGGCGAAGACCGGTGAGTTGTCGTTGAGGTCGGTGACCGTGATGGTCAGGGCGATGGTGTCTGCGTTGCTACCCGCGTCAGTGGCAATCAGATTGACTACGTACACGTTGTTGGTATCAGCGTCGGCTGCGCTCTCGTAGTCAGGAGTTGCGGCGAATGCGATTCTGCAGGTGTCGCCGTCGACCGCGGTCGGGGTGAAGTCCCCTGCGTCGGCTCCACTGTCGGTACAGGTGTTGACTGCATCAGTGCTGTCGGCGTCTGTCAAGTCGTAGTCGTCCACAGCGGTTGTACCCTCGGCAACGCTTTTCGATGCAGTTGCCCCGTCGCCGAAGACCGGTGCGTTGTCGTTGGCATCGGTGACTGTGATAGTCAGGGCGATAGTGTCCGAGTTGCTACCCGCATCAGTTGCAATCAGGTTGACGTTGTACACGTTGTTTGTGCCAGTGTCACCCGGACTCTCATAGTCAGGAGCTGAGGAGAACGCAATCCGGCAGGTGTCACCGTCGACCTTGGTCGGTGTGAAGTCTGCTGCGTCGTCACCGCTGTCGGTGCATGTGTCGACAGCGTCGGTGCTGTCGGCGTCGGTTAGATCGTAGTCGGCTACGGTAGTGCTTCCCTCTGCACCGCTTTCAGAATTGGTTGCCCCATCACCGAAGACAGGAGAGTTGTCATTGATGTCGGTTACTGTGATAGCCACAGTGTTTGAAACAGCCGAGGTCCCATCGGATGAAAGAATAGTTAGTGTGTACGATGCAGTGGTTTCCCTGTCCAGCGAAGCTGCAGTTGTAATAACTCCAGCAGATGAGATGGAGAATGCCGTACCGGTGTTACCTGAGTTAATGGAGAACATCGTTGGAGTGTCTCCGGTTGTGGCTACGGTCATTACGGTGGTCCCGGAACCGGCGTTCTCGGCTACGTTTGCAGTTTGGCTACCAGTGATAGCAACTGCGACATCGGTCACGGTGATGGTTAGTGCAATGGTGTCGGTGTTGCTTCCTGCGTCGGTTGCAATCAGATTGACGTTGTACACGTTGTTTGTGCCAGTGTCGGCTGGGCTCTCGTAGTTTGGCGCAGTAGTGAATGCAATGCGGCAGGTGTCACCGTCAACCCTACTGGGTGTGAAGTCGCCTGCGTCGTCACCGCTGTCGGTGCAGCCGCCGGAACTAGGCAGCGGATCAGTGCTGTCGCCATCGGTCAGGTCGTAGTCTGCTACGGTAGTAACTCCCTCGGCGACGTTAACGGAGTCGGTGGCTCCGTCACCGAACACGGGAGCGTTGTCGTTGGCGTCAGTGACCGTAATGGTCAGGGCGATGGTGTCTGCGTTGTTGCCTGCGTCGGTTCCGATCAGGTTGACGTTGTACACGTTGTTGGTACCATCGTCAGCAGGGTTCTCGTAGTCCGTGGTCGAGCCGAAAACAATTCGGCAAGTGTCACCGTCGACCTTGGACGGTGTGAAGTCCGCAGCGTCGGTGCCGCTGTCGGTGCAACCGTTAGCCTTCAGGGCATCAGTGCTGTCAGCGTCGGTGAGATCGTAATCGGCGACGCTGGTGCCGCCCTCGGCCACGCTAACAGAAGCGGTCGCTCCGGCGGTGAACACGGGAGCGTTGTCGTTAGCATCAGTGACCGTCAGGGTCAGTGCGATGGTGTCAGAGTTGTTTCCGCGTCGGTTGCAATCAGGTTGACGTTGTACACGTTGTTGCCACCAGTGTCACCAGCGCTCTCGTAGTCAGGAGCAGAGGAGAATGCAATCCGGCAGGTGTCTCCGTCGACCCTACTAGGGGTGAAGATGGCTGCGTCGTCGCCGCTGTCGGAGCAGCCGCCAGAACCAGGCAGCGGATCAGTCGTGTCGGCGTCGGTGAGGTCGTAGTCGGCCACGGTGGTTGTGCCCTCTGCGATGTTAGCGCTGGCTGTTGCCCCGGCGGAGAACACCGGTGCGTTGTCGTTACCATCGGTGACTGTGATGGTCAAGGCGATAGTATCGGAGTTGCTTCCTGCGTCGGTTCCGATTAGGTTGACGTTGTACACGTTGTTTGTGCCAGTGTCAGCTGGACTCTCATAATCCGTGGTCGCGGCGAACGCGATGGTGCATGTGTCGCCATCGGTCCTGGTCGGAGTGAAGTCGGCTGCGTCGTCGCCGCTGTCTGTGCAACCGTTGGTGTCGAGTGGGTCAGTACTGTCCGGGTCAGTCAGGTCGTAAGATGCCACTGCAGTGCCGCCCTCGGCCACGCTAACAGAAGCGGTCGCTCCGTCGGAGAACACGGGAGCGTTGTCGTTGAGATCGACGATTGTGACGGTCAGGGCGATGGTGTCGGCGTTGCTGCCCGCATCGGTTCCGATCAGGTTGACGATGTACACGTTGTTGGTATCAGCGTCGGCCGCGCTCTCGTAATCTGGGGTCGCTGATAGGGCAATCCGGCAGGTGTCGGCGTCGACCTTGGTTGGGGTGAAGTCCGCTGCGTCGGTACCGCTGTCGGTACAGGTGCTGAGGTCGTTGAAGGTGTCAGTTGTGTCGGCGTCGGTGACGTCGTAGTCACCAACCGTGGTGACTCCTTCGTTGACGTTGACTGAGTCAGTAGCTCCGTCGCTGAATCCCGGTGCCTCGTCGTTGGTTTGACGACTGTAATTGTGATTGTTATGGTGTCGGTGTTGCTTCCTGCGTCGGTTGCAATCAGGTTGACTACGTACTCGTTGTTGGTACCATCGTAAACGGGGTTCTCGAAGTCGGTGGCCGCGCTGAAGGCGATGCGGCAGGTGTCACCGTCAACCCTCTAGGGGTGAAGTCAGCTGCGTCGGCTCCACTGTCTGTGCAGCCGCCGGAACTAGGCAGCGGGTCAGTGCTTCGGCGTCGGCCGGGTTGTAGTCGCCGACCGTGGTGCCGCCCTCGTTGACAGATACTGTGTCTGTAGCGCCGTCGGCGAAGACCGGTGCGTTGTCGTTGAGGTCGACACAGTGATTGTTAGAGCGATGTGTCGGCGTTGCTGCCCGCATCGTTCCAATCAGGTTGACTACGTACACGTTGTTGGTATCAGCGTCGGCTGCGCTCTCATAGTCCGGAGTCGCGGCGAATGCGATTCTGCAGGTGTTGGCGTCGACTCTGGTAGGGGTGAAGTCTCCTGCTCGGCTCCACTGTCTGTGCAGCCGTTGGTATCGAGTGGGTCAGTAGTATCGGCGTCTGTCAAGTCGTAGTCTGCAACCGTCGTAGTCCCTCGTTGACGCTCTGGGAGTCGTGGCCCCGTCACCGAAGACTGGTGCGTTGTCGTTCTCGGTACGTGATGGTCAGGGCGATGGTTCGGAGTTGCCCGCTCGGTTCCATAGGTTGACGTGTACACGTTTTTGGGTTTCACGTCGGGGGGGCTCTCGTAGTCCGTGTTGCTGCAAAGGTCATTGTGCAGGTGTCCCGTGGGTCCTACTGGAGTGAATCAGCTGCGTCGTACCACTGTCAGTGCAACCTTGGTGTCGAGTGGGTCGGTCTGTCGGGGTCGGTCATCGTAGGGGGCCCACGATGTGCCCCCTCGGCCACGCTACGGAGTCGGGGCTCCGTCCCCGAAGACCGGTGCGTTGTCGTTGGGTCAAAAAAAGTGATTTTTAGGCGATGGTGTCCGAGTTGCTACCCTCGTCGGTGGCAATCGGGTTTGACTGTAACGTTTTTGGGTTTCACGTCGGCGGCTCTCTAGCCCGGGTCGCGGCAAGCGATTCGCAGGTGTCGGCGTCGACCTGGTGGGGGTGAAGTCCCTGCGTCGGTCCCGTCGGTACATCCGCCGGAGGCCGCGAGATCGTTGAACGCATCGGTAGTGTCAGCGTCGGTTATGTCGTAGTCTGCAACCGTCGTAGTGCCTTCGTTGACGGATTCAGAGTTAGTGGCCCCATCACCGAAGACCGGTGATTCGTCGTTGGTGTTTGCTATCGTAATTGTGATTGCTATGGTATCAGAGTTGCTTCCGGCATCGGTAGCAATCAGGTTCACGGAGTATGAGTTGTCAGTGTTGGCGTCGGCAGGGTTCTCGAAGTCTGTGGCTGAAGAGAACGCGATGCGGCAGGTGTCGGCGTCCACCTTGCTCGGAGTGAAGTCTGCTGCGTCGGTACCGCTGTCGGTACATGTGTTGACCGGGTCGGTGCTGTCGGCGTCAGTGAGATCGTAGTCGGCTACCGTGGTTCCTCCCTCGTTGGCGCTGACTGAGTCAGTGGCCCCGTCGGTGAAGACCGGTGCGTTGTCGTTGGCATCAGTTAGGGTGATGGTTACGGTCTGAACTGCGTTCTCCGAACCTGTGCCGCCGGTCGATGCTAGTAGGGAGAGAGTCCACGAAGTAGTGTATCCCGAACCTTCCCTATCCAAATCGCCAGCGTCATTGACCTTGATTCCGCAGTCATCATCAACGGCGAATGCATCGTTTCCGTCACCGTCATCGTCAGTGTTGCCCAGACTGATTTGGCAGGATGCCGCATCGTCAGTCGTAGCAGTGTCTAGGACCTCAGTGTTGGCGTTTGTGTTCTCAGCCACGTTAGCTGACTGGCCAGATGTGATTGCCAGGGCGAGATCCTGCACCGTAGCAGTCAGGGTCTGAGCAGTAGTTGCAGAGTCTGCAGAGTCGGTTGCAGTAATTTGGACGATGTATGCGTTGTTGGTGTCAGCGTCGGCAGGGTTCTCGTGGTCGGGGGTTGCAGCGAATGTGAGAGTAGCCCCTGATAGGCTGAAGTCGGCCTGATCGGCACCTCCAGTTAGTGCGAAGGAGCACGTACCGCTGGCGTCAGATGTGGCAGTAATCGTCGCCACTGCAGTTTGTGCCTCGTTGGGCGACTGAGCAGCGTTCGAAGTGAAGGAACAGGTAAATCGCTTGTAAACTGATTCCTCTTCAAGAACGCTACCGCTAGCGCTACCGCTATCGGAAATTTGTCCAGCAACCATGATCAGAGCAATCGCGACGGCGAAGCCGATTGCGACGTTTCTCAGTTCATTCGTTCGGAGCCCGAGGGCGGTTCTGTCATTCTCGTTTTGTATGTGCATGGCTGCAACCATGTTGCTCGCCACGCCTTACCAGCATTTAGAACATTTCGGAACCCTCCCTATAGGGAGGGATTCAGAATACTAGGCCGATAACGAGTTGAGTTAGGGGTGGAAAACTTAGATTTCGGGCTCCTAGGGGGAGAATGGGCCGATAACGCATGAAAAAATAACATGGCATAAACGGACCACACCGAGCCTTTTGGGAACTCGCCGAGACCATTCGTGAGAGCTGGAGTTTGGGATTCTGGAATGCACCCTGGAACGGATCGAATCGCCTCCAAATTGAGGGAAATCCGCAAATTCATAGGAATCAGTTGGATTTGGGGTTTTTCTTTATAAATGAAAGGGGTCAAAAATGGGTCATTTTGACCCTCGAACATAGGGTGTTTAGGGTCGTTTTCGATTACGTTCAGGGCGTGTTCTGATGCCGATAATCCACACCCGGCGGTTATCGAAACCCTCCCTTTACTACACGCGCACGCGCGAGCCGGGTGGGTTGGCCGGGTCCCGCCAGAGCCCCGCGCGGGGGCTCCGACGGGCCGGTTTCGTAACGAGGATCAGTCCTCTTCCTCTTCGTCGAACGCGTCGTCGATGGCGTCCTCGAGCTCGTCGTCGTCGAGGAACTCCTCGGTGTAGTCGGCCTCGTCGTCGTACTCTTCCTCGTCGCCACCCATCGCGCGCCTTGCGATGAACACTAGGGCGATGATTCCGAGTAGTGCCATGACGAATGGCTGCGGGTCGGCCTGACGTCGTCCATGAAGGTCAGAGGCGTGCCCCTGTCACCAGCTCCGTCCCGTGCGTCGACCTGCTCGTTGGGTCGTACGGGAAGACTCGTCTCGTTGCCTGTGCCGTCTTGTCCCAGTCCGGGTCAAAGGGGTTGCAGAGTCTCCCTCTGAAGTCGTCTCGTGCCGTATCCCCCTCTGGGCCGACGTTGGTCTCTTGTCGAGGGGCCCCTGCGCCATTGTCGGGGTCCCGTAGCCCCTGCGGCCTCGCAGACATCTCGGTGACGTCCAGCCACCGTCGCCGTCGTCGTCGTTGTCGGCGTTGTCGCCAAACCCTCGCCGTCGCGGTCGTTGCTCTCGGCGGGGTTCATCGGGAAGTCGTCGTCGGGTCCAAGGTCCTCGTTGTCGTCGTCGGGGTCCACTATGTCGCACTGGTGGTCGCGGTCGTTGTCCGCAGGCACAGAGAACTGGTCCATCGAGTCGGTGCCACAGTTGGGCTCCTCGGAGTCCAGCCAGCCGTCGCCGTCGTCGTCGGTGTCTGAGTAGTCACCAATGCCGTCGCCTCTAGGTCAGCGTTCTCGGTGGGATCGAACGGGAAGGCGTCGTCGGTGTCTGGCGTACCGTCGCCGTCGTCGTCGGGGTCGACCTTGTCGCACAGTCCGTCGCCGTCGTAGTCGTCAGGCACCGAATCAGCGTCCAGTGCATCGCTTCCGCAGGCAGACTCCTCGGCGTCCGTCCAGGCGTCACCGTCGTCGTTGAGGTCAGCGTTGTCACCGACCCCGTCACCGTCCGTGTCCGTGGTCTCGTACGGGTCAAGGGGAAGGCGTCGTCGACTCGAGACAGGTCGTTGTCATCGTCGGTGTCGGCGTTGTCGCCGATGCCGTCGCCGTCGAAGTCGGACCACTCGTTGGGGTCGGGTTTGGGGAAAGGGGTCATCCACGTTGTCGTAGCCTCGCCGTCGACATCGGCGTCTATCGGATCGCATATGCCGTCGAGGTCGGAGTCGACCCGGGATGTCGGTGACCTCGGTCGGGCTCGACAGGCACTCAAACTCCACGTCGTCCGGTAGCCGTCGTTGTCATCGTCGGTGTCGGGGTTGTCCCGATCCGTCCATGTCGTTGTCGGCCCACTCGCTGGCGTTCAGCGGGAACCTGTCGTCGGATCAAACACCCGTCGTTGTCGTCGTCAGGGTCGATAATGTCGCACAGAGTGTCTTGTCGAAGTCGGGCGGGAAGTCCGCGCCGTCCATCGGGTCGGTCAGGCAGTCAACCTCGTCCTGTTGTTCCAGCCGTCGTTGTCGAGGTCGTTGTCGGAGTTGTCGCCTATGCCGTCTCCGTCCGAGTCCGTGGTCTCATCGGGGTCTTCGGGGAAGGCGTCCTCTGAGTCGATTACGCCGTCACCGTCGGTGTCGGAGTCGAGCAGGTCGCAGATGCCGTCGGCGTCCGTGTCCTGCGGTACGCTGGTGTTGTCGTACGGGTCGGTGCCACAGGCAGTCTCCATGTCGTCGTACCAACCGTCGCCGTCGGCGTCCAGTGTGAAGAACGCGATGGTGACGTTGTAGTCCTGACCCTCGTTGCCCGTTGCGTAGCCAGCCCAGTTACGTACGCCAATCATGTTTTGCGCGTCGCCGAAGTAGCTGCTGCTGCCGTTGGTGCTCCAACATATCGGGACTGACGAGTATATCGGCTGCCCGTAGGCTATGTTGCTGGTTCCGGTACCGAAGATGTCCACGATCTCCCAGACGTTGTACCCTGAGTTGTAGTACTGGATACCGTCGTGGTCCACGCAGACCTCGTAGCCGAAGTTAGCGGGCACATCGAAGGTGTACCTGTCAGTTGTATCAACATCACCGCTGTTCCAGCCGGAGAATTCGAGGTATCGTTGGCCGTCCAGTTGTTGAAGTCATCAACGTGAACCGCGTCGCTTGGACCGGGGCCGGCGTCGGTGCCTGAGCCCGCGTCGTTCTGAACTCCTCCTGGCAGCTCACTGAGAGGCCTGAACTGCAGGTCCATGGTGTAGGTGAAGTCGGTCCACCCGTAGCCGTAGATTCCGAGGGTCAGCCAGCCTCCGGTGAGCACCCATAGACCCGAGGTCCCTGAGGTCGAGCCTGTGTTGCTGTACTGCTGTGACACGAAGTAAGCCGGGTTCGATGGGTAACCGCATGGCAACGTCTGGACCTGACACTTGTACATGTACGTGTACAGGTAGTAGGTGCTCTGTTGCTCCCAGCTGACGTTCATGCTCAGGTACTTGCCAGGTGGCACGAGGATGTTGTAGTAGTCCGCGTAGTCCCACTGCTGGTCCTTCCATCCCGTGCAAAACGCCACCGGTGTCGTTGGCATCGCCGTTGGCGTCGATCTGGGTGCTGTCGTTCAGCCAAGTGTTCCCTCCAGGGTTGGTGTAGATGTTGTCAGACGCGTCCACGCCGGAGCCGCAGTCGTCGTGCGGGGCCCCCGGCTCGTTGTCTGGGGTGATCATCGTCATGTCGACGGTGTACTCGCCAGCGCCCACTGCGTTGTAGACGCGGATGAACATGTCTTGGCCGGCGTAAGAGTAGTCTATCGAGCACGAGAGTTCGCCTTGTGTGCTAGAAGACGAAGAGTAGCAGGCTGAGTACATGTAACCAGTCGGGCTCAGGTACATGATGTACAGATAGAGCCAGTTCTGCTCGGGGTAACTCAGTTCGACCTGCAGGGCGTAGTTGTTCGGCAGGTACAGCTCGTAGTGGTCGTACCTGTCCCAACTGTCGTGGCCCAGCCCTCGAAGGTCTGGTTCATCGAGTTGATTCCCAGTGCGTCGGTACCGTAGAGCGAGTCGCCCGCGTCCTGACCGGAGCCAGCGTCGTCGGGGTTCGAGCTCTGAGTGGGCTCGACGGACTGGTCGTATATCGCGTACTGCACAGTGTAGTTCAACTCGAAGTCCGTGGCGATGTCGTACGCGCGGACCTGCAAGAGAATCTGCGAGGCGGAAGAGATTTGCGCGTTCCAAGTGTAGGAGTTGTTGGTCGAGAGCGCGTGCGGGTTGCGCAGCGTCGACGTGCTCCCGTAGATGTACGAGCCGGATGCGGTGTACATGTAGAACCACAGGTGGTTGAAGCCGTAGATGGAGCCACCGCCGCCATCGTCGGGCTCCCAGTCGAGGCGGGCCCATACGCCGTAGTTGGCGGGGACGTCGAGCAGGTAGTAGTCGTACTCGTCGTACGCTTCACAGAGCTTGCCTGAGAGCGTGCCCTCCATGCCAACCGAGGTGACGTTGGTCGGTTCGGCGGTGGTGTCGCCTGCGTCACCGCCCGAGCCGCCGTCGTTCTGAACCCAGCAGGGCGGGTCCTCGGATGGAGTCAACTGCAGCCAGAGGACGTAGCCTGCTGAGGGATCAATGCTGCCCCAGTACCAGTACTCAACCTTAACGAACACGGTAGTGTTGGCGTACGCCCCACCTAAGTCGATGAACTCGGGCTGGTCGTACCAAGAGTAGTCTATCATCCCGGTCTGGTCGCCGTTGGCGTAGACATACAAGTCTAGGTCGGCATTGGCCTCCCAGTCGAGGGTGATGTTGGCAGCGAATCCGTCTGGAATCTGTATCGCCCAAATGTCGGAGGTGTCCGTGGAACCGACGTTGCCCGACCCTTTGTCGTCCATGTCGAAGGCGCTGCCTGTCAGCAGCCCGGTGAAAGAGCCTAACGATTCGGCAACCGTCAGTAATATGCCACCGTCTCCGTAGCTGTCAGTGGCACCTAATGTCCAAGTCCCAGCACCCGAGTAGGCACCAAGGTTGCCCGAGGAGTAACTGGCTAGCGAGCCAACGCCCCAAGAGTAAGAGGTCCCGTTAGGTGCAGTCAGGGAGACTGCGGTCTCCATGGGGCACCAGTAGTCGCACTGGTAGTCGAGGCCGACTTCCTGGCCGGCAGAGAGGGTGAACGTGTCTTGAATGGAGGACCACGAGGTCCCGCTTGGGCTGCCTCCCGCGCCCCAGTACCAGCCGCCTCCAATCTCTAGGATTGGTGCTCCGGTGAGGGCCTGCACCTGGTCGCCGGGCAGTCCTGCGTCGCCTGGCCAGACAGTAATCTCGAGCTGGTACTCGTCGTTGCCGGCGTAGTAGTAGCAGTAGTAGCAGTTTGCGATGATCATCATGGGGTCCCCAGCGAGGTCGTGTGGGAAGTCCACGTGGTTCTCGTAGGAACTCGTTGTGAAGTAGCAGTATGGCGGGTTCGTAGTGGTGACTTCGCCAACCTCAGTGCTCATTGAAAGAGAACCCGTCGTCGAGTAGTAGCAGTAGCCCCATGAGCCGCCGTAGGTCGAAGTCGGGTAGTAGTAGTAGCCCAGAGCGCTTGTCGGCCCGATAGCGAGCCTGTGGGCGTAGTTGTCGTAGGTACCTTGGCCTGTGTGATTCCACGAGAGGGTAGCTGTGACACCATACCCTGGTGGAGTGTCGACGATGAACATGTCAACGGCCGCTGCGGACTGATAGTCGTACGCAGTGTTGGAATGAGACCCGAAGTAGACGTTGGTTTCGTTAGTCCCGTCGAAATCGAAGTCACTCGTCAGGTTGATCGCTGTAGAATAGTATCTCCCAGCGTCAGTGCCACGACAGGCGTCGTGGCCTGAGCATTGACCACCATTGATGGTCCCCTCCTTTTTCACCTCGGTATCGCGTAATTCGGGCGGTTCCATTTGGGCATCGAGCATTGGTAGCGCGATGGATGCAATCATTAGTATGGCTAGACAGATTGAACGTGGGGCGTTCTCATTCATGGGTGTCACTAACGTGCATCAGGCCATGTAAGTGATATAATCATGCCGCCACATGCTCATTCCACCCCCTAAAGGGGTGATGTACGAAAAAACATCCCTGAAGGGGAGGATTGGGGATGTTTGGCCGATAAGCATCATGTTATCAGCCACCATCTACGGTTGCTGCATCACCCAGCTGTCATCGTCCTGCCTGACCCACACTCCACACTCCTCGCCCACGTATTGCATGGGCTCGGTCTGGACATAGTCACCGCCGTCAGGCAGATCCTCCCAGCTGTCGACTCTGATTGGAGGGGAAGGAGTGCCTGAGACAGCGTCCTCGAAACCTGGTGGAGGAGGCGGGGCTCGCTTGGCTGGCATCGGAGGGGGTGGAGGTATGGTTGCCTCCTCCTCGACATCCGGTTCGGACTCGGCCTCCTCGAGTGGTGCCTCTGGAGGCATCTCAGGGGGCTCTGGAGGCATCTGAGGAGGCTCAGGGGGCTCTGGGACCTCGGACTCAGCCATAGGCTCGCTGTAGCTGCGGTAGTCGTCGTCCTTCCACGACTCATCGGACCGGCCCTTGCGACGACCCATGGTGAAGGCCACTGAGCCAGCTATGGCTGCTAGGATGACGAGCACAATCAGGGCCGTCATCAGCGGGTTGAGCTTCATGTGGTCGACTAGCGAGAGCGGGTTAGCATTGTCTCCCAACCCGTCGCCGTTGCGGTCCTCCCACTCGGTGGAGTCGAGGGGGAAGACATCGTTCAAGTCGCCCACATCGTCATTGTCGTCGTCTGCGTCAATCACGTCGCACGAGCCGTCACCGTCGGTGTCTATGGGGACAGAAGTGCTGGACAGGGGCTCAGTTTGACACAGGGCCTCGACGCTGTCGGGCCAGTCGTCGCCGTCGTCGTCGGTGTCCGAGTTGTCACCTGTTCCGTCACCGTCGGTGTCCTTGGTCTCGCCGGGGTCGAACGGGAAGGCATCGTTGATGTCGAGGGTCATGTCGTTGTCGTCGTCGGGGTCAAGTGGGTCGCAGATTCGGTCAGCGTCGAAGTCATCTGGATACGAATTGGCGTCCAGTGGGTCGGTTCCGCAGTTCGGCTCGTCGAGATCCGACCAGGAGTCGCCGTCGTCGTCAGTGTCCGCGTTGTTGCCCGTGCCGTCGAAGTCTAGGTCCTCCCACTCGGTCGCGTCGAACGGGAACATGTCGTATGTGTCGTCGATCCCGTCGCCGTCGTCGTCCGGGTCGACGCGGTCGCAGATGTGGTCGCCGTCGAAGTCGTCCGGGACACTGAAAGAGGAGTATGGATCGGTCTGGCAGTCCGTCTCGTCGGAATCCGACCAGCCATCGTTGTCGTCGTCGAGGTCGGCGTTGTCGCCGACCCCGTCGCCATCGTTGTCGTCCCACTCGGTGCTGTCGAGTGGGAAGGCGTCACCGATGTCCGGGACTGAGTCGCCGTCGTCGTCGCCATCGGCGTTGTCACCTATGCCATCACCGTCGGTATCGACCCACTCACCGGCATCCAGAGGGAAGGCATCAGTTACGTCAGCGTAGCCGTCGTTGTCGTCATCGCCGTCAACGGCGTTGCAGGAGCCGTCCTGGTCAGTGTCGGGAGGCAGCGAATTGGCGTCCAGTGGGTCGGAACCGCAGGTGGCTTCGATGGCGTCGCTGAAGCCGTCCCCATCATCGTCGATGTCGGCGTTGTCGCCGGTACCGTCGCCATCCGTGTCCAGCCATTCAGACGCATCCAGAGGGAATGCGTCGGAGTTGTCGGGATATCCATCGCCGTCATCATCCTCGTCTACGACGTCACACGTCCCATCGGCATCGGTGTCAGTAGGCTGGCTGTTGTAGTCCAGTGGGTCGGTCCCGCACTGGTACTCGTCCGAGTCGGTCCAGCTGTCGCCGTCGTCGTCATCGTCCGAGTTGTCGCCTATACCGTCGCCGTCGGTATCCTCCCACTCGCTGTTGTCGAGCGGGAAGGAGTCGTTGGCGTCGTCGTACCCGTCGCCGTCGTCGTCGTCGTCCATGACATCGCAGATGCCGTCCGCATCGGTGTCCTGGGGTACGCTAGCCGCGTCATTCGGGTCGGATCCGCAAGTGATTTCGTCCTCGTCGTAGAAGCCGTCGCCGTCTGCATCGAGGGTGAATATCCAGATTGTCATGTAGTACTCGCCCTCGCCCGAGTAGGCGTATATCTCAATCAGGACTGTTTCTCCTCCGACGTAGGTACCGTTGGATGTGACTGCCTCAGGGCTGCTGAATGTCGCGGATGTATCGATGATGTTGCTCGCTGGATTCGGCATCAAGGCCAGTGCTATGTCGAAGTTGGCCTCCCCGGTATTGAAGGAGACACTGACAGATATGCCGTAATCGGCAGGGACGTCCACCGAGTACTCGTCGACTGGGTCGTCGGCGTTGGAAGCCCAGCCGGTGAAGTCGTTCTGGCCTATGTTGGTGATAATTCCAGTGGGATTGTTGTAGTCGTCGGAGGCATCACCGCCTGTTCCCGAGTCGTTCTGGTTGTAGGTGGGGGCGGAGGAAATGTTGTCGAACACGAGGGTTAGTGTGTAGTCGTCATCACCAACCCATGCCCTAACCATCAGAGTTACATTTGTCCCACCAACTGAGGAATTGCCGCTTGTGACTGTGTTAGGAGAGGTGCTGTTGAAGCCCTGTCCGCCTGGAAGGTAGTATCCGTTCTCGTCGTACAGGTGGAGGTGGAGAGTGGTACTGGATGTGTTCCAGGATACGCTCGCGTTGATACGGTGGTAGGATGGTACAGGGATGCTGTAGTAGTCGAACTCGTCGGTACTATCGTCGACGTAGCCGTAGTATGTCGCATTCGTACCACTTAGGGCCGTCGGAGAAGAGTATGTGTCGCCAGCATCGCCACCGGTGTTTGCGTCGTTCTGGGTCGGCGGCGGGGTGACTGTGAATATCCAGATCTGCAGGGTGTACTGACCCGAGCCGGACCACTGGTCGACGTTGATGTAAACAGTTGTGCCACTGACGTTGGTCCCGTTCGAGGATACACTGTCGTAACTCGAAATCGAGTAACTTGAGTCTATCGTGCTCCCGGATGAGGTGTACAGCATCAGGTCGAAATCGGCTCCGGAAGGGGGATGTCAGACCGACCGCAATGCCGGTGTCGCTTGACATGTTGACTCCATAGTAGTCATTGGTGTCGTTGCTCGCGGTCAGGTTGCCGTAGTAGGTGGCATTTGCAGCGGGCAGCCATGCTGCAGTTGAGATGGAGCTGCCAGCGTCGCCACCGGTACCGGCATCGTTCGCCACCACCAGTCCGGACAGGCAGGAGACAGCAAGTAGTGCGACCAATGCTCTCGCAGCGCTTCGGCTGGTCATGGCCTAAGGGCCATGCGAGTAGGCTTGAACTTTGGCACTGAATGTTGGTGTGAAAAATGCACCTTACCTATGGGTCGAATCATTGGTAAGAGTAGAATCCCTGGCCGCTCTTTCGCCCTAGTTTTCCATGTTCTACCATCTCGGCCAGCAGCGGGGCTGGTGCGTACTTGTCGTCGCCCAATCCCTCGTGCAGGACGTTCATGATGTGCAACACGGTGTCGAGGCCTATCAGGTCAGCCAGTGCGAGCGGTCCGATAGGGTGGTTCATGCCGAGCCTCATGATGCCGTCGATCGCCTCTGGCTCGGCCACCCCCTCCTGCAGAGTCAGGATTGCCTCATTGAGCATCGGACACAGGATTCTGTTGCTGACGAAGCCCGGCGAGTCGTTGCAGGACAGTGCCGTCTTGCCCATCCTCTCGGCGGCCTCGACCACTGCCGCGTTGACCTCTGGTGAGGTCTGCGAGCCGTTGATAATCTCGACCAGTTTCATTATCGGGACCGGGTTCATGAAATGCATCCCAATGACCCTGTCGGGCCTGTTGGTAGATGCCGCTATATCGTCGATGCTGATGCTGGAGGTGTTGCTGGCGAGTATGGTCTCGGGCTTGCAGATATCATCCAACTCTGAGAACGCGGAGAACTTCAGCTCGGGTATCTCAGGGATGGCCTCGACCACCAGGTCGCTGTCCCCTGCCTCACCCCTATCGGTGCAGGCGCGCACGCGCGAGAGCGCGGCTTTCGCGTCTTCCTCGTCCATCCTGTCCTTGGACACTAGTTTGGCCAGTGACGACTCGATTGAGGACATGCCGTGGTCGACGAAGCGCTGCTCGATGTCTATCATAGTCACCTCATAGCCCGCGCAGGCCGCAACCTGAGCGATGCCGTTGCCCATCTGTCCGGCGCCCAGCACGGCTATGCTGCTAATCTCCACGCGCTGTCGTGTGTGCGGAGGGGCATGAGCCTTACTCAGCCTGTTCGTCGTCCAATCCGGCTGTAATCGGCTCGCCGGACTCCTCGATCTCGGAGATGATGGTATCGAGGTCTGGACCTTGCTTCTCAATCATCTCCCTGCGCGCGCGGCGCCTGCGCAGAACCGTGGTGGGGACCGCGATGGCCAACAGGATGGCTATCGCAGAGAGGGAGAACCACCACAGCATCGGACCCGAGTTGCGCGCATCCTCGATGGCCCAGTCAATCCACTCCTGCTCCACCACCTCTATCGAGTGGGTGTGCTGGTTGTTCGCAGCATCCACAGTGAGTCCGTCGATGACGTGGGTGCCCGGAGACTCGGGTATGGCTATGTGGACCTCGAACTGCTCGCTCTGGTCGCAGACGAACTCGACTGACTCGGCCTCGGTCCACAGCATCACCGTCGCGCCACGCTCACAGATACCGCTTACTACGCGGGTGATGGCCAGGGGCGTGGTGCGATTGGCTACCTCGGAGAAGCTCAGCACCGGCGGAGTGGTGTCCCTGACTATGGACAGCGTATACTCGTCAACGTGGTCCAGGGCGTGAATCTCCACGAGGAACTGGTTCTCGCCCTCGACTAGGTCGAACGTGATGGTGACCACGCTAGCACCGGGTTCGATCAGGTATCTGTCATCCGAGCCGTGCCTGCTCCACCATATCTCCTGATCCGGGCCCCTCTGCAAGATCGCTTCGACTTGGTCCACCGCCATCAGGCCGCCGTCCCAACCGGCTGTCACGTGCGTACTGTATATCGAAGCGTCCAGCAACATGCTCCGGCACTCTACGAACCTGTTGTCGTTCTCCTGAGGCTCCGTGAGGTCGACTGCCTCCATGCAGACCTCGTGCATCCCGGTGCGGTTCAGCTCGAACAGTTCCCCACTGGTCGTGGCGGTACGCTCGCTGACGAGGACGCCGTCGATGGTGAAGCGCACGTACACCTCCTCGCTGGAGAGCCACGAGAGGCCTTGCCTGTGGTCGAAGAACGCCTCCTCAGTGCCCGGGCTAATCTCCCACTCGACAATCGGCACAGTGCGGTCTAGGGCCAACGGCCACTCCTGCGTGGCCGTGTTGTTGGCCCAGTCGGTCATTTCGAGAGAGATTAGATAGTCCCCATCGGGCAGCTCCGTCGTGTCGATCTGGTACTGGGCTGTGACGCTGGTATGCCCGGGTTCGTCCTCGAGCACCGCCTGTGGTATCATCTGCTCTGACTCGCACTGCTCGGACTGGTGCAGCGAGTTGAGCGCGGAGATTCTCAGGCACCAATCGCGGATGTCGACCGGGATGGATGCTGTGAGCGTGCCCTCACTCATGTTAACCGGAGTTGCGATCTGCGAGGACGAGTACTGATACCCTGCCTGGTCTGTGGCGCCGAGTAACTCAGCCGCAGGCGCATTCGGGTCGTAGACCACCGTGAACTCCCTAGTCAGCGAGTTACCAGCGGCATCGATGACCAATAGGTCGAACACGCTGCTCCCGTGCACGTGGTAGAATGCCGTGTCCGCACTCGACCTGGCCTCGGACTCGGTCAGCCCTATGGTCACGACGGCGTTACCTCCCTCGTCCAGCTGGACCGGGTTGCCCGAGTGCAGCAAGCTCGCCCCCGGCTCGCTCTGGACAGTGAACGTGAGGTTGCCCTCGTTGGTTATCCACGGGATGTTCGAAAGAACCAGAGCTGGCGCTGTCACGTCGTAGGCCACAGACAGGTATGCCTCGGCGGAGTTGTTCGAGATGTCAGTCAGCACGGCTCGGTAGTCGTGCCACTGCTCGACAGTGGGCAGGGTGGCGTTAACCCAGACCTCCCTGAAGCTGACGTTCTCGGGCATCGCGAAGTGATTGCCGCTGTTCCAAATCTCGGTCAGGTTGTGGTGCGCGCCGAGAGTGTCGATGGCCTCGACCAGGTCGGCGTCTGGGACGCTCGTGCCTTGGTCGGCCGTCTCCCAGTCGAGGTCGTCGAGGCGGAAGCCAATGCCGGTGTCGAGGGCGTGCAGACGCACTGGGACAACGGAGTTCGTCTGGGTTAGGTTAGCTGGTACCTCGAAGCTGACCTCGGGGTCTAGCTCCACCAACTCATAGGTGTATGGAAGACGCAGACTGATGTCGCCCTCGACGGTGATGTCGATGAAGCCCATCCAGACTCCTGCTGTCTCTGGCCTGTCGAACTCCAGGTTTACCTGCAGCGCCGAAGCCGGGACCTGCCCTGCTAGGGTGTCGCTGCCATTCGGCCATATCGAGTCGATCTCCACTGGAGTGAGTGAGAACTGGTCCGTGATTACTAGGTCGTCCCCGCCCACGACCTCGATGTCGATCCAGAACTGGACCGTTCCGCTAGGCACCGAGTAGCCGTGCACTGCGACGGAGTAGTAGCCGTCCTCGGGGTCAGTTATGCGAATCGACTCGGCCGAGGAGCCGGACCACGAGCGCGCGATCTCCTCTCCTGAAGAGAAGGAGCCATCGCCGTTCGAGTCACGGAACAGGAACAGGTCTAGATCCGCGTCATCGTGGGCGTTCATCTTGATGTTGAACTCAGTGGAGTTCTCCACTGTCATGTTGTGCCACCATGAGGCCGTCATCTTGTCGCTGGAGACGTCTTGGAAGGCGGTCTCGTTGTCGAAGTGTGCTGGTTGGCTCCATCCGAAGGCCGACACGGAGTCGACGCTCAGTGGCACGGTGGACACCACGTGGACCGCATCCACCCCGCTGCCCTCGGCCCAATCCGTGACCACACGCTCGAAGCCGGACTCCTCGGCAGCGATGTAGCCCACGGAGATGTTGAGTGCGTTGTCGTTGGTAGGAACTCCGTGCAGAGCGGTGTGGAGCACCATCTGGTGGACCCCCTGCTCGGCCGGGACCGCGAACATCTCCCGTGAGGTTCCAGTGTAAGTACCCCAATTGTGCGAGCCGCTGCCCGCGTGGTTGTTGGTGGAGCGCGACTCGATGAAGAACGTCGAGTCGCCGTATGCCCCCGGGTCGTCCTCAGAGTACCCGTGTGGCATCTCGGAGAGCCAGAGCACGTCGACATCGGTGTAGGGGTTGTCGTCCCAGTCGACGTCGAGTATGGCCGTGCCTCCAGTGTCCCACTCCTCGGGCCACTCGACAGAGAGGAAGCGCCAGTCGCCGCTCTCTGCCCTCCAGTTCCACCTAGTGGCCCCGCTGATCCAGGCCTCGTCGTACAGGGTCTGGTTCGATACGTTGCCGTCTAGTGGCCTAGCATCGAGGGAGAAGGGACCGTTCCAGGGGACGTTGGTGACGACCGGGAGTGTCCAGTTCCTCTGCGGAACCGTCGTGGTCAGGTTCCCGTCTTGGTCGAGCTCGAACGACTCGATGAGCACGCCGTGCTGGTGCAGGCCTGACTGTGCATCAGTGGGTACGGATACCGTCATCTGGGTAGAGGCTGAATCGTTCGCGGGAATCACGGTGGTGGATGGCAGAGTTATCCAATCGTCGCCAGTGCTGCCGAAGGCGGTCCAGTCCACCTCAATCCTGACTGGGTCGTCTGAGAGGTGCCCGTTGTGGTTCCAGATTCCGAGGAAGAGGCCGTCCCTGGCATCCTCGAAGGGTAGCCCGACCCTGACCTCGGCATTTGGTCCGTTGCTCCACCAGTAGGTCACCTCGTCGAGCTCTCCCGATTCGGTCCAGTCGTCGGAGTCCACCATCGAATCGTTGTCGAAGTCCTCAACGTAGATACCGTCTTCGTCGTCGTCGCTCCATCGGTATACCTGCAGGAATACACGCTCCTCGGAGCTTCTGTCCTGGTTCCCGTCGAAAGCCGAGTACTCGATGGTCGCCCTCGCCCTCAGTTGCAAGGTGTCGACCGGTAGCCTGTATTCGGTGCCGTTAGAGATGTGCAGTGGGATTAGTAGGTCCGGCCGATCGCCTTGGTGGCCGTCCCAGGTGTCGTTGGCTCCGCCCTCGCTGCCGTTGCCTAGGCTCTCCCACACCAGCACTGTGTGCTCCAGAGGTTCGAACGCTGTGGGGGTGAACCTCAGCATGACGTCCGTATCTCCGTAGTTTTCGAACCCGAGAGCTACGTCCTGGGTCTGCCCGGGACGCATCAGGTTGATGTTGGCGTCCCTGTGGCTACCTTGGAAGGTACCGCTATTCCACTGTGCTGGACTTGCCCACCAAGTGCCGTTGGCACCGTCGAGGGTCGCCGTCGCCCTTGACGCGTTGAACCAGCCACCGCCTTGGACGAACGGTTCGTACCCCCTGTCATCCGAGGTCGAGAGTACGAAGTCCCTGAACTCCTGTGAGCCGGGATGGTATCCGAGGTTGTGCTGCCAGGCCTGTGCAACGAGGGCCATCAGACCAGCGGCTATCGGAGTCGCTAGACTGGTCCCACCCCATGTGCCCCACGCGGAGTTCGCGTTGCTCCTCTGGTTCAGTGGGATGTCGCCAGTGGCTGACCACCCCACTGAGACAATGTCCGGGTCCATCCTGCCTACCACGTTGGGGCCGCGGTTGGACCATGGGGCGTTCTGGCCCCATGAATCGCTGGAGCGGCTGCTGAACGCACCTACTGAGAAGATGCCGTGAGCGGCTCCGGGAACCTTCGCGGTGCCGAAGCCGTGCCCACCGTTACCTATCGCGACGGAGTATGATGCGTTGTCATTGTAGACGCGTGTGAGCCAGTCGAGGTAGAGAGAGTAGCCGTCGGCGCCGGCCTCGTCAATCGACGAGTAGCCGAACGAGAACGAACCGATGTGAGGCTGGTCGCCCTGAGTGATTGTGATGCCGTCGTAGCCCTCGGCGATGAAGCGCCAGCCGTCGAGGGCATGCCCTCCGGAGTAGTGGTTGCCAATCGACGATATCGTGGCGTTGGGCGCCATCCCGAGGACCTTGCCGTCGCTGACGATCCCCTGAGCGGCCACCGCACTGGCGCACAGCGTCCCGTGGCTGCCGGACTCTATCATGAACAGAGTCAGGTTGCCCGCTCCGGGTATCCGGTTGGCATAGCCATGGCGTGCCGCGTAGGTGTCGGTGTACGGCACCCCGTTGGTCCCGTCGGCAACCCAGTACACAAGGCCTCCAGAGATATCCCAGAGACCGTCGCCGTCGGTGTCGAGGCCAGCCGTCTCCTCTCCTGGTCGCATCGGCACGTCGTTAGAGAAGTCGTCGTCACGGTTGATGTCAGGATATACTGTCTCGTAGAGCCCCGAGACCCTGTCGTCGACCACCAGTATCGGGACGTCGCCACCCGCCTTGTCGATCAGTCTCCAATCGGGGTGCTCACCAAGGTGGTAGGCACCGGAAAGCGAGGCGTTGACGCCGGTGATGTTGTATCCGGACTCGTCGAGCAGTCCGTCGGTGTTGTTGTCGTAGTCGGTCTGCGAGGTGTCGGCGTACCAGGTACCCCTCGAGGGATAGGCATCGCCGTAAACCAGCCAGTAGTACATGCTATTGTGGTCGAACATCAGCGGCCAGCCTTCGTACGGCGACTTAGGGTCGGTCACTCTCGCTTGGGTGCCATTCAGGTCGGGATGCCCGAAGTCCACCCCCGTATCCGCTATGGCCACTATCATACCCTCCCCTGCGTAGCCCCTCTCCCAGGCGTCGTTGGCGCCATGTATCTCACCGCTGCGCACCGACTCGGGCTCGAATCCAGGAGGGGATTCGAAAGGCATCGTGTCATATGGTTCGGGTGCCTTCTCGGCGTCCAATATGGCGATGATACCGGGGATTCCTGTCAACTTGTGGAAGATGCCAGCATCCATCCAGAAAGTCCTGTGGTCGACCTGTCCGTCGATTGGGTCGATGGCAACCAGGGACTCTCCGCCCTTGGCCGGCTTTTGCCCCTCTATTGCGCCGTTGTCGTGCTGCCACTGATTGAGCGTGCCCAAAGAGCGAGTAATGGCCGTCACTCTGACTTGGTCTGCGCCGGAATCAACTCGTTCCCATAGACTCGATTCGACCCATGGAGAACTGCTCTGGAAGTCTTGACTATACTCGCTGTTGCCAGCATCATCAGCATCTACGATGCTGGGAATACGGACTTGTGAGAAGTCAGCTGAGGCCATGCCGACCGAGAGTGATGACAACAGCAACAGCAACATCAGGGCGGACGCTGTACGCTGACGCATGCTTGAAGGGCACTCCGAGAACCTTTGATAGTGTCGGCTGGATGTCCCGTCAAATCAATAGCAGGGGTTCGTCAGCATCGGCTCGGAGTCCCGTGGTGTAGTGGTCCATCATACCGGGTTTTGGTCCCGGTGACGGAGGTTCGAATCCTCCCGGGACTACCACTAGTCGTCAATCGCGCTAGAGTCTTCAGCTAGGTCCCTGGTGATGTTCTTCTGGTGGCCCTCGAGGGTGCCGCCGCCAATCTCCAGAAGCTTGGCGTCCCTCCACAGCCTCTCCACCGTGTACTCGCCGACGTAGCCGTAGCCGCCCATCACTTGGATGGCCCTGTCTGCGATGTTCTTGGCCGCTGATGTTCCGAACAACTTGACCCCGTCAGAGTCCAGCCTGTTGCCTGCCTTGGACAGGTCGATCCTGCGGGCGGTCTCGTAGACGTAGGCTCGCATCGCCCTGTATTCGGCCCATGACTCGCCTATGTGGCGCTGGATTTGGCCGAACTCGCGGATTTGCTTGCCGAAAGCCTCCCTCTCGCTGGCGTACCTGTTCATCGCAGACAGGCATCGCCTCGCTATCCCCACACCCATCGCTGCGAGGCCGAGCCTCTCGAGCTCGAGGTTTCTCATCATGTGAATCATCGACTCGCCAGGCTTGCCCACGACGTTGTCGGCCGGGACCACGCAGTCGTCGAACACCAGCTCGGCGGTGTTGCTGGCCCTCACCCCCAGCTTGTCATCGATCTTCTGGCCCACCGAGTACCCGGGCATTCCTCTCTCGACGATGAAGGTAGTGACCTCGGCCCGTCCCTTGGTGTCAGTGCCGGTGCGGGCGTAAAGCCAAACCACGTCGGCCGGCGTGCCCTCTTCATCGATGGTTCCGTTGGTGATCCACATCTTCCGGCCGTTGATGACCCACGAGCCATCCTCGCGCTGCTCCGCGCTGGTCTGCATGCCCAATACGTCAGTACCATATCCAGGCTCGCTCATCGCCATGCAGCCGATCCACTCGCCGCTGCACAGCTTGGGTAGTATCCGTTGTTTCTGATCGTCGCTACCGTTGTGAGCGAGGTTGTTGGCGATGAGTTGGTCATGAGCGAGGTATGCCAGGCATAGCCCGGGGTCGGAATAGGAAATTTCCTCGTTGATGATGGCCACGGCCGTGGCATCCATCCCCCCTCCACCATACTGGGGCGGGACTGATATCCCGAGGATGCCCTGCTCGCCGAGCCTACGGAACAACTCGGTGTTGAATCTCTCATCGCGATCGTGCTCGAGCGCCTGGGGCTCGACCTCGTCGCTGACGAAGCTGCGGACCATGTCACGCAGCATCGCATGCTCCTCGGTCGGATTTGCGAGGTCGAGGTCACGCCAGCCCTCTGCCATGGCACGGGCTGGGCGTCGCCTTCGTATGAGTGATTCGCCGGGGCACGCCTACGGCGTGACCCTTCTGCTGTCTCTCGGGAACGGAATGACCTCGCGGATGTGGTCTGCACCTGACAGCCATGCGCAGACCCTGTCGACACCGAGTCCGAAGCCGCCGTGAGGCACGCCACCGTAGCGTCTGATGTCGATGTAGAACTCGTATGGCTCGCGAGGGGTGCCCTCCTCATCTATCCTGTCGAGGATCTCGGACTCGGACCAGGTGCGCTCGCCACCTCCGATGATCTCTCCGTAGCCCTCGGGTGCGAGCAGGTCGTGGCAGAGCACGTAGTTCGCGTCGTCCGGGTCGGGGCGGTGGTAGAACGGCTTGGCCACCCTAGGGTAGTGAGTCAGGAAGTGCGGCACCTCAAAGTCTGAAGTCAGTATCTTCTCCTTAGAGTAGTCAAGGTCCTGACCCCACTCCACCTCGACCCCTTTGTCCTGAAGAGTTTCGATGGCCTCGTCGTACCTCATGCGTGGATACTCGCTGTCGGCGTACGATGCCACAGTGTCCAGATCCCGGCCGAGCTCGGACAGCTCGTCCGACCTCTCGTCGAGCAGGGTCTTGGAGATGTGCCTGACCACTCCTTCGCCGTACTCCATGATTTCGGCGTTGCTGGCCCAAGCCACCTCCATCTCGGCGTGCCAGAACTCCGTCAGATGCCTTCTGGTACGACTCTTCTCGGCCCGGAACGAGGGTGCCATGGTGTACAGGCGCTCCAGCGCGGGCATGGCAGCCTCGGCGTAGAGCTGCCATGATTGCGTGAGGTACGCCTTGCGGTCGAAGTAAGGCACTTCAAACAGGGTGCTGCCGCCCTCGACGGCCCCGGCGACGAAGTTAGGGGCCTGGTACTCGATGAACTCGCGGTCCCTGAAGTAGGAGTGTATCGCTCCGAAGACGGTGGAACGCAACTTCATCATGGTGGTCATCCGGCTGGTGCGCAGGTACAGGTGACGATTGTCGAGCAAGAACTCGGTCTGCCCCCCATCTGCCTCCGACATGGCTGACTCAGTGATTGGGAACGGGCGCTCGGGATTGACTGGGCCTACGATCTCACCGGAGCTGACAAGGACCTCGTGCCTGTGCTCCCTGTCAGTTGTCTCGACAGTTCCGCGGATAATCGCACTTGACTCTATGAGCGCGGTGCTGAGGCTCTCGAACGCGTCGTCACCGACGTCTTCACGCTTAACCACGCACTGCACCACACCCGTCGAATCTCGAAGCACGAGGAACCATATCTTGTTCGAGCCACGTGACCTGTGAATCCAGCCCTTCAGCTCGACCTCGGACCCGTCGTGGCTCCCGGCCCTCACCTCGCCGACCCAGTGCTGTTTGCCCATTGGCTCACCCCTTGCCGCGCACTGGCACGCTCATCGGTTAAGAAACCTCGATTCCGAGAGGGTCTTGGATGGCGGGTCTGACGGGATTCGAACCCGCGGCCGACGGGTTAAGAGCCCGTCGCTCTACCTGACTAAGCTACAGACCCAGTGATGCGAATTGACGCCACTCTATAACCGCGACGGAGTGGCTTCTCAACCCAGCCTTCCGCCTCGCTTCACCATCGTGAGTACTTCTGACGGGGTCGACATCACTACCGCGTCGCACATGTCGACGAACAGCCCCACCTCGACGACACCTTCGACTGAGAGAATCCTGTGTTCGAGGTCGAGCGGTTCCGAGATTGTAGGGCCGAACTCGCAGTCTAGGATGTGGCCGCCGTTGTCGGTCACGTAGGGGTCCCTGCCCCCTCGCAGGCTCACCTGCCCGGAGCAGATTGAGGACAGTTCCTCACTGACGGCACTCACGTCGGCGGCCCCCACTTCGAGAGGCAGGGGGAATCGACCGAGGACAGGTACCTGCTTGCGGTCATCCGCCACCACGACCATGGCCTCGGATGCGGCAGCCACCCTCTTCTCCCGAGTCAGGGCCCCGCCACCGCCCTTGATTAGCTGGAAATCGGGGTCGAACTCGTCCGCGCCGTCTATCGTCAGGTCGATTCGTCCCGCATCCCCAAGTTCCAGTAGGGGGATTCCGAGGCCTTCGGCGAGTTCTCTGGTCGCCTCGCTTGTCGAGACTCCTACCACATCGAGGTCTTCCTCGGCGATCATGCGCCCCAGCTCCAGCACCGTGTAGCGGACCGTGGAGCCGGTCCCGAGTCCCAGCGTCATGCCGCCTTTGACGAAGGAACAGGCAGCGATTCCGGCCTCGCGCTTGAGTGCCTCGACCTCGTCCACGATACCTGCTGGGAGTGTGTCGCGCATCATCGTTTCCGAGCGTGAACATGGTCCAAACGCAGGCATTTGCCGACCGAGGGGTTCATGCGAGGTCCCTGCGTCCATGAGTGTGAGGGAGCAGGAGGGTCGCTGACAGTGTACGACACTGAGGAAAGTCCCCTCTCCGCGATGCAGGTGGTCCGACGCAAGTCGGAGGTCCGGGAGGGCCGGCTCTGCAACAGAAACGAACCGCGCCAGGCGCACTGTGAACCCGCAAGGGGGAGGTTTCCTGAACGCGGCTGGAACGAGCAACCCCACCGGAGCAAGTCCAAGCAGGTCCGCAAGGCATCGACAGGACCGGGTAGGACGCATAGTTGAATGCAACCAGCCGAAAGGTGAACAGAAAGGGGCTTACTCCCTGCACCCTCGCCACCCTAGACATAGCGTGCGCTATTCGATGACTGCGTCTAGAACCGCCTCGGACGAGATGACTCCGCTTTGCTCGTAGTCCAGCCACGACTCGCCGCGAGCGATTCTATGGCCGAACTCGTGGTAGGCGACTATCATGGCTGGCAGCAGTATCGAGCTAGTCAGCAGGGCCAAGATGAGTAGTAGCATCATCAGAACGAAGAAGTTCTGCAGCCCAGGTATGGCTACGAAAAGCCCCGCAGCGAGACCTGCACAGGTCGTGGTGGTGGTCTCGAAGATGGTCTGCCCAGTCCTAGCCACCGACTTGACAATGCCAGCGGGCGTCTCCCCCTCGTCTTTGATTCGATCCACGATGTGGATGGAATCATCCACTCCTATGCCGAATACTATCGTCCCCACCATCGCGGTGAAGAAGTTGACGTTGACACCGCCGCTGCGCATCAGCAGCGGCTGCCATACCACCACGACCCCCACTGCAATCATGGTGAAGAAGGCCCACCGGGGAGAGCGGAACAGGAATGCCATCACGATTAGCAGAATGAGCATGGTGGCCACGGTGGTTTCGGACTGAGCCTCGTGCACCCCGTCGTTGACGTCTATCGAGACCGGCAGGCCACCGGTCAGCAACGAGTTGAACACTTGTTGGACCGCCAGTCCTTGGCATTCCCAGGCTGACTCACACCCCTGGCCCGTCAGGAAGCCGTCAATCGCATCCCTCAGGGAACTCGCGTCTGCCAGATTCAGGTAGGGCTGGTTGACGTACACCAGCGTCTTGGTCTCGCCTGTCCCCTGCTCGGCGTTCATCAGCATCGAGCGGACCTCAGGTGAGAGCGTGTCGAAGGCCACGTTCACCATGTCCTCGCGGCTGGTCGCCGCATAGGCCCAGCAGTCCGGGCGCAATGGGTTGGTAGCCTCGTCCCAGCACTCGTCGTGCAGGAGCTCCCACAGGCTGCGATCGTAAATCTCAAGATCACCGATCTCGACATCGACGTGTATCGATTTCAGGATGGTCACAAGACTGACAGTAGTGGTATTGGCCACTTGGTCGATCTTGTTGACCTGCATAATCTCGATGGCATCCAGTATGGGCAGGTCCCGTATCGGTGCGGTTCCGTTCTGGTCCCCCCTCTGGGTGGCATCGACGATGAACATGTTCGTCTGCCCGCCGTCGAACACGTAGCTGTACTCCCTCAGGGTCTCGTAGGACTCGAGACCGGGGGGGACCTCGTCTGACGCGCCGGTTATCCCCTTGCCTAACTCTTCCTTCAGTATGTAGCCCCCCCAGGCTGTGAAGAAGATGGTAACCAGTATTACCAGAACAGTGGCCTTGATCGGAATCTCCCCGACCTTTTGCCACAGATTGTCGAATGACTTCGATCTCGTCTTCCTGTACCTCAGGAGCTGCACCAGAGCTGGGACCATCAGCATCGACAGCACGAAAGTAGTAGAAATCCCGATTAGGAGCGTGGTCCCCACCGTCCTCATGGGCTCGATTGGGACCAAGCTGGGCCATCTGAGCACGCTGAATCCGACTAGGGTGGTGAGCGCGGAGAGGAATATGGCGTGACCGGTCGTCATCACCGCCCTTACAGTGGCTGTTAGGCTGATATGCGGGTCCCATGGGTCGACGTCCTCGGTCTGGAAGCCATCCCTCTGGGCCGACCATGCCATCTCGAGGCGTTCCTCAATCAGTTCGACCCTGTTCTCCTCTATCCTGTTCGTCAGGTGTAGGGCGTAGTCAACACCGAGGCCCACCAGTATTGGCCCCACGGAGATTATCATCGGCGTCAGCATGATGTCGGCGATGACGGTGATTCCGAAGGTGATGGCCAGGCTCATCAAGATGGGTGCCCCGCAGATCACTATGACCTTCGGGCTCCGGTGCAGGAGCAGCATCGCGAGGCAGACCAGTACTATACTGATGGGTAGCATCCTGTCTACTAGCTGGAGGTATATCGCATCGGAGATGTCATGGACGACCGGGGTGAGCCCGGTGATGGTGATAGCCTTGCGGTTGGAGGTCGAGGTGAACTCGTCCATCGTAGTGGTGGGATTGTCGTAGACCCTGTGGCAAAGTTCGCAGACGGAGGGGTTGGACTCCTCGTAGATTAGTTGCTCGGAGTG
Source organism: Methanobacteriota archaeon (assembly GCA_019654055.1). Classification (GTDB taxonomy): domain Archaea; phylum Thermoplasmatota; class Poseidoniia; order Poseidoniales; family Thalassarchaeaceae; genus Thalassarchaeum. Next base: position 141,485 of record BPDA01000001.1, on the reverse strand, counting down.
GATTATGAAGGCCTTGTGGTCCCTCAGTATCCCCCCCGGGTTCTCCTCGGTGACGCCCTTCGGGTCCGGACGAGCCGTGATGTCGGTCTCGGTCATGTCGAACTTCAGCCCCATGATGATGACCCCTGTGTCCCAGATGCCGTCGTTGTTGGTGTCGCGAACGAAGTTGGAGAGTAGGGGCTCGGCATCCTCTACGAGTCGGTCTATCCTCTGCTGTTCATCCGGAATCTCATATCCATAGTACGGGTTCAGGCCGGCAACTGCACAGTTCTGGCCATCACTAATGGGAAGGCCGTACTTCTCCATAGCGCAGTTGAAGCGATAGGTGGACGAGTTCGCCTCCTTGATTATTTGCGCGGGAGACAGGACCCAGACGACACCGTCTATCGACCCCCTGTCCTCTTTGTTGTAGTCGAGACCGGACTGGTAGCCACCTATACCTCGATTCTGATCGTCACCCTCTATCCAGGACATCTGCTTGAGTATCTCCATGCTGGTGATGTTCTCAGTACCATGCTCACCGCCAGAGGCTGCATTGTCCGTCTGCACGTACAGGATGAAGATGTCAGTCGACCACTGCTCCCTGACCTGCTGCAGCAAGATGGTCGAGTCGGCTCCGTCGGGCAGGTAGATTTCGACGTCCCCATTGATTTGGTGCTCGAACTCCATGGCGTCCCTACCTATGACGGCGGTCAGTAGGAGCAGCAGGACGACTATACTGGCCGGGCTCCTCAGTATCGATGAGTAGGTCAGCTCTGCCGTCCTCCGAGCGGTTGCATCAGCGGCATCGCCAGCGTCGTCGACCAATTGGGCCATTGTGTCGAGGCCTTCGCCGACGAAACTTCCGGCGAAGCCCTTGCGAGCGCCGTCTAAGACCTCCTTGACGGGCTTGAGCCTATCGAAGAAGCGTCCCCAGAAAGCGGCCTCGTCGTCGCGGTCCACTCCATCTGTGATGGAGTACTTGTCCTCCGAATCGGGTGGGGCCACGGCATGGGGCCTCCACGGGAGCCAAATGAAGCGTTCGCATCGACTCATCGTGGAACGGCTGTTCAGAAAGTAAATCGAATGGCTGAAAGGGATGAGTGTCTCGCGTTCAATCGATGGCAAGGAGAAGGCGTGCGGCTGGGCCCAAGGGGAGGGATGACGAAGTCAGGCTTACGGCAGCCCTAGTTACCTTCGCGCTGACCAGCATGATACTGATGGCGGTGATGCTTCTTGCTCCGGTGGTCAAGGTAGGCCCCTCCGAGGGTGAGTTGGCGCCCGACTTCTCGGCCCAGTCCTATAGTGGGGGAGCCTGGGTGAACTTTCGTCTATCCGACCTGTTCAACAAGAGTTGGGAGCCCGGGGGGGACGGTGATTGGATAGTGGTCCAGTACATCGACACCGACTGCCCCTACTGCTGGAGCGAGGGCGAGCTGATGAGTCAATTGCATTCACAATGGGGCGATGAGGTGACCTTCGTCACCGTCGTCGTCGAGCTGGGAATCCAGGGGCACGAGAGCAACCGGGAGGAGATCGAGGCGTTCCGGGATAAGACTCCGTACGACGGCTGCAAGACTAATTCCGACTGCGCCGACAGGCCGGGGGATCCTCATCCCTGGGTCTACGTCGACGACCTGAACGAGAAGACCACCGGTGACTGGGAGATTCCGGGGACCCCGTTCACCGCACTGCTTCAGCCGGACGGGATTGTGGCATGGAACCCGCTGCAGCACGAGAACGACGGGGAGGGCATCGAAACGGCCATACAGCGACTGGTGGGTGGTGCCTGATGGCCGTGGATGTCCCGTTGATGGCCTTCCTCGCTGGACTGGCCATCGCCACGGCCCTAGCCGTCCGGGCTAGGTCAAGGGAGGGCGAGGCCGGCACGATGACGATGCTTGACTCAGGACTGGCTTTCTCGGTCGTCGGACTGTTGTCCTCGGGCTGGACCTACGCCATCCACAACTCGATCCTTGACTCGGGTGACACCACCATGTGCGCATCCGAGGGCTTGGTACAGTGCGGCTCCGTGATTGGCGACCCGGACTGGAACAACCTCTTCGGCATCCCCTGGGGGATAACCGGACTGCTGTCGTTCAGTCTGCTGTTCTTCCTCTTCCTCTCCCTACGGATGGACATGCATGCGAAGTGGGCGGACTCCTTCACTACCTACTCTCTGCTGGCCGGGCTGGCTGGCGTGCCCTTCGTCATCTTCCTAGTGTTCGTCGAGCTGACCCAGGTGGAGGGCGCGCCCCACATCTGTCCCTACTGTACCATCGCCCACCTGTCCCTAATCGGATTCCTCGTCGTCGCGCACCTAGTGCGTGGGCGCAAGCAGAGTGGCATGTGGGCCTGAGTGCTAGCGACGCAGACCCGATGGACTCAAGGCTGACACTAGGGTCGCGCGGCCATGGAACTTGTGACAGGAGGGGCCGGGTTCATCGGTTCCCACCTAGTAGACTCATTGGTGAGTAAGGGGAAGCGCGTCCGCGTGCTCGACAACTTCAGCAGCGGTCGTGAGGAGTTTCTCTCCCACCACTCCGGCTCGGAGGGTGGTCGAGGTAGTCAGGGGGGACCTGCTGGACATCGATTCGGTGAGGTCTGCAATGGCGGCGGTGGAAACCGTCCACCACATGGCCGCTAACCCCGACATCAGACTTGGGACCTCGGTCACCGACACGGACCTCAGGCAGGGTACAATTGCGACCTACAACGTCCTCGAGTCGATGCGGCTCGAGGGCGTGAGTAGGATTTCGTTCTCATCGTCCTCGGCGGTTTATGGGGAGGCCTCCCAGATGCCCACCCCGGAGACCTACGGCCCGATACTGCCGATCTCCCTGTATGGGGCGTCCAAACTGGCCTCGGAGGCGCTGATTACGGCCTGGTGCGGGACCTTCGGCGCCAAGTCCTGGGTCCACAGGTTCGCCAACATCGTCGGACCTAGAGGGACTCATGGCGTCATCTACGACTTCGTGCACAAGCTCAAGGACGATCCCTCTCGTCTGGAGGTCCTCGGTGACGGCAGGCAGGAGAAGTCGTACATGTCGGCCGAGGATTGCGTCGGCGCCATGCTGCACCTAGTCGATGCCGTCGACGATGAGGTCAACCTGTTCAATCTAGGGACCGGAGACACTTGTTCGGTTAGCAGAATCGCCGAGATAGTGGTCGAGGAGAGCGGGTTTGAGGGAGTCTCCATCGAATACACGGGTGGCGACCGCGGCTGGGCGGGGGACGTCCCCAAGACCTCTCTGGATGTCGAGTCGCTGTTTTCCACCGGATTCGTCCCCCGAATGAAGTCAGAGCAGGCCATCAGGGACACTGCGAGGGCGCTGATAGGCGAGATAGGTCTGTGAGCACGCGAGCGATTTCATAACTCCGTGGCCCGGGGACTGCGCATGAGCAAGCGCTGGTACCAGGACAACAGGCGCGACGCCTGGAGGAGGATAGCGCGCTCGAAGGGATACCGCACGCGCTCAGCGTACAAGCTCAAGCAGATTCAGGAGCGCTTCGGTATCATCCGCCCGGGCGATGCAGTGCTCGACGTCGGCTGCCACCCGGGAGGGTGGGCCCAAGTGGCTGCCGAGGAGGTTGGAAATGAGGGCTTGGTAATCGGAGTGGACCTGTTGGCCACGTCCCCCGTCGAGGGCGCCAGCATCATCATCGGTGACATCACGGAGGAGGGTACCATAACGCGGATACGTGAGATTTTAGGGGAGCGTGAGCTGAACGTGGTAGTCAGCGATATCTCACCGAACCTGACCGGTCGGTACGACACTGACCAGACGATCTCGCTGGAGCTCTCGACTCTGGTCCTCGATGCGGCGATGGGATTCATCCCGCCGGGAGGAGGGTTCGTCACCAAGATCTTCCAAGGCACTGGCATAGAGGGTCTGGTAAACGCTGCTGCAGATCGCTTCTCCAATGTGCAGAGATACTCTCCCACAGCCAGTCGCAGCGCCTCCTCGGAGACCTATCTGATATGCCAGAACAGGTTGCCCCAACCTCGCACTAGAGGGCGTGGCAAGAGTGCCATGGAGCAGTTGCAGGAGCATCTGTCCGAGCTCGGGGTCGTCATTGAGCAAGATGTGGACGATTCGAAGGCGAAGGTGGGTTTCAGACGTATTGCCAAGAGGGAAGAAGAGTAATCACTCTGAATCTCTATCGTATGGCTCTATGTTCTGCCACTCCGAAGCATCCGAGCGCGATACCACGGCATGCACCCATTCGGAATCGGAGCAGTTGAACACCTCGTGAGGAAGGTCCGGCTCGATGTAGAACATATCGCCGGCGCTGTGAACGACGGACTTCCTGCAACCGGGCCCATACTCGTGGCGGACGCTGCCCTGCAGGAGATAGACCATCACATCGAAGTCGACGTGGATGTGCGCCTTGGCGACCCCTCCGGGAGGGATGTACGCGCGATTCATCGACAGGCCCGTCGAGGGTGTGTTCTTCCCCGATAGACCTGGAGCGTACTCGATGTCGTTCCAAGACCTCACCTTCTCAAGCTGCCTGAGGCTCCAGATCCCACCCTCGTCAGTCACGTACTGGCTCAGGTCCGATTGCTCACCCGTCAGAATCAACTCCTCCTCGCTCATGCTATCAATGGAACGAGGGCGGCAGTCTGATTTGAAATGTCCTCAGGCCCTAATCAGCCGACTGCAAGGTTGTTGCGACCTCTGACCTCGGTCAACGCTAAAAGGGGGGTGCAGTTCGGCGCGTCACTGGTGAACATCGATGCCACGTAAAGCAGACATCTGTACCTCGTCGGGACTCCCACTGGTCGACAGAAAGAGCACTGCGTTCCCCTGTCCCGAGTGCGGCCACTCGATTGGACGAAGCGAGCAGTGCAGAGTCCAGGCAGTAGAGTACATCTGCACCGAATGCGGATTCCAAGGGCCATGAGGAGGCGAGGAAAATGGGGCATGTAGTCGTGAAGTACAAGGTCACCATCAATCAGCCGGACGAGGGAGCCCCAGACTACGATGGTATAGCCGGTCACATAGATGGCTTTGAGGAGGTTCAGGCGGTTGAGATCAAGCCCCTCGCCTTCGGCATGATGTTCATTGAGGTCCAGGCGGTGCTAGGTGAGGGCGAGGGCATCGTTGACGGCTTCGAGGACAAGGTCCGGGGCGTCGACCCACTAGTCGGTCAGATAGAGGCCCTTGAGATGGGTCGGCTCTGATCAATAGTGGTCCAGAGGGGACTTCATCAGTTCTCTCATGAGGACCGTCGCATAGGTGCCGGGTGGAAGCTCGAACCTCATCCGCAGGCTGGCTCCGTCGGGATGCCACAAGCCTCCCTCACTCGGGCCCGCATCCCACCTCTCGGAGACTGATCCCTCGGGGAGCTCGGGAGCCTCCTCCACCGAGAACGAGCGGAACGGGACTGCGAGCGGTCTGCGTGTGCCCGATGAGGTCAGGCGCGGAATCCTGGGTACGTGCCAGTCGGCATCCTCGAGGTCCGTGTCCTCAAGCGCCTGGCGCTCAATCTCACCGGGCTCACCCTGGGCCATGGCCGAGCTGCTGCCGGGCAGAGGGCCGGTGACGGCCAGCCTGCCCAATCTACAGTTGCGTCGGCACCTCTGGAGATTTGACTCGCTGACTTCAGCCATCTTGGATACGTCGATGCGTCCGTTGGACTGCATCGGGGCCACCAAGTCACCCAAAGCGGGCTCCACCAGCGACAGACCCCTCGCTAGACGTCCTGAGAGGGCGTGATTGAAGGTCAGCGACTGCAGGGAGTGTATGGTCAGAAGTTGTAGTGATGGAGGCAGGCTCTTGTAGGCTGCGAGCCAGTCGTCGGGCCTCTTCGTCAGGCCCTCCAGAATCCCCCTCTCGTACCCTAGGTGCCTGGGTATCACCTCCAAGCACCTCTTGGGGTCCTGCGTCTCTCTCCACATCTCCCTGAATGCTGCAACGTCATCGGCGGAGTTGGCCCCGGGCATGCCCAGATACAGGTCGCAGGCCCTCTCAAAATCTCCCTCAATGACGGCCCTGCCGACTTCGGGGGTGACTGGTCTAGTGGCCCCGAACCTCTGCGGGCCGATCCAGTTCGGGAAGGCGTCAGCCCCCAACCTCTCCGACATGCCCGACAGCAGCTCCCTGACTCTGCGCATGGCCTCCTTGCCGTCGATCGGGCTACCGTCGGAGTCGCAGCACCCTCTGACGGTAATCGTGAACCTGTTGCCGTCGTGGTCGCTCATCCCTATCTTCTGATGGGTCCTGCCTAGGACCTCAATTGACGTATCAGGTATCTCGACGCGTTCCACCTTAGATTGCGGGGCATCGACCACCAGAGTCTGCGTGGTCACTGCCCGTTTATCCTTCATTCCGGAGGAGAACACCCTCTTGCGAGAGATTCCACAGGCCTTGGCCAGTCGACTGAGATACCGGTTGGTCTCCCAGTTGTTCAGGGTGACTCGGATGGCGGTGAACCTCCCCTTTGGGTCGAGTGCTGGGGAGCTGGCGACCTCCTCTACTCTGAAGTCCTCTATCCTGACCTTGAGCAAGCCACCAATCCCATCTCCGTCAGCTGACCACGCAGCGAGCCCTAGATGCTCCTCCACAGAGCTTGCGGACAAACCCTCACCGCCTCATAGCTTGAGCTTGGAGAAATCCTTCGAGATACCGGAGCAAAGGCTCCTGAAAACCTTCTCAGCGCTCTTGCCCTTGACTGTCCTGAGGTACAGTTCGGGTTCGTCGAGGTCGGGGTGGTTCTGGAAGTAGTTGGAGTACTCGACGTCCTTGCTGCCGTTGAGTCTAGATCGGAACAGCTGCAGGGTTGTGTGACTCTCCCCGGTCATTCGCAGCCTTAGTTCGCGACCATCGTTCATCAGGACCTTGATAGGCATGACAGGCGCCCGACCGGACCCTCCCTTTTGAGGGCTTTCATATCCTTGTTGGACCCTGTGGGGTCCAATCAGAGCCTAAGTTATACATGGGGTGGTTTTGGCCGCGGCATGGAGAATGGGGGCTCGGTCCCTGAGTCCTTGGTGAGGGCGTTTGAGAAATCCGCTCTAGCCATAGTGGTGCTGAGCGTCGTCTTCACCGCTGCCATGGCACAGGTGCTGCTGGAGTTCCCCGGATTCACCACCGACATCGCCTCCTTCGCCCCCGAGACCGAGTCGGATGCGGCCGAAGACAGGATAGACGAGGTCATGCAGGCATCCCCACATCTGATCTACATCAACGTAGAGCCGCTGAACTTGGGTGCTGACGGAACCAACTCGTGCGAAGATGTCCCTTGTAACGTCCTGGAGGTCGCAGCCCTGCAACAGCTGTCCGACGACCTCGACAGGATAGAGGGGTTCTCGCAAGCAAACCGGGGATTCGTCGTTGCTCATATCAACGCCGCTGGGATGCTTGAGAGCGCTCTCGATGAGAGGGACGAGCAGGGCCGCAGTCTCGACGACTTCACCGATTGGGAGGGCCTGCTGGATGCTGTCACCGAAGGCGAGAGGTGCTCCGACGCGATAGGAAACGAGCAAGCCATCGCCTCGGCCTCGTTCGCCGCATCTGCGATGCTGCACATGGATTTGGACTACGCTGCGGTCTGCGAGTGGTTGGACAGCGGCGAGGGAGACCCGACTCCGTTCGCCTCGAGCACCATGTGGGTAATCGAGATTAGCGGAGAGATTAGCGATGACGAGAGGCGCGAGAAGGCCTCTGCCATCAGGGGTATGCTGACCGACAAGCATCCCCTCGGACAGGGTTCCTCACTCAGTTACGGGGTAATCTCTGACGATCTAATCAGCCACGACATCAACGAGTCCACGATGGACAACCTAGTCTGGCTGCTGCTCATCGCCGTGATGGTGGTGGTGGCACTCATGGCAATCGCATTCCGCTCCTTCATGATGGTCGCAGCGCCCCTCCTTGGGCTGTCCGCCTCATTGGTGTGGACCTATGGGATCGTGACCATGTTGGGCATGCGAATGTCGATCCTCGAGGTCGCCGTGGCCCCGGTCGTGCTTGGATTGGGCATAGACTACTCGATACACCTGCAACGAGGCTATGAGTTCGCTAAGAAACGCTCGGTCAGGGCGGCCAGAGCATGGGTAGAGGCGTTCTCAGTGCTGCGGCTGGCCCTATCGCTCGCCGTGGTCACCACAGTCTTCGCGTTCCTGGCCAACATGTCATCGGAGCTCCCGCCACTGAGGACCTTCGGATTCACGCTGGCCCTAGGCGTCGTCTCGGCCTTCGCTGCAAGCACCATCACCGTCGGGGCCGTCCACGTGGTGGTCGAGAAGAGTGCCGGGGAGATGCGTCACAGAGGCCTCAGGATGGATAGATCGGCCGGCCTCGCGACGAGTTTTCAGAGGAGAAATACGGCTAGGGTGCTGTTGGTCGTCGCGATGATTACGATGGGTTCGGTGCTAGTGGCGATAAGGGAGCTCGACACCAGTTTCGAATTGACCGATTTCCTCTCGGAGGAGGGCATGGAGGTCATGGAGGTCAGGAACGACATCTACGACTCCTACGATGCTGCGGCCTGGAAGTCCGTCGTCATACTGGTTGAGCCTGCTTCCGATGAGGATGGACTCACCGGGGAGAGGGACCTGATGAAGGGGTTGGAGTTCTTCGATGGCAGGATCTCGGGGCTCCCGGAAGTCGTCAACCCCACCGACTCCGGCACCCAACGTCCCTCGTACGATGGACTCTATCCAATCCTCAGGGACGCCATAGAGAACGACCCTGCGATGGGCGAGGCGTTTCATGTCGGGATCTTCAGCGGCCAGTTGGGAGTAGCAGACGGATTCGAGGAGGGTGACCTGACGGCGGCCGTGGCGTCGCTCCTGAGCAACGACTCGATGGGCGACCCGTTGAGAGGGCACAGTTGGGCCGAGAGGACGGCTATGCACGTGGCACTGACTGAGGACGGACAGTCGATTAGGTTCCTCAAAATGCGAGTTGACGTGCTGGTCCGGACCAGCGAAGAGGCTCAGGAGGTAGCCGAGGTATTCGCGAAGCAGGCGCAGCTGTTGGAGGATGATGGCTTGATTGGTGGCGAGGTGTACATCACGGGGGACGTGGTGGTGCTCAACAACGTGCTTTCGGGACTAGTGATATCTCAGGTCGAATCGACGGCAATCAGCCTGTTCGTATCGATGCTTGTCCTAGTGCTGCTGACTAGGAGGCTCGGGCAGTCTCTGGTGGTGATTCTTCCCGTCGGCCTCGCCGGGGCTTGGGTCGTCGGCGCGATGGCGATGCTTGGGATAAACTGGAATGTGTTGACAATCATGATTACCGCGCTGACCATCGGACTGGGCATCGACTACTCAATCCACGTCTGGAGGCGGATAGAGGCGAATAGGGCGTCGGGAATGGGGACTTGGGAGGCGATGCGTGACATGTACTCGACCACCGGTACTGCCCTACTGCTGTCATCCGGGACTACGATTTGCGGATTCATGGTGCTGCTGCTCTCGCCCATACCAGTCATCCAGGACTTCGGCATAGTGAGTTCGATCTCGGTGCTGTTCTCGCTGGTGATGGCGCTGCTCGTCCTGCCCGGCTTGCTTGCCGCCGAGTTCCGCACCTCGAGCGACTACGCGTAATCCGCCTCGATGGCTGAGGTCACGTCGTGCATGTCCACGCCCTGCTCCCTTGCCACTAGGGCCAGAGCCATCCACAGAGTTACCGGGCCCAACGCTCGACGCTTTCTCTGCGCCCTACGCATGACTTCCTTGTTTGCGAGGGCCGAACTGTCCGCGATTATCGCTATCAAGCCCGGTATGGAGCCCTCGGCACGGTCTGGGGGGAGGTTGCTCGGAGTCGGGTCGGAGATCCTCGGCATGGGCTTGGGCTTGTCTAGGGCTTCCAACACGGGCTCCCGGTCTGTGGGAGTCATAGGAGACTCGCTCAGCACGGGGATTCCAAGCAGCCTGCGGCGCGAAGGACGCCAGCCCAACGGCGGCCGTGACAGGTCGACCCCTATAGGAGGAGATATCCTGCCATCCGACTCCGTCAGCCAGCCCCTCTCTATGAGCACAGTCACTACCTCATTGGCCTCCTCGGGAGTGAACCACTGGAGCTCCAACGACCATATACGCGACAACTCGCCGCTCGTCGTCACCCCTCCCGTCAGTCCCTCTAGGCTGATGTGCAGGAGATGGCATACCTCCGACCGATGCTCATCGACCATGTCGCTCGCAGTGCTGAGCGAGGGGAGACGCTTGATGCTTGCCTCGCTCGCACCGAGCATGCAAGCACTTCATTCAAGAGGGACGGCGATATGCGCGGGCCGAGTCGGCATGGCAAGGGATTACGTCGCACGCGATCCGCGGACGTGGAAGACGATCAGCAGCAGCAGGCCAAATACCGACGTTGACATCCGAGCGATGCTTCCGCCCGCTGGGGTGTGGCAGATGATTCCGGTGCACGAAATCCTGCCCTTGGCGCGTGGCGACTCGGATGGCTTGCAGCTCACTCGCGAGCTGGGTGGAGGATTCGCTAGAAGAGTGGATGCCATCCAAGCCCTGCACCGAGTGATGCAGAGTCAGGTTGATGATGCACACGGAGTGCTGCTCGAGGCACTGGACGACGACGATGCCGGCATCAGGACAGCTGCACTGAGGATACTGCCGGTGTTCGCCATCAAGCGGCACGACGGCCTGCTGCAGTGCCTCTCGGACAGGCTGCTCGACGAGGACGTCGAGGTGGAGAGGGCTGCTCGGGACTGCCTTCTGAAGGCTGCTCCGGTATTCCCTTCCGGCTGCGAGGAGATTCTACGTAGGGAGTTGCGTAACCAGAGCCGGGACCGCAGGGGCAACGCCTTCGAGGCACTACGCCTGACAGCGCAGAGCTGGCCGGAGGCAGGTTGCCTTCACCTAGACGAGTTAATTCGCGAGGAGGATGCCGACCTGCGTAGGCGCGGCTCGAGAATCCTGCGCACAATCGCCTCGAACGCTGGGGCTACCGGGTGGGACCTGATAGGTTGGTCGCTGGAGGATGAGGACGCACAGGTCAGAAGGAACGCCTCGGGCACCCTCGTGACCCTCGCCAACAACGAGCCTGCCATCGCGACCATATTCATCGAAGCGGCGATGCTAGATGAGGACGCTGGAGTCAGGAAGTCGGTCATCAGGGCCCTAAAGAAGTTGGACATGCAGAGTCCCCGCGTCAACAAGATGGTGGTCGATGGGGCTAGGAGCAGGGACTACAATCTGCGCAAGGCGTGCATCGATCACTTGCCGATCATCATGAGTGGTGAGGGCCCTGAGAGAAGCTGCCTCCGAGTTGCTCAGACAAGAGACTCGCTCTGACCTTAGGAAGAAGCTTGGCGCCCTCTCTAGGGATGTTGAGATCGACGGGACCGAGGACGAGAAGAATCGCTTCCTGGCCCCGGTGGACAGGGTCGAGCCACTGATCGATGAAGTCGACGCACCGCGTAGCGGTGATCCACTGGGCAAGGGTGAACATGATAAACAGCGGTCAGGTCGGCCGCACACCGAGGAGCGAGCATGAGCGAGGATTTCGATGACAAGCTCGATCGATTCGAGAGGCTATGGGACGGCGTCACGCCAAAGGGTATCAACCGCAGCAAGTCAATCAAGTTCAGGCAGTACATGAGGCAGCACGTCCTACAGAAGTTCCACAAGCGAAGGAAGGACCAGTGGGCGACTGCCGACAAGGGTCACTTCAATCACAGTTTTTCGAGCAAGGACCAGTTTCTCACGAAGGAGAACTGCCGCAAGTACTGGATGGGCGAGCTGCAGAAGGAGATCCGCGATTCGGAAACCTTCTGAGGCGATACCATGAATGCGGCTAGGGTTGACTTCTCGTCTTGGGACCTGCAAGAGCACATCGCGAGTGCCGTCCAAGCTAACGGCTGGAGCGAGCCTACGGAGATTCAGCGGGAGGCCATCCCCCTAGCCAGACAGGGACTGGATGTGGTGGGCCAGGCCCGGACGGGGTCGGGTAAGACTGGGGCATTCGGCATTCCTATCCTCGAGAGGTGCTCTCCCAAGGGGACGCCTCAGGCAATCGTGCTCTGCCCGACCAGGGAGCTGGCCGTGCAGGTCGCCGAGGAAATGGAATCGCTCCAGGGAGGCAAGGGCCTGTCGATTCAGACAGTATACGGCGGCACCGACTTAGAAAAGCAGGCCAAGAGGCTCAATCAGGGCGCCGACATAGTAGTGGGAACCCCTGGTAGGGTCATCGACATGACCAAGCGTGGGCACCTCGATTTGGGAGGAATCAACCTGTTCTGCCTCGATGAGGCCGACCGTATGCTCGACATGGGGTTCTTCCCCGACGTGCTCTGGATATTCGAACAGACTCCCAACAGGGAGCAGACCCTGATGTTCAGTGCGACGTTTCCTCAGGAGGTGCTGGACGCGGCTGACGAGTTCATGTCTGAATCGGTCCACGTGATGAGCGAGGACATGGAGGTCGAGATACCCGAGATAGAGCAGTTTGCGATTCACGTTGGGAGGGCGAACAAGCTCTGGGCCCTAGGTCGCATCATCTGCACGATGGGGGACGACGACCAGATGCTCGTGTTCTCCAACACCAAGCGGATGGTGGAGATCCTCTCCGAGAGGCTGGGCAAGTTCAGGATCAGTGCAATCGGGCTTCACGGCGACCTACCCCAAGGCAAGAGGGAGAGGATAATCGAGTCCTTCAAGGAGGGTCGAGAGTCCATCGTAGTGGCAACAGACGTAGCTGCTCGTGGGCTTGATGTGGATGGAATCACCCACGTCGTGAACTACGACCTCCCAGATGACACCGAGTCATACGTGCACCGTATCGGTAGAACCGGCAGAATGGGCAGGAAGGGGCATGCCTGGAGCTTCGTGACGCGCGAGGACCAGCCGCTAATCGAGAAAATATCTTCCACCTGGAACCTATCGATACCAGTAGTGGGCGCACCGCCCCTGCCGGACGGGGTCGACAGGGACCCCATAGGAAGGAGGGACGACTGGGACGAGGTGTCCGATGCCTTCGGCATGGTTACGCTGAGGCTGTCGGTGGGCAAGTCTGACTCGAGTAAGCTCGAGCTCGCTGAGTGGATTGCCAAACAGGCTAGGGTCGCAGACATAGTAATCGGCGAGATATCGCAGGGAGATGACGAGACCGAGGTCGAGATTCACGTCGAGAAGGTGGCCTACGTCATCGACGTCATCAAAGCCCGGGAGTTCAACGGCCGGTCCCTCACCCCAGAGATAGTGGATGCCTAGGTGGGACGATGGACGACGAGGGTACGGTATCCCTCGATCTGCTTGGATTCCTCTGCCCGGTTCCGGTTCACGAGACTCGCAGGGCGGTGGAGGAGGCCAATCCCGGCACGCTCTTCGAGGTGCTTTGCGACGACCCGGAGACGCTGCACGACATACCGGCGCTGTGCGACCGCATGGGGCTGGCCCTGCTGGGCGTGAGCGAGGACGCGGGAGAGTACCTGTTCCGCATCCAGAAGCGATAGGCTGCTGGGATATTGTTCAAAGGGGACGTTCCTCTCGATGGGCCGTGCCCGACGGATATAGCGTCAACGAGCTCATGGACGTCCCTGCTGACGCCAGACTCCCAACCTCATACGGAGACTTTCGCATCAGAGTATTCCACGAAGCCAGCACGGGTCTGGACCACGTGGCGCTGACCCTAGGCGACATGAGCGGACCGGACCCCGTCCTCGTTAGGGTGCATTCTGAATGCCTGACGGGGGACGCCTTCAGCAGCCTGAGGTGCGACTGCGGCGCCCAGCTGGCTGCCGCGATGAAGCAGATCCAAGATGTCGGATGGGGTTGCATCGTGTACCTCAGGCAGGAGGGTCGTGGGATAGGTCTGCACGCCAAGATACAGGCCTACAACCTGCAGGACCAAGGTGCTGACACGTTGGATGCGAACCTGATGCTCGGGCATCCCGCTGATGCCAGGGACTACGGGATTGCCTCGGAGATACTCGCTGCCATAGGCATCGAGAGTGTCTGCCTGCTGACCAACAACCCGGACAAGGTGCTGCAACTGGCTAGCAATGGGGCCAACATAGTCGAGAGGATGCCCCTGGTGGTCGGGGTGGGGGATCAGAACATCGAGTACCTGACGACCAAAATAGACAGGATGGGGCACGACATCGAGGACGCCCGCCTCAACGGTGATGGTATCTGAGTGGGGCCGTGACCGGGACTCGAACCCGGGCCGGCGGGACCACAACCCACCGTGCTAACCGCTACACCATCACAGCCGTGTGGCAACATGGACTCAATGCCTGTTTATCAACCGTTATACCGATGACTAGGTGAACCTGAGACCAACGGATTGAAGCCCTGCTCTCTCCCGCTGGCGTGCAATGAGTGGTCGTATGGGAGTGGTTCTCGTCATCCTGCTCATGGCCGCCTTGGCACCTTTGGTGCCATCGGCCACTGCCGACACCGTGATTGGTGCCGAGGAGGTCGGGCTCATAGAGGCCGGTGACTTCTCCGAGCCGGAATCGTGGCAGATTTCCAGCACCGCCGGTTTCTCCAGTAATCCGGCGGAGCACTCCGAGGGCATGGTGGCCGATGGCGAACTGTCCCTCACCCACAACAGACCTGACAACTTCCAGCAAACCATCTCCTGGGCGACTTACAGCGTGACCAACTCGAATGCGACCCTAGGGGAGCCGGACTCGTACTACACCTGGTCCAAGGGGCCAAACATCACGATGTCAGGTTACGACTTCAGCGGACTACACGGGATGCAGTTGGCCAACGTCTCATTGGTCCTGCACTTCTCCATCCCTGACGTCCTGAACCAGGACTCGGTCAGGGTCATCCTACAGAACCACGACTCGGACAAACTAGTCGTGACCTACGCTAGGACCTTCGGGCCGATTTACAGGATGACAAACCCGATGGTGCTTTCCCTTGACGGGCTGGCGCTCACTGACTGGACCTCGCTGGAAGGCACCCAGTTCACCATCGATTACGTATCGACGGGGACCAGTGACGACTCCGAGGTTAGGGTGGATGCGGTCGGCCTGCGTGTGAAGTACCACCAGCCTTGGTATTCGTTTGAAACCGTGAAGGCCATCAACACGGTGACCGATGTGGATTCACCGGTGTTGGACATCGGCCCGTTCGACGGAACCATCACCGGACTGTCACAGGAGTCCTGCGGACTCGCTCCGGATGGGCCTGCTGTGGGAGAGTGGTCCTTCGACGTCGAGGTCCCTCCGCTTCAGCAGCTGGGCAGAATCCACGTCTTCGGCACCGGCAATCACACCATCTGGGTACTGCTGGATGACGCTGAGGGGGATTACACGCAGATTGAGTCAGGGGATGCACTGGCAAGCCCCGAGTCGTCGCAGCACGTCAGGGTTGAGATTGAAGACGGGTGCGTATCGGGCGTCCGCATCGATGTCAACGACCCGCATCTGGTAGCCCATGGGCACGTCTCGGGCTCGCTCGAAGGGTTGGCAGAGACCAGTTACATCAGAATCGCAGTGGGCAGCAGCCTTGTGGCCAGTATACCAATCCAACACGGTGCCTTCTCGGTCGATGTCCCAGTGGGGCACGCTCTGCCCGAGAGGGGAGGGGAGATGACGGTCGGAGTCGCTTCTAGGTTCCAGTGGTCGTCGGACGGGACCGCGGAGTCCACTGTGGTGCACATCCAGTCCATGTCCATCACCGGTGGCTATTCGGTGCATTGGGACTATGATCCTGAATGCCTGGCGCTCGAGGACATGTCATTCAACGAGGACGATGCTGGAGTCCACCTGCCCATGGACGTGAGGTGCAGTGACGACCTAACCTCGCCCGAAGACCTCGTCCTCAGTGCGACGAGCTCAGATCCGGGAGTCGTGGAGGCCAGCGTGGTCGACCAGTACGTCAGGATACAACCGGCACGGGACTCCTCGGGAGAGGTGACCATCGAGGTGGTCGTCAGCGATGCCCTCGGGAACTCCTGGTCAGACTCGATGACGGCGACGGTCACTGCGGTGGAGGACCCACCTGTCCTAGATGGGCTTCCACTAGTGGTCTACGTCGAGCTGGGGCAGACGATGGTGATTGATCTGGACATATCCGACCCGGACACCGAATCACTGTCACTTTCAAGCAGCAGGTCGTGGGTCACCTTCGACGCTGCTGACGACATGGTTCTGACTCCCGTCGAGGCCGGGACGCATTCCGTCAGGGTCACGGTCAGTGACGGCACGAATGAGGTTTACCAGGACTTCGATGTCGTGGTGACCGCGAAACCGGATCTGCTGGTCGAGACCATCGACGTGCGCAGGGACGGTGTCAGCGTGACCGAGGTGGCCGACGGGGATGTCATCGAGATACACGCTTACATCAGGAACGAGGGGCGGGGGGTGCCGATGCAGTGGACGTAAAGTGCAGGGTCGACGGAGTCTTAGTCGGTTCTGTGATGATAGATCACATCGAGTCCGGTGGGCTAGGTTCGGTCGTCTGCGACGCGCAGGTGGCGAGGGTCGGTGACACCCTGACCATCGAGGTGACCGCAGACGGGACGGGGTCGATAACCGAGATATCGGAGAGCAACAACGACCGAACTGTAGTGCTGGATGTCTCAGAGAACGAAGATGAGGATGGTGGAATCATAGACTCGATAGACAGGGGGCCGGCGATCCTCATGATCTGCGTCGGGGTGGTGCTCATATCGCTCACGGCACTGTACTTCGGCCCCAGCAGGGTGAGTAAACCCTTCAATCGGAAGAAGTAGCCCAGCGCTACGGTTTGCACCTTCAAGACCCCCGTTCTGGCCGATAATCAGCGATTCTCAGGGAATGGTTATACCAAGCACGATTCGGAACGGGGATGCCGCGCAAGGGTGCCTCGCAGTGTCCGAGCCGGTGGTGTGTGACTGAGATGATGAAGCTGAAGATTCGTCTAGAGACGGAAGAGTGGGTCTACGAAGAGCATGAGATGGCCTGAGCCATCACTCCTTGGACCAGCTCTGCGGGTATGTCCCCGGCTCCATGATTACAGCGCGTGAAACCGCGACTTCGCCGGTCATCATCCCCGGCAGAGAATCGGAGTCCACCGACAGCCTCGCTACCGATACTGCTTCGTCTTTGAGGCTCTTGACCAGGACGGTGGAGCCCTCGGACACTCCCTTCTGCGCCCTGACTACACCGGGCCTTGCCAATGGTGCGCCGTGCGAGAGCGCTGCAGCAGCGCCGTCCTTGACGATGATGGAAGGCAGGCCCGTGAGAAGTGCCTCGATGGGTGCAATTATTCTCAATAGGGCGCTGTCATCGCCATGCTCTCGGTGCAGGAAGGACGCATCGGTGAGCTGTTGCATGGTGCAGGCCATCGTCTGGTCGAATGGCCCTGTCCTGTCGCGGTGCAGCTCGGTCAGCTCGCATACGGTCCCCAGCATCAGTCCGATGTCCTTGGCGAGGGTCCTGATGTAGGTCCCAGCGCTGCACGATGCCTCGAAGGCCGCGATGCGGGAGTTCGCGTCCGATTCCAGCATCCTGAGCGAGTGGATAGTGCGGGTCCGAACCTGCACCTTGACTGCTGACTCCAGCGGCGGGACGTTGTAAATCACGCCATTGAGGCTCGATAGCGTTGCCTCGAGCTCTTCGTCGGAGACGTCCCTTCCGAACCTCATCACCCCGACGTATCTCTTGTCTCCCTTGAGGACGATGTCAGTCAGACGGGTGGCTTTGCCGCACAGTAGCGTGAGCAGTCCCGTAGCGAACGGATCGAGAGTGCCTCCGTGACCGAGCCTAGTGATTCCCAGCGACTCCCTAGCCCAAGCCGCCAACTGGTGGCTGGTCGGCCCCCTAGGCTTGTCCACGAGGACCACGCCAGCGGAGAGCAGCTGATCCAAGGAGCGTTCGCTGGGGGCGCAGCCGAAATCCGGGGTTCGTCGATGCCTCGGACAACTCCCAGAAGTCGCTGCCGCCCATCAGTCCTCACCCCAACGCAGCGCTGACGACTCCGAAGACGCCATCGGCATCCAGCTCGTCAGCATCGACCACAAGGTTGTATGGGCTCATGTCGTCGAGATCTATGCCATACAGCTTGAGGTATCTCTCCATATCATCACTCTGGCGCTGTCTGGATATCTCCAAGCAGGTCCGGTAGTCGCCACCCTCGCGGTTCTGGATCCTACTTGCCCTCTCCTCCTCGGACACGGAGACCCAGACCCTGAGACAGCTCAGACCGAGCTCCTCCGCCCACCAACCGCACAGCCTGCTCTCGACGACCTCTGAGCCATCTGGATCGTTCATCACCTGCTTCAGGATGTCGTCGAGGGAACGGTCGACATCTAGGTCCTGCTTGCACAAGGCGCTGAACTCGGCGACGCTGAGTCCTCGGTTGGATGCCTGCTCCCTGAAGATGTCACCGCCGTTGACCGAGGACCAGCCACGGTCCTCGCAGAGTTTCCCGACCAGCGTCGAGGTGCCGCTCCCGGGAGGGCCGCTGACGGTCAACCTCAGCATCCGCTCACCTCCATTCGTCGCGACACACATCGCACCTCAACATCCCCCTAGATGCCCTCGAGACCGAGTCCGAATCACATGAGGGGCAGGTGGTCCCCGACTTGGGCGGGGTGAGCGGCACGTTGCCCCTCCTCCCTTGAGTGGGCGCTGTCACCTGCCCACCCGTCTTTCGAGGTCCGTCCCTCCTGCGCTGGGCCCTGCGAATCCTCGAATCGTCTCTCCGCTTAGTCTTCTGCTCGTTCAGGAGGTGTAGCAGAGGCTCGGGGATGGTGTCGCCAGCGAGTACTAGCGGGTGGTTCCTGTAGCGGCGGATCTTGATGTGGCGGTCGATGATCCTCCCTAATGGGGCACTCATCGTGATGTACGTGGCAATCCAAGCAGGCAGAATCCACAGAACCCGCTCGTCCAGAGACCACATCGGCGACCAAGGCAGGCTGACGTACGACACCCTGAACGTCTCGACCTCGCTGGACATCCAGCTGAAAATTCCGATGATGAAGACTATGGTGAACATCATCGGCCTCATCATCGCCGCCTGCATCGCCATCTGCTCGGGCGCCATTTCCATCTGCAGCTTCTGCATCTTCTCAGCGCGAGCGGTGTCGCGGGCCATCTGCGCCTGCTGCACCTGCTTCCTAATCTGACCCTGACGATGACTGACGTGAGCTTGTTTCAATGGGTCCATGAAGATGGATCGGATGATGGTGTTGACAATCATGATGCCGGAGCCGACGATGAAGACAGTGGGCACGAAGTAGAGTTTGTGAAAGGGCAGCACAGGCTCGATGAAGTAGCCAGCCCCGTCGGCGAGGAAGATTCGGATTCCATCATTCAGCATCATCGCCATCATGACCAGCATCATGACCAGCATGGGCATCATCAACGATGACATAGCCTCGGCCTGCGGGTCGCCACCTCCGGAAGCCATGGGCCCTCGTTCCGACCGAGTAGCAAGAACGCTTCGGTGGACGCCATAGGCGTCCAAATCGATTCGAATCAGAACGAGTAACTACAGACGACGCAAACCGAGGCACCAATCTCGGCCTCGGAACCGCATATCGGGCATACCTCGCCCTCGGGCTCCGGCTCTGGCTCGGGCTCCGGCTCTGGATCGGGTTCGCCCTCGGGCTCGGGCTCCGGCTCTGGCTCGGGCTCTGGCTCTAGCTCGGGCTCCGGGATGGTCTCGGGCTCTGGCGACTTCTGCTCCTCGATCCATTCGGGGACGTTGGGCTCATCGTCCACCTCGTCACCGAAGGTGGCACCGTGAAAGTCCTGAGCGTCGGAGACCTTGTACTCCGACTCGGGGTCGCCCTGAATTACGTAGGTCACCTCTATCCTCTCGCCCTTCTCGATCCTCCCTATCCTCCACTCGACATGGGTGCCCTCTGGGGCCGACTCCTTGTCCATCTTAGTATCGCGCTCGCCGTCCACCGACGAGCGCACCGTCGACTTCTCGATGGAGAACGTGCCCGGGACTACATCGTGCAGTGCCAGTTCGTCCAGAGCGCTGTCGGAGTTGTTAACGAACATGAGTAGGACCTCGTACCTACCCGCGCTACCTGCCGGGAAGACTTCTTTGCCGGTGCTGATATTGCGGCGGCGATGCACCACCCTCAGTTGCGGTGGCCTTGCTACAGCCCTAGTTGCGACAGGTCCGAACTTCTCCGAACCGAAATCGGCCCTGATTGGCGCTGCCAACAGCTCGTTTTCGGGAGACGGGTCGGGAGCGTGCAGAGGGTAACGCAGAACCATCGTCTTTCCGGGCTGCAGACCGAGTGGAGCAGACGTCCCCACCGTTATTCTCAGGCTGTTCCCGTCGCTGTCCGGCGACACTAGGCTCTCCTCGAGTTGAATCCCATCGATGACCTCAATCAGGTACTGGTCCTCGTTGAGGTCAGTCCCCTCTATCTCAATGCTCACATCTGACTCGGTGGGAGGTCTGAAGACTCCAGGAACGTCGTCCAGCAGCCTCATCACATTGATTGTCGCCGAGCCCGTGTTCTCGATCGATATCGTGGCCTCCAAATCGGAGGAGACGAAGGACTTGATTCTCGATTTGTCGTACTGCTTGAGCAGATTGGCATCGAGCACAATTAGATTCTGCTCCTTGAGGTCCATCGAGCCGCTCGAGGTAATCGAGACCCTAGGCAGGATGGATGACCTAAACTCGTGCGTGAAGCTGGGCGTGTCCGCCTCGACTCTCTTCTCCATCGAGCTCCAGCTGCCTTCGGGCGGCACGTCCTGCCTGAGGTCAGACACCTCCAAGATGGGGTCATCCCTGCCAGACAACCACACAGTGACTCCCGAGAGGGTGACCACGAAGGACGAGCGGTTCTCGAACACCGATTTGCAGTGCCAGATGCCGGGACGGTCGTCCTCGATCTTGTCCACCCTCATCATGTGCAGAGTCGAGCCGGACACGCGTTCGAAGCCCGCCCTAGAGACCGCGGCCTCGGCCGAGTACTCGGCGGATGACACTCCCGCGGATATCATCTCGATACCTTCGGTCGTGACCATCGGCGAGAGCGCTAGGGTCCTACTCTCGCCCACATTGAGTCTCCCTATGTCCCAAGATATGGATGATCCATCGACGCTGTACTCCTGGCCCTCGGGGATGTCGAAGTTGTCCGGGAAGCTCCTGCTAACCGCCACCTCGAGCAGTGGCACCTCGGAGGCGTTCTGGACCTCAATCTCCATATCGACCCCCTGAGGTTCCGACGAGTAGACCAGAGACAGACTGTTCTCCTGATCCCTCTCTGGGTTGGTGTCGATGGACTCCTTGAGGACGAGCATTCTCGGTCCGCTCGCCGAATACGGGATTACCGTCTCCTCTGTGGCTTCGAGCTCTCGAACGGAGATTGAGCGCCCCCCGATGTCAGTGGAGTCGGTGGAGGAGAGTAGTACCTCGATGTCCCATGCTCTGTGCTTCTTGCTGGAGTTCCTCAGTATCAACTCGCCCTCTATCGACTGCCTCCTGACCGAGCCATCTGGATTCAGTGTCGATTCCTCGACCTCGCTCAGAGTCGCGTGGAGTTTGTCGCCTGGAATTGCGTCCACCTCGGCAGCAGACCTCAGGTGGGGGTGGGTCGCCGCCGCTACGACTGGCTTGGAAAGTGCTTGGGCAATCTCCCTAGCGGAATCGGAAATCTCGCTGGAGATATCGGCCGCCCCCTCTATCGCTGAGTCCAGAGCACTGCTGACGGAGCCGATAGCGAGTTCGCCCACGACTTCTTCAGCGACATCGACGACTTCGTCAGTGACGTCTTCCACGGCATCTTCCAGAGCGGAAAGCGAATCCTGCAAGGACCCTGTATACTCAGGCTCGATGTCAGGCTCGGGCTCGGGTGGCTCCTCGAAGCCGAGAGGGAGAGGGGGGGCGTCGAATCCCGGAGGAGGGTGGGGGAGGGTCGTCGGGTTGTGATTCGGGGATGGAAGAAATCTCCCTGTCCTCAAGCTCCATCAGGCCCGGCGGGGGGGGCGGAGGAGTCTCAGTCTGATCCTCCTCAGAGTCACCATCTTCCTCCTCTTCGTACCAGGAGGGGGCGGAGGGGGCGGAGGAGGAGGAAAACCGGGAGGGGGAGGAGGAGGGTCTTCTGACATGGCGCGGCCACCCCGATGGGTGCTCGCGGACGGTACTTGGATTGGTATAACCATTGCTTGTCCGGCCTCGCGCCGAATATAGGGCCTCGCGAATGGTTGAAGTTCTCTCGCCCTTGGGCGAGAGCGTGAGCAGTCAGGACAGCACTACCCCTCCCGTGCTATTCGTAGTGGGTACCGCAGGTGCTGGGAAGAGTTCTCTGGTCACCGCTTTCCAGAGATGGGCGAGGTTTCTCGAAGTGGATGTCCTTGCAATCAATCTCGACCCAGGCGCCGAGAAAGTGGACTACGACACCGAGTTCGACGTCAGGGAACTCGTTTCCCTGTCCGACGTGATGATCGAGTACGAACTTGGTCCCAACGGGGCCCAGATTCTAGCCGCCGATTTGGTGGCTTCGCGAGCTGACGAGGTCTTTGACGAGATTGAGGGGCTGTCGTGCGACATGCTGATCGTAGACACGCCAGGGCAGGTCGAGCTGTTCGCCTTCAGGGAGGCTTCCAACCACCTAGTCAGCGTCATCGGCCAAGGCAGGGCCTGCCTGATATTCCTCTTCGACCCGATGCTCTCGCAGACGCCCAGCGGATTCGTATCGCAGATGTTGCTCTCGTCCATAGTCCACTTCAGGCTCGGGTTGCCTACGGCCAACTTCCTCTCCAAGTCGGACCTGCTTGAGCCCGAGGCGCTGGAGCGGGTCCTAGACTGGGGCGAGAACCTCGATATCCTCGAGGCTGCCTTGTATGAGGAGTCGGCCCAGCAGGCGCTCGACCCACACTCGGGTAGCCAGAGGGCCGAGTTCGCCATCGGCCAGCTGAGGATGATGCAGCAAGACTCGATACAAGCAGGACTGACTCCCCTGTCCAGCGAACACGAGGACGGGATGGCTGACGTGCTGACTTTCGCTCAGAGCATCTTCGGTGGCATGGCGGATTCGAGGGACGGATACGCAGGAGACATTGAGCATGAGCGAGGCTGACGAGAAGACTGATCTGATGGCGATAGACGACGTCGGCGACGAGTTGTCCGAAATCATCGACTGGGCTATAGCATTCAAGCACGGAGGTGACTTGAGCTCGGACTTCAAACCCCTCGATGGGATGTCAATCGGCTCGATTTACGAGAAGCCATCGACTAGGACGAGAGTCTCGTTCGAAGTCGGGGTGAGCAGGCTCGGAGGACAGCCCCTGACCCTGCTCTCCAACGACATTCAACTGGGCAAGAGCGAGTCGATCGCAGACACTGCGGCGGTGCTGTCGCGCTTTCTAGACGGAATCACATACAGGTGCTTCGAACACGCTGATGCGGTCGAGCTCGCCGAGCACTCGACGGTACCGGTCATCAACGCGCTATCCAACCTGCACCATCCATGTCAGGCAGCAGCCGATCTGATGACCATAGTGGAGCATGGGGGGAACGTCAACGGGCACATCGCCTGGGTGGGTGACGGCAACAACGTGTTCCATGACCTGTTACTCGCGGCAGTTGTGCTCGGACGCGATGTCCGCTACGCCACCCCTCCTGGCTTCGAGCCTGACGAATCGGTGATGGAGAGAGCCCGGGGGATTGCTTCGCGAACGGGCTCCAGCATTCACGGCTCCAATGACCCAATCGAGGCAGTCAGTGGCGCTGGGGTGATTTACACTGACATCTTCGTGTCCATGGGCGAAGAGAACATCGAGGGCAAGTTCGATGCCTTCGAGGGATTCCAAGTCAACGAGGAGTTGGTCGCCCACGCAGACCCGGGATACCTGTTCATGCACTGCCTCCCAGCCCACCGTGGAGAAGAAGTTACGGACTCGGTCATAGACTCGCCTAACAGCGTGGTCCTCGATCAGGCCGAGAACCGGATGTGGGCTCAGATGTCGCTTCTGACCTACCTGTGCAACAACGATGCCTGGCACACCTACAGGGAACTCGAATGACTACGCCAGAAGTGAACTTCCAAGGAAGGCGGCGAGTGCTAGGTACATTGATTTCTTGATTAGTTGCTGTGCCGCATGGTCCTCGGATGCCATCAGCCTGCCCTTCACCATCAACAGGAGTATCACTGCCGGGATAACTCCCAGCAGGTGCAGTTCCGGGAAGACCCCGATGCCGAAGGGCATCAACAGCGAGGCGAAGGTCAGCAGCATGATGATCCATGCAACCGTCCGAGCCTTCTCGGGTCCGACTCTCATTGCGTAGGTGCTCCTCCCCTTGTCTCCCTCCATGTCCTCGATGTCCTTGACGATCTCTCGAGCTAGGGTGTACAGCACCCCCACGACGAACATCGACCACGCACGCAGGTTGAATGGCTCAAACACGCCAGCGGCCCCGAACAGCACGAGCATTCCGACCGATAGACTGATCGCCACGTTTCCTGGAAGTCCTCTATCCTTCAGCCGAAGGCTGTAGGGGCCGGAGGACTCGTAGTTAGTCAGCAGGAATAGTGCGCCGGCCCATATCACGACAGTCGGATACCACTCCTCGACCCCGCCCTCCAAACCCCTGGCTATGCCGAGCGCTCCTGCGATGGAGAGAAACGAGGTTGCCATCATAAGTGCTATGCCCCGCTTGGCCGACGGTTCCGAGATGGCTCCCGATGGGAGCGGCCTGTCGGGGCGGTTTACCCGGTCGATCTCTAGGTCGAGGTAGTCGTTGAGCGCGTTCCAAGAGCACATGAAGGCCCAGACCGAAATGGCCTGCAAGGCCGTGATCGAAGCGAGTTTTCCCTCGGGCAGGCCACCGAGTGCGAGCATCGAGCCCAGAAGGACCCCTAGTACGCCGATGGTCGAGTTTCCGGCCCTGAAAAGGACCCACCACGAACCCATCACACCACTGTTCCCCACGCCCTGACTCGTGGCCTCCCGGCCTTGATTGCTTCCCCGGCTAGGAGGTTGCTTGCACCGCTTGCTGGGTGAGGCCCCATACGCAGACTGTGTAGGTGCTCCCTCTGAACTGACCGCGGACGTGCCCGATCTTGGAAAACCGTACGTCCTTAGCTAGAATGTTGCCGACCTGATTCATGGTGGCCCCCCAGCGGAACCTACCATTGAGGTGATCGAATATCTCGACGGTGTTCGCGGTGTCGTTCTCCTCGAGGTAGACTCGCACTTCCTCCCTGAGTCGTCGTGTCCTCGACATTAGGCCACCACCGAGGGGGTAGCCTGGCTTGCGCGGAGCCTGTCACGCAGGCCCTGCCAGCTCGAGGGGCTGACATTGACCTGTGCTGCCGGGCTTGGCAGGGGGCCCCACGAGTCGTGGTCCGAGACCACTCCGGTGGAGCTCACCAGCGCTGAGTCAGTAGACCCGTGCACGGATGCGTTCGTTCTTCGCAGGGTCGATAGTGACACCACCCTACATGGCTCTGGGCGCTTCCTGTAGCGGAGCGTCGCCGTGTCGTCCTGTTGTACGTTCATGGAGGTATGTCATGGCTTGCGCATATGAAGCGAGGCAATAGTCCCGAGGAGTGAAAGTGAAAGTGAAGAAAAACCCGAATCAGGCTCTCAACCCATTGTTTTCTTAAGCGGGCAGCCATTCGTCGGGAACCACGCTCGTGTAGTGTAGTTCGGTCCATCATGACGGACTCTCGATCCGTCGACCCGGGTTCAAATCCCGGCACGAGCACCACCCTAGTCACTCATAACGGTCTTAAACGGTCCTTCGTTGGCGTAGTAAGGTCTCGATGCGCTTAGAGCACGATATGAAACTGACCTTTGACGACGTTCTGATTCGACCTAAGCGCAGTACGCTGGTTTCGAGATCGGATGTCAGTCTTTCTAGGAACTTCGAGTTCCGTCATTCGAAGGACATATGGAGCGGTGTACCCATCGTGGCGGCCAACATGGACACCACCGGTCTGTTCTCCGTCGCGAGGGTGCTACAGGACCACGGAATGCTGACCTGCCTGCAGAAGTTCTACTCGACGCGCGAGTGCGCGCATGCATGGGGGGACGGTATCGAGCCTGGCAGCATCGCCGTAACCTGCGGCTCGACGGAGGAGAGTTTTGAGCTGTTGCAGCGCAAGCTGGCAACCAACGACGGAATCAGGATGATCTGCATAGACGTCGCGAACGGGTACAGAGAGGTCTTCCTGGACTTTGTGAGACGGGTCAGGAAGGAGTTTCCGGACAGAATCGTGATCGCCGGCAACGTGGCCACTAGGGAGATGACGGAGGCACTGATACTAGCGGGAGCGGACATAGTGAAGGTCGGCATAGGTCCTGGATCGGTCTGCACCACTAGGAAGGTGGCCGGTGTCGGCTACCCGCAGTTGTCGGCCATCGCCGAGTGCGCAGACGCGGCGCACGGACTGCTCGGCCATGTGATGGCAGATGGCGGGTGCTCGTCCCCCGGAGACGTCGCCAAGGCGTTCGCAGCCGGGGCTGACTTCGTGATGCTCGGAGGCATGTTCGCGGGCCACGACGAGTCGGGAGGAGAGTTAATCGAGAACGGCGACGGCAGGATGTACAAGTCGTTCTACGGCATGTCGTCGGCCAAGGCCATGGAATCGCACTACGGCGAGGTGGCCAAGCACCGGGCCCCTGAGGGCAAGGAGGTCAGGGTGCCTTACAGGGGCGCTCTGGAGACGACCGTACAATCGGTCCTCGGAGGACTCCGTTCAGCCTGCTCGTACGTTGGTGCGAGGCGCATAAAGGACCTGCCGAAGTGCGCAACCTTCATCCGGGTCAGCCAGACCACCAACGAGATTTACCAGCGCTTCGACGTCGAGGAATAGGGTCAGTAGTAAACGGGATATCCAGAGGTCTTCTGGCATTGCCATGGAGGGGTTACTCCTTGCCGCTGTCGGCGCATTCATCGCGGCTGCTCTGACCGTCCCAGCGGGCTTCGGGCTCTCAACGATTCTGACGCCTTTGGTGCTGCTGGTGATGGGGCCGCACGAGGCCGTCGCTGTGGTCGCCGTGGTTCACGGAGCGCACAACGCCGGTAAGTTCGCAGCCCTGAGAGAGAGTGTCGACTTCGTCGCATTCAGGAGGTATGGCATATGGCTCGTCATGGGGGCGATACTGGGTGCGATACTTCAGAACGAGGTCCCTCAGAGGCCCCTTCTGGCCCTTATCGGGGCGTTTCTGGTGACCCTGCCGGTGCTCTCATTGAGCGAGAAGTGGACAGGTTACAGCATACCAGAGGCCAATGACAGACTGGGTGGATTCGGGTCTGGTTTGATGGGTGGACTGACGGGACACCAGGGTGCCTTGAGAGCGATGTTCCTGACTCGCAGGCTGCCGGACAAGATGGAATACGCGGCTACTGCGGGCGTCCTTGCGCTGTGTGTGGACCTCTCTCGCATACCGGTCTACTTGCTCTTCCGATACGACGAAATCGCGACCCATCTTGGACTGACTCTGGCGCTGGTAGTGGCCGCCCTCGCAGGTGTGAGAGTAGGCAAGCGGTGGTTGGAGAGTCTGAAGTCCGAATGGATCCACAACGGTGTGATGGCTGGAATCGTGGCGAGCGGGCTGTTCTACCTGCAAGAGGCGCTTGGCTAGATGTCGAACACGACTTGGGCCATCCACCCGGGTCCTTCGAAGGATGGGATGTCGGAATCGACCCCGGGAATCACCTGCCCCTCGACGACCTCTACCAGAGCCAGTTCATGCATGGTGATCGCCTTGACCTCGACCTCGCGCTCTACCATCTCCGAATCGACCCATTCCACCCGGGCGACCACCCTGCCATCAGCCACGGAGACCTCGGCCTCGCACAGCCACTGACCCTCTGCCGAGCCTCGGTAGAGCACCTCCTCTAGCCATCGGACCAATCCACGCTCGAGGTCGTCGTCTGCGAGCTCCACCGTCCACTGGTCGGATGTCCTCGGAAGCGATGCCGCCGAATCAGCCCCCTTCGGTGACATCTGTATCTCCTGCAGGCCGCAAGCGGCCTCTGAGAGGGCACCCGCAGCGTCTTCGCAGAATGCCCTCAAGCCGATGTCGGCGGTTGTGGGAAGTATCCACCATGACATGACATCACCGTACCTGCGAGGCCGTGGCTCCCAAGAAATGAGAGGGTCAGTCGAACTCGCTGCATAGCTCGCCCTGGCCGGGGAAGCTGATAGCGGACTTCGGATTGGTGTTCCACTTGTTCTCGCACTTATTCAGGTAGCCGTCACCGTCGGAGTCAATGTTGGCGTCGGCCGGATCGAATGGGTCGAACCCGAAGTAGTACTCCCAACCGGGCCCCCATACCATCACCGTCCTGATCTTGGTGATACACCTCAGAGCCGTCGAACCACTGGTCCCCGTCGGTGTCGGGATCAACGGGGTTGGTGCCGTTCTGGTACTCCTCGAAGTTGGTATAGTTCTCCAAGTCGTCGTAGAAGTTGTTGCCCGCCTCCGAGGCCGGGTCGATATGGCACTCGGAGTTCTGAGGGTCGTTCCAGCCGGGGCAGTATCGGTTCAGCAGGTGGGTGCGATTCAGCCCGTCACCATCGAAGTCCTCCTGCCCATCATTGATTCCATCAACGTCGGAGTCGTCCATCTTGGGATCCATCGGGCCGCGCGCCCGACCGCGCTGAGGGTGTTGTTGTCAACCAGACCCAGGCTGAGGGAGAGCTCCGAGAAATGGACCTCCCAGCCGTCAGGGAGCTTGTCCCCGTCGGTGTCGTCGTCCACCGGGTTGGTGTCCCAGCGGTCGGGCGCCTCGAGGGAGTTCATCAGAGTGTCGTTGTCGATGTCGAAGGCCGAGTCCGGCAGTGATCCCCAGGCAGGATTCAGCGCCCACCTACCGTTGGCAGGGACGGTGAAGCCCGAGAGGTTCATCTCGTGAAGGAAGTACTTGGGGTCCATCTGTCCGTCGCCATCCCTGTCTCCCGAGGTCGAAAAGCCGCCGAGGTAGCTGCTCCAGACCCAGCCACCGGGCCCGAGCCCGCACTCGATCATGGACTCGCATCCCGGGGGCATCCAGTTCGTCACCGAAATCCACAGGCTGTGGCTCTTGGTGTTGTGCTGGACTGAGAAGACCTGCATCTCCCACCCATCTGGCTGGCCGTCCCCGTCGGTGTCGTTGTTGAGGGGGTTGGTCGCTCCCTGCCATGGCCTAGGGATGTTCAGCACCTCGCTGCCGTCGAACAACCCGTCATCGTCGCTGTCAGGGTTGTTGGCGTGGGTGATGTACTGGTCAAGGCCGTCGATGACCTCCTCGCCATCGGCGAGGCCGTCGA
Organism: Methanobacteriota archaeon; assembly: GCA_019654055.1. Taxonomy (GTDB): domain Archaea; phylum Thermoplasmatota; class Poseidoniia; order Poseidoniales; family Thalassarchaeaceae; genus Thalassarchaeum. The sequence goes on along the minus strand of BPDA01000001.1, from coordinate 112,353 downwards.
GGTCGGTATCGTGTGAGGAGGCGTTCGTGAAGTAGACAGAGCCGTTCCAAGTGAAGCCGTCTATCACCTCGGTGAAGTCCTCCAATCCGTCGCTGTCGGTGTCTCTGTCGGTTGCGTTGGTGAAGTAGTCGTAGTACTCGGCTGCGTCTGACAGTCCGTCCCTGTCCGTGTCGAAGGCCCCGGGGTCGCTTCGCACATGGACGTCCTTGACCCCTTGGTCGACTATTCTGATGGTCCAGCCGATACCTCGATACCGTCGATTAGTCCATCACCGTCCGTGTCGGCCACGAGAGGGTCGGTGGAACGCCCGTCGACGAATCCATCGCCGTCGCGGTCTCTGGCGTTGTACTCGTCGAGGTTGGTGAATCGCTCGCTCTCCTCGACGACCATTGCGAGGTCCTGTAGGCGACTGGTCACCTCTTGGCCGACCTCGACATTGATTGAGTATATCCAGCCTGCTGTGAGGGTCTTGATTGGGATGTTGATGTACTGGCTGGATTGCACGGTCCTGACCCATAGGACGGTGCTGTTGACCTGAACGTAGTCGCCCACCTCCACAGAGATTGCGTGAACCGTGGTGATCCCCACCAGCTCGGTGTACCTGACACCACCGTCGCCTCCGCGTCGTATCCGTCGAAGTCGGGGTCCTCGTCGGCGTTGCTGCCATCGTTGGGATGGATGCCACTCATGTGCTCCCAGCCATCGGGCATCCCGTCGTTGTCCGTGTCTGCGTCCAGCGGACTGGTGAAGTTCTCGGGGCCCCACGAGTAGGCGACCTCGTACTCCTCGACGTTGTTCAGGCCGTCCTCGTCCGTGTCGCCGTAGGCATCCGTGGCATTGGCTGGATTGAGGAAGGGGTTTGCCATCAGAATTCAGTGCGTAGCAGTACTCGAACCCTCGGGCATCCATCGCCGTCGGTGTCCCAGTCCCCGGGCCCGTTCAGACGGCCGTCACCGTCCATGTCCTGCTCGAACCACGTCCTGTCGCCATGGCCACTCATGTGCTCCGAGTAGGGGGCCTGCAAATTCAGGGTCCCAAACACCGGCACCCCGCAGTGCACACCCAATTGAATCTGGCCGAAGGCAATCTCGTAGCGATCGGCGATTAGGTCACCGTCGCTGTCCTCCTCAAGGGGATTAGTGTCATACCTCTCCTCGACTAGTTCCTGAGGCTGTCCGGCTCAGGCTGCTCCAAGTCGAGGAGAGCGTCGCAGGAGTGGCCAAACTGGCTCCCATCTCATCCCACTCGCTGGATCCGATGTCGTTCTGGATCTGTCCCTTGACCTCGGGAGTGAGCAGGTAGCAGTCCCAGTTCCCGTCCAGCGGGTCCAGCAGGGTGACCTCGCCGGAAGGTGTCTCAACGACGTAGGAATACTCCGACTCCCAGCGGTCGTTCAGGCCATCGCCATCGGTGTCCCGGAGATTCGGGTTGGTTCCGAGCTCCATCTCCTGAGTGTTGGTCAGACCGTCCCTGTCAGGATCTCCTAGGGGCCGTTGTCGGGATTGGGGAATGTCTCGTTCTGCTCTCCTGTCTCCTCCTCGTTGTCAGGCGGCGTGAACGGAATCTCGCTGAAGTCCGGCTCGCCGTTGTCTAGGGGGTCCAGTCCATTGGCAATCTCCCATCCGTCATCGAGCCCGTCGTCATCGGTGTCAGCGTCCCTCCAGTCGGTGCCGTACAGGGTCTGCTCCATCCTGTCGGGCAGTCCATCCTGGTCGAAGTCCTCCCCTCCGATGTGAGCGTCTTCGCCGGCTTCGATATCGCCTGTGGCATCCTCGAAGCCGCCGGACTCCGTAGTCGAAAGGCCGGCGTCGATGATGGTGTAGAATCCCGCGAGGCATAGCGTCGCGGTAATCGCGAGAACGGCATACTGGTTGTGATTCAGGGCCATGGACGCACACCCGGCCCCAAGGGGGCCGTCCGAGTGAAATTGGGCACCAATATAATGTTTCACGGCCGATGAGCGGCCGGAGTCATGCGGCTATCTCCCGAGAAGAGCGTAATTCGAGAGTCACTAGGTCCTCCTCGTAGCTGACCGAGGCGCGGCCATTTCTACCGTGAGCGCGTTCCCAGCAGCCGAGCAATACCCCACTTGCGATGGCTGGGTGGAAGACGGATGTGAAACCGAGACGGATCCCTCCATGCTCGTCCGTCCGAGCCGTCGAATCGATTCCCCCCAGTCCATGGTACGACAGGTGCCGGCGGGCCACCCCGACCCAGTCTGATGGGTCGCGAACGAGAACGTGGTGGCCCTCTGCGACGAACTTCTCCCTCGCCGAGTCGGCCGCTGCCGTCCACCACTCTGAGCGTTTGTCGTCTAGCGCCTCCCAAGTGTAATCCTCGCTCCTACCTTCTTTGATGTCATCGACATAAGGAATACAATAGTCCTCAAAGCGCAGAAAGAGGTCCCTGTGTAAAAAACATCTTGCGCTCCCCCATTATTGACCAGTCACCCGGTGAGTCCATACGGAAATCTTTCCAAAGTTCATCTATATCCGAATCTTCTAACATATCGGTATGATTCCAATTCCAATTCGGATTAGTGGGTTTTGGGCTCGGGATTTCAGTGTCGTCTTGGGCAAGCGTGACTAGTAATCCCCCTCCCTTGTTCTCAGCCCATCTAAAGCGGTGGCGCTTCCCCGTAGACTTCTCCCAGGCTGAAGCAATAATTCCGGAACAAATGGGGCCTGAAGCCGGACGCTCGACGATAATTCTAATCTCTTCAGAATCATCTAGCATCTTGAATCGTCCTAGTCCTTGTGTCTGCCATTCAAGTATGGTGCCAGACCAAGATGTTATATCGCGTCCCGAAGGTATCTTGCCCCGAAACTTCCTCATTCCAAGAATTCCTATGCTAGCTGGATTGCTGACCTGAAATTCATATGATTCGGCGGCTGCATGGGCCAGACGCCTGCCAAGACTCAAACCTAGTCTATGCTCAATCCCTTGGAACCAAGATTCGAACCATGACGTTCCGACCCTCCAAGCGACATTGTGCTCAAAGAAGCCCTCCGATCCAAAATGTGCATCAAAGAATGTGCCATCCTTGGAAGGCCTCCATCTACCCCTAACCAGTTCTTCGATAGGTGGTGGTTTGGGGACTAAAAAATCAAAAAATCCCATCTTGACTATCCCCTCAGGAAAGTCTCGATACGGTCGAAAGCCTCGGCTAGTAGATCGATAGGTGGCAAGCAGACCATCCGGAAGTGACCGTTTCCGAACTCGGGGGAGAAGCCCGAACCGTGTACGAGGAGGACGTGGTGCCGATGCAGGAGGTCGAGCACGAAGGCCTTGTCGTCTGCTGCCATCTCGGGGTCGGTAATCCGTACGAACAGGTAGAAGGCGCCTCCGGGAGCCTCGCACTCGAGACCATCGATAGACTCGATTCGGTCCAAGCAGTAGTCCATCCTCTCCCTGATTCTGCTGCGATGGCCCTCGAGCCAGCCCGAGTCGTCGGAAAACCCGGCCAGAAAACCGTGCTGGGCCGGGGTCGAGGCGCACAGCCTACTACGGAGAAGGCGCTCGACGCCGTCGCGCACGGCGACAAGGGTCCCGCTCGGGTCGTGCCAGGCCATGTAGCCGACCCTCCAACCGGGTGCGAAGTAAACCTTGGAGACCCCGTTAAGGGCGATAACAGGTGTGCTGCTGGAGCGAGAGGCCACCGAGCACATCCGGCCAGTGAAGTCGAGGCCGTCGTAGATTTCGTCAGCGATAATCGTGCATCTGGGCCAATCGCTCGCAATCTCAATCAGCGAGTCGATCTCTTCTGAAGTGGCGACGTTTCCGGTCGGGTTGTTGGGGTTAATCAGTACGAGCAGCCTGACGGTCTCATCCATTTTTGAGCGGATGTCATCGAGATCGATTCGCCAGCCGTCAGCTGGGTCCAGACGGTATTCCACAGTAGCGCCCCCGTACATCTGTGGGTAGGCCATGTACGGAGGGTAGTGAGGACCCGGTGCGAGAACCGTGTCACCTTCTTCCAAGAAGGCTGCGAACAGTATCTGCAGCGCCTCTGTAACGCCGTGGGTTACGTACACATCATCAGGAGAACAGTCCCACCCTTTGGCCGATTCTGAGGATGCTATGGCACTGCGCAGTTCGGGAATCCCGTAGGAGGGACCGTAGCCGTTGTCCTGCCGGTCCAGTGCCGCCTTGAAGGCGTCTACCATGTGCTGCGGTGTCGGCAGGCCGTCGTAGGCCAGCGGGTCGCCGATGTTGAGGCGTATGACTTCGTGGCCCTGTGCCTCAAGCTCAACGGCTGGGACCACCACGTCGCGAATCGCGTACTCTATGGCAGCAGCGCGGGCTGAGACGTCGACCTGCTCGGTCATACTTGTGCGTGATGCGGCTCGGCCATCAATTCGACGGATTGTAGATTGCTCAGATGCCCAGAAGCGAGCGAGCCTCGTCGAGGGCGGCTGGGATTCCGTCGGGATTGGAGCCACCGCCCTGAGCCATCGTGGGCCTGCCGCCCCCACCTCCTCCGATGTGGCCGGCTATCGCATTGAGTATCTCTACCGCGTTGTGCCGCTCGGCCGCTATGCTGTCCTCGGTTGAGGCGACAATCAAGGTACCGCCTCCCTCACGGCTTCCCAGTACCGCCAAGGTAGGAGTAGATGTGTCTCGGGTCAGCTCCCCTAGCATCGCCATCATCTGCTTAGAATCGCCCTCGGCCTCCATCACCACGTATCGCACACCGTCCCTCTCGACCGCTGCATCGCCTCCTCCGCCGGCCCGTAGTCTGACGATCTCGGCCTCCAGCGACTCAATCCTCTTCTGCTGTGACTTCCACTCGTCGAAGAAGCGGGAGACGGATCGTGGCAGGTCCTCGGGCTGCACTCCTAGTATCTCCGACGACTCGCTCAGGAGTCGCTCCTGCCGGCGAGCGTGTTCGCGTGCCGTCTCCCCTGCCACGATCTGCAGACGCTCTACCCCGTCTTGTACCTGACTAGACCTGATGATGCGTAACTCCCCTACTTCGCCGGCCTCGTCGTGGTGCGTGCCGCCGCAGGCCTGAGTGTCATAGTCGCCGATTCGGATGATTCGAATCTGGCTGTGCTTCGGCGGGCCGCCTTGGTAGATCTCGAAGCCGAAGGTCGCGTCGGCCTCGGCCCTATCCATAACCAGCTTGTCTATGCCTGGGTTCAATTCGACGATCTCGTTGGCCCTGTCCTCGATGCTGTCCAGTTGGTCCCTCGTCAGCCTCGAGTGATGGGTGATGTCCAGTCTCGCGTAGCGTGCCCCCTTGTTCGAACCAGCTTGCCAGATGTGGGGGCCCAGCACCTCTCTGGCCGAACCTCCTACGATGTGTACGGCCGTGTGGTGGTCCATCAGCTGCTTCCTCCTGCCCCAGTCAACGACGCCCCTAGTTGGACCCGGGGAAAGCGGGGAGTCGGTCAAGTGGACTATCACTCCACCCTCGGCCCTAGTGTCAAACACCGCTACCGACGAGCCGTTCTGGCTCAGGGTTCCCTGGTCGCCGAGCTGCCCGCCGCCCTCGGGGTAGAACAGGGTGCGGTCGAGGACGACTGCGTGAGTGGGTTCGCCACCGGCCTCCGGAGATAGTCCGATGGAGTCGGTAGCCTTCTCCGGGAGTGGGTTGCAGTGTAGCACTTCCGCGGTGAACTCCGTCGCAGTGGTGTCGTCGTAGTAGTCTGTTGAAGTCGAAGGCATCGAGATCACGTCCAGCACGCTCTGGCCCTTTCTCGACTTGGCGGCGGCCTTGGTCATCAAGGCGTTGCGAGCAGCCATGTCGGCTGCGAATCCGACCCTCACAGAGAGGTTATCCCAGCCTAACTCACGAGCAATCGAGACGGTCATCTCCGGATTCAACCCCCGCTCCTCGGAGAGTCGGAAGAGCGTCTTGTCCGGGACCTCCGAAGCGTCCTTCGGCAGTCCCTTCAGAGCCGTGCGCACGGCGGCCTCTCCCTTCCTGAGCATCTCGTAGTAGCGAGCCTCCTCCAACTCGAGTATCCTGAGGACGCCCTCAGTGGACTGCACGAAGCAGGACATGTCGAGATGGGTATCCATGTGATGCGCCCCGAGTTCGGCGAGGCTTACCGATGCGCCGATGTCGTCCTTCATCCTGCAAACGCGACGGGCCAGCATCCTAGCTAGATACCCTGCCTTGGCATTGCTCGGGACCAGACCATCGCCCAGCATGTTGCACAAGGCGTGCATGTGGTCGGGTATTGCATAAATCGACGATAGGGGCTCAGTCACACGTTTCAACTGGTCGACCGAGAGGTCTATGCCGGACTCGGAGAGCCTCTCCGCGAGCTTGTCGTACAACGCCTGCACATCGGTCCCGACGTCTATGTTCAGGATGCCAGCCAGACGGGAGAGTTCCCCAAGCAGGGCGTCCATCTCCACGCCGAGATTCAGCGACGAGGCCATCGAGTCGAAGCCACAGAGCTGCTTGAGCCAGGCCACGGACTCGGGGTAGATAGCCTCGTAGATGGTTGGAGTCCCGGCTGCTGCCCAGCAGAATCTCTCGAGCCCGTACCCGGTGTCGATAATCTGCAGATCCATCTCCTTGTAGCGCAGACCCTTGATCTCGATGTCACCGTCCTCGGACTCCTCTAGGTTCATGAACACCAGAGTGGCCAGCTCGAGCCCGCCGACTATGACCTCGAGAGCGGGGCCGGCGTTGCCTCCTCCGGACCATGGATTCTCGACGTAGGTCAGGTCCTCGGGTCTGATACCGAACGATTCGACCAGCATCTCATCGCAGTAGCGCACGCACTGGTCGATCCAGTAGACGACGTCCTCGTCCTTGGGGCGGTTGAAGGCGTGGTGTGCCATCATCTCAAAAGTGGACAGGTGACGTCCGGAACGGCCTACTGCGGCCACGTCAGTCAGTCTGATGCAGGGCTGGCTGATGCCCAGCGGGTTTGCTGGAGGGGGCACTTGCCCGCTGGTCACGTGTGGCTGGAAGTCGGCAATACTGGCAATGGTGAGGTGGATGTCATCACGCCACCTAGCGATAATCGGGTAAGGCTCGACGCGGGTGTGACCGCGTTCCTCAAAGAATCTCAGGAATGCTTCCCTCATGGTGTCCTTGAGGGGTTTACCCCGCATCGGGAACCCGTCTATGGTGGGGTTGCCGATGAAGGTGTACGGGTCCTCGGTGGAATCGCCGCACGTGGTGCGGCTTGTGTCCCTCGTCCAGAAGCGCGCGCCGGTGACCCGGCAGGTCTTGCAGACGTGCCCGGACTCCTCCCAGTAGGGTATGTGGACCTCTCCGAAAGACATGCAGCCGCACCTTGCCGTGCTCGTTGCACCGGACGAGCGGTCTTGAAGGCGATTGTGCGAGAGGCGCCCGCTGCGTTGAAAGCGAGGGCGCAGCAGGCTTGACCATGGCGGCCGAGTGGAGGGAATTCCTCGAGCCGTCAGGCCCGGGTAGGATGCGCATCACGAGGCATGGCAGGATGCTGGCCGACGCCATCCTCGTCGCCGATGAGCAACACATGGAGGAGCATTCCGACGACCGTTCCCCGTCCCAGTTGGTCAACACCGCATGCCTTCCGGGAATCGTGGGGGATGCCTGGGCGATGGCTGACTGGCACTTCGGGTACGGCTTCCCCATTGGCGGTGTAGTCGCGACGGATGTGGATGCCGGCGAGCAGGGAGGGGCGATTTCCCCCGGAGGCGTCGGTTTCGACATCAACTGTGGAGTTAGGCTGTGCGCCACAGAACTGACCCTAGATGACATCGATTCCAAGGCGCTGGCGACCAGTCTCTCACGCTCCGTCCCCGCTGGGGTGAGTCGTAAGGGAGGGGTCGGCCTGAGCGCCAGCGAAATCGATCCCTGTCCTCTCCGACGGGGCCGGGGCTGCGGTCGACCTCGGACTCGGAGAATCCCGCGACCTAGCTGCCATCGAGTCCAACGGGAGGCTGGATAGTTCTGATAGGGACGTGGGCGAGAGGGCGCTCAAGCGCGGTTCGACGGCCCTAGGGACCCTCGGCTCGGGCAACCACTTTCTGGAGCTGCAGGTGGTCGACCGCGTGGTCGACGAGCACGCTGCGTCCGCCTTCGGCCTCAGGCAGGGTCAGGTGACTGCCATGATTCATACCGGGTCTAGGGGGCTCGGGCACCAAGTCTGCACCGAGCACGTGGCTGCCATAGAGGGCAGATACCGCAGGGACGGGGATTCGTGGCACTCGGCGGAATGGGGGATTACGCTCGCAGATCGCCAGCTGGCAGCCGCTCCGATCCACAGTCGCGAGGGCTCGGCCTACCTCGATGCGATGCGGGCAGCCGGCAACTACGCCTTCGCCAACCGTTCAGCACTGACCCAGCGGCTTCGAGAGGTGCTGCGCGAGCAGCACGGCAGGGACGGCGGGTTGGACTTGGTCTACGATGTCAGCCACAACATCGCCAAGGTAGAACAGCACCACGTTCACGGTTCCTCCTGCACCTGCTGCGTTCACCGGAAGGGTGCCACTAGGGCGCTCGGAGGGGACCATCCCGAACTGGCAGACGCGTTCTCCGGAGTAGGGCAGCCAGTGCTGGTCCCAGGAGACATGGGGACTGCGTCTTGGGTCCTGGCTGGGCCCAAGTCGGGGGGCAACGACGCCTTCTCGTCGTCATGCCACGGGGCCGGACGAAGACTATCTAGGACGGCTGCGAGGAAGAGCGTGGACTCTGGCGCCCTCGTCGAGGCTCTGGAGTCTCGCGGCATCCACGTTCGAGCCAAGACTCCCAACGTCCTATCAGAGGAGGCCCCCGAGGCCTACAAGGACGTCGACGAGGTCATCCGGCTGACTGGCGATGCAGGTCTGGCGAGGCCGGTGGCAAGATTGAGGCCCATTGCGGTTATCAAGGGCTAGTCGGACCTATCGCGGTAGTGGATCTCTATGATATCGTTGTCGTGAATGACCTGGTTCTGGTACTTGTCGCTCAACTCACCGTTGACGTACATCACCACCTCGCTGTCCTCATCGGCCACTCGGTTGAGTATCTGATTCTCGTCGAAGGTCTCGCCCCATATCTCGAAGAATGCCCCGACCGGGGCGTTCATCGCTGTCGGAGTCTCGATGTGGAGTTTGCCGGTCTCGTCGTGGGTGTGTATGCCCCTCATGCCGTCGCACCATGAGTCGTCTATCCCCACGTTGGCTGGAATCGCTACCTCGGAGCCATCGATGAATATCCTAAGCGTGGCGTGGTCGTGCGCGACGATATCATTGTGACCAGCCAGGCAGACATCTACTATCTCCCAGTCAGCTGGCTCATCGGTCAGGGTGTTCGGCGAGAAGACGACTACTGCGACGAATGCCGCTGTCATCACCCCAGCGCCCACGAGGAGTATCGACTCCATCTTCATGGCTGACCCGAAATGCACATTCGTCTTGAACCATGAGGCTGTGCATTACTGACTACATGCAGTATCCGCGCTTCGGCTGGTCGGGTATCGATGGTGCGGCGCCGGTCTGCACCCCGTCGGCCTCTTCCATGATTATCGTCAGCAAGGTGTTGACCAGCGCCCTGAGCTCCTCGACCTCCTCCCTGAGCTCATCGTAGGCCCCGGCCTCGCCCTCAATAGACATCGCGCATCCCCTCGGAGGAATTGCTTCCCCCGGGGGGCGAGCGCCATACTATGGCCTATAAACAAGGGAGGTAGGATTACGGCAGACTGTGCGGTTGGTGGTGATTGTCTCTCCGACCGTCACTCAGTATCCTCGTCAGCGTCCTCTTCCTCTGGCTCCTCGTCCTCGTACTCCCACGACTCGTCCTCGTAGTAGTCCTCGTCCTCGTCCTCGTAATAGTAGTCGTCAGTTTCTCGTCCACGTAGCATGAACATCGCTATTCCGAGGATTACGACAATCAACACTCCTCCGAGGACCATCATCTGCGAGTCCTCACCGCCTGAATCGGTGGTGGCCGGCGGCTGCACGTTGATCCCCGTGATGGGCTGATATGGGTTGTCGAAGTCACCGTTCACAATTAGGTACAGGTTGGGCTGACCGGGCTGCCACGACTCCCATTTGAACTCTGCATATACGCTTGAGCTCTCGGCTGGCAGGTCTACCACCAGTGGACCGGTGCTCGCCGTGGACAGGGATTCCCTCCACTGCCCTCCTTCAATGAGTTCGTATAGTCCCACTGTTAGCTCGCCCTCTCTCTTGCCGGGATTCTCCCAGAACGTCTCGATAGTGAGAATCTCCCCTTGAGTGGGAGTCAGGCCGGGCTTAATCACCGAGCGGGTGTACTGCCCGAGGAACTCCATGATCCTCAGAGTCACCTGCCTCGGGGCGGATTCGCTCCCCGAGCCGATTATCTCGTTTCCGGACTTGTCGGTAGAGGTGATCCAGAACCACAGGTAGTCGCCTGCTTCCACCCTCATGTCATTGAGTGGGTTCAAATCGAGCTCGGACTGGTACACGTCATTGGTGTCGTCGTCGATTATCATGACCAGTTCGCCAGTGGCTTCGGTACCAGCGACGGGCCCGTTGGACCTGACATAGACCCATGACACCTGCAGCGGGCCGTCCATCATGCCGATCTCGTCGACCATTGTGACCGTGACCGTGACGTCGGCCAGCATGTCCGAATCCAGGATCGTCAGGGAAGAATCGGGGTAGTCGGCAAGATTGAACAGGGCCTGAGGCGCCTTGCTGTCGACGATGACCGAGGCGTCGCTGTTCGACATGGAGGAACCGGAGCCGGGTACGTTGAGCACGTTTGTGGTAACGGCCATGTTCGGGTTCAGAGGGACCCTTGCGGGCAGTATCATGGACCCGGAGAAAGTCCCGTCGGAGCCCACGTCGACTATGACGTCGACCTCCTGGGTACCGTAAATCACCTCGATTTCCACCTGGAGGTCGTCAGGTATCTCGGAAGCGAGAACCTGAGAGCCGGCGTAGAATATCGAGCCGTCCATCCGGAACTCGTCGCCTTGACGCAGGTAAAGGGTGTCGTCTGTCGGATCAAAGGAAGGCGGGGTGAGGTCCACTAGTGCCTCCGGGACCGCCATGAACTTGTTGTCCAACTCCCAGGTGAGTTCTCCTATGTTGTTCTGGTAGGCGACGGTGTTGAGATCGTCCTCGATGCTGATACTCGGCTTGCAGCCGAGCTGCCCATCCTCCCACGGATAGTCCCACGAGAGCTCGAAGCCGAGGCTAATCTGCGTGATGGCCGAGGTAATCTCCGAAGACTGGGCACTGAGTGGGGAGACCATGCTGTCGTCAGCGGTCCACATCGTCCCTCTGGACGGGTCGTAACTGAACTTCCCCAGATTGGAGGGTCCGTCGCCGCACAGCATCACAGTGATGTTGTCGAGGGTGTGGATGCCGTTGGGCTCGTCGACCTGGAGGGTGAATGCATGAGGCTCTCCTGCCAGCAGGAAGCCAATCTCCCGGTCCAAGTCGTAACCAGTCGATACTAGGTTAGTCGGTTCGTCCGTGGCCACGACAAGGCTGGCCCACGAGTTCTCGGCTCCCGGGCCACCTCCGGTGCCTCCGTCTTGGTATGAGTAGCCGGCCCAGTCCGTTCCCTCGATGTAGAGGTGGACCATACCGTTGAACGGCACGGAGGAGACGTCGAGTGCGGGGAACTGCACCTGCTGCTGTCCAGTCATACCCGAGGAGAGCGGCATCTGCAAGGACAGGTACTCGTCCTCGTCGGCGATGCCGTCCATGTTCAGGTCGTCCAAGCTCTCGCGCCAGTAGCGCAGTGCGACCGTTTCGCCACGGGCCTCTCCCTCGTCGACGGTGACGAACACCGTCAGTGGGTTGACCGGGTCCCAGACCTTGGAATGGGCGGGCTGCAGGCCGATGTTGGTGTTAATCTCAATAGGTCCGGCGACGGGAGGGTTGGAATCGATCCTGACCACGACCTCCGGTGGGACTCCAGTCACGTCCATGGCACCGTTCGCGGAGCCCGTCGGACCAACCACCAGCATCATCGGCGACATCGTCAACTGCGACAGCGACGACGGGGGCGACACTATGCCGGAGTAGTCTCCCTCGCCTTCGGAACTCAGTGCGAACAGGTTGCCCGATAGGTTCAGGCCGACGGAATAGTCGCCGGAATCCGGGCGTGTGTCGGTCGAGTCCTGGAAGCGGACGGTTCCGGTGATGTTGATGTCGACGCCGTGCATAATCGGGAACGGGTAGAACGGCGAGTACTGGTTGGACAGCAGCCTGCCTGCCCCGTCCCTAACCTCGAAGGAATCGACCTGTAGGTCGTTCTCAATGGCCTTGGCCCCAGACTGGCCGCTGAACGACACCGCCGGCCAGACCGTCTCTCCTGTGGAGTCGAAGGCCTGAGAAACCCAGCGGATGCTCTCGACGTCGTCCCATCCCCATGACACCTCAAACATCCAGTGGGCCACGACATCGTTCCAACCGTCGTTATGCAGCTCGTTGCTGACGTAACTGGCTGACTCGTCGAGCGCAGCGTAACTGCTGCCCGAGGTTTGCGAGAACAGGTGGGAACCTGTAGGGTCCCAGCCGGACTGGGGGTCCTTTGTGACCTCGAACTCGAGAACCACGCCGTCAGAGGCGGTCCCTCGCAGGATAATCTTCTCAATCTCCGAGTTATCGTACAGGTGGTGGTGCTTGGTGGAAATTTCCACCAACTGCCTGTTAGGATACATCGTGTTAGGGACTTGGAAGTCGCGATTCGTCAGGATGTAGTCATAGTCGAGGTCGCCGTCGATTGAAACGGCGCCCATCTCGGCCGAGATGCTGACTGGGATTGAAACCTGCTCGGGAGGGGGGTCGTCCTGCGTCTGCGAGTCGTGGTAGGCCGATACGGAGGCGGCTATTCCCGAGACGTTCTCGAATATCATGTACCCAATTCCCATTCTGGTCAGAGTGACTGTCTGGGCGCTGTTCGAGTCTATACTCAGTGGGACGTCCCTCCATTGCCTTCCCGTGTCCGGGTCGGTGTGCAGTGGAGGGATGGAGTTGATTGCAAGGATCTGAGCGTTGTCGAGCACGTTGTGGAACGGGGACGTTCCAGTGCCCCCGGTCTGGGTGGCAGTGCCCACTGAGACCGAGACAGGAGACTCGAAGCCGTCGGAATCGGGTGCTATCGAGATTATTCCGGCGTTGACGGCCCCGGCCGATGGAATCCGGAATGACAGAGAAACGGGGCTGCTACCATCCAGGTCCAGAGTGGTGGTGGTAATCGAACTGCCCATCCCGGATAGCAGTGACTGCCAACCGTAGTGGCCGTAGTCGTCGCCGAAGGGGAAGCTCCACTCTTGGGTCCCGTCACCTATTATGTCGATGGCGGGATTTAGGGCCGGCTCGGCGAAGTTAGCGGTGAGAACGATTTTTTCTATCCACCCATTGGTAGGCAGTGATATGGAGGCCCCGAAGCCGGGCTGCGGGTAGGTGAACGTCAGGCCACCTTGGGATGCGGTGCCCAAGACCCCTCCATTGGGCCCGGTGAAACTAATCGAGAGGCCGCTGGAGAAGTTCCCCGAGAGTCCTACGCTCTTGATTGGCCTCGAGGAGTGGAGGTAGTCCATCGATATGGTTCCGGCCACGCCAGTTGCGTTCAGTAGCCCGTCGATTAGTGAAACGCTCGGGCTGAATTCCCAGCCATTGCCCTCGAGGGCGCCCGCGTTCAGCACTCTCTTTCCACCTATGTGGACCTTGGTGATGCGAGGGGTTTCCTCCTCGTTGTTGGTCCCCATATGGATGCGGAGTTTCATCTGCGGTGTCGTGGTCGTGTCGATACCTGCTAGAGAGATTGGGAAGGAGACGTTGGAGTAGCCGGGCACGGCCTCGCCCGTGTAGGTGTCAATCAGAGTCGCGCTGACCCAACAGTCCGATGAGATGGAGGCATCCACGTCGATGAAGCCCTTGTTGAAACTGTGGATGTCGGATGCGCTGAAGACCGGGCTAACCCAATCTCCGTCGTCGCCGTAGTTGGCTATTTTTATTCCCACGTTGTCCAAATACCAGCCAGCGTAGTTCCATATCGAATCGGAGCCGCCATGGAACCTGAAGCGAACGTCATCTCCTGCATAGGAGGCGAGGCTCGCCTCCTTTTGCGTGAAATCGGTAGTCGCAACGGTGTATGATGAGCCTAAGCCAGTGCAATGAACCGAGCCGAAGTAGTTGGAGCCCTGGGGTATCTGAGTGTAGGTGTATGCGATGCTGGGCGTGTCGTAGAAGTTATTGCCCGGGTCCCAGTACTGCCATGATCCGCCGTTGACCTGGATGAAAATTCCGGCCCCGTCCCAGTTGTTCTCGAAGCAGGCCCAGTGGTCCATCACAAACGATGCTGAAGAGTTGGCAGGCAAGCTGTATGTTGGGGAATACAAATTCGCATTCAGGTTACCATCATAGGTCCCACCCAAGTTAATTGCCATTAGGTATGGGAATGAAGGCTCATCTGTAGGACCGGCGTTGCCTGAAATCTGCCCGTACGAGAACTTCAGACCGTTTCCGGAGTTGGCGTTGTTCCTTGTCCATCCGGATGGCATGTTGGTTGCTGGGTTACTCGCAGTCGAGTCCTCGAAGCCCTTGGTCGTGTCCAGAGCACCGCTGACCATTGTGTAGTAAGCCCAGTCATCGACCCCCGCCTGAGTGTTGCCCGAGGGGTTGGGCCAAACGGCGCCGTAGTGGTAAGCGCTCATCGAATTGTCGAAGTTGTCCTCGAAGACAGTGTTTTCAGAGCCATCGACCACCCGGATGCTGGAGACTGTCAGGCCCTCTTGCTCGTCGCCGGGGGAGCTGCCCCCATAGTGGGGGGTATAGGCGTCAGTGTCGACGATGAATCGGATGTGCACGTTCGACTGATTCTGGAAGGAGGTCGGGATGTCGAAGGAGACTGTCCTGATCCCATTGCTCTGGTCTCCGCCGACGCCGTCGTAGCCGTTGACTCCGGGAATCGCGCCCGCCCTGTCTTCGCAGTTGTATACGGTACTGGTTCCGGTTGACGAGATATCGGTCCACGAGTTGTTGTTCAAAGACAATTCGACGCAGGCGTTGTCTGAGTAGGAACCGGAGAGGTCCCACTCCATGTCCACCTCAATCTCGTACGAGCTGTTGGTGCCAGTGAGGTCGATGGTGCGCTGGAGGGCCCCGTACTGGTTGGCCGAGTATACGCACGCGACTCCTGGGGTGTAGCATCCGCCGTGCCAAGCGCCGTACTGATTCCCGTCGTTGTTGTAGTGGATGTTGTCCAAGAACCACCCGGGGCGCTCGTTGGTAGAGGTGGGAGAGGTCCAGATGTGGAACCGGAACTGGATCTTGCTGGCGTTGGCGATGTCGGGTATCGATGACATCGAGATGTTACTGGATACCCAGCCGCTGTGAATGGGTGAAGCGAACACCGGGACGGCGCCGCTTGGGGCCCCTGAGGGAGTGGGTGCGCTGGTAGACATCGTGCTCGGGTACCCTCCGTCGGGTGCGATGTATGACCAGCTGGTCCAGCCGTTGGTGTTGATTCGGTACTCGACCCACGCACCGTCGCCCTCACCGGCCGCGGTGCTGTCGAGGTGATACCAGTGATCGAAGGTCATGTAGTATCCGTTTATGTCCTCTATATCTGGGACGTTGGACTGGGGCATCAGGAAGTAGCCTGCGGAACCCGCTGGAACGGGCGAACCCGGCATCGTCCCCACAGCGACTATCCCTTCTGATGCCGCGGCGGGGACCACGCCGTGGGAGAGGGTCTGCTCGCCCCCGTAGATGGTACCATTCAGACCGCCGAAGGTGGTAGCTCCCCACAGTTTGTACTGGTGGCAGAAGTAGGTCTGATTGGTGACCTCATTGGAGTCCAATTGGTTGTTGCCGTTGGTGTTAAGCCCGGCCTTCATCAGATTGCCGCCGTACTCGCAGTTGGTCCCGGCGGACTCCGAGAAGAACTGGAAGAGGTAGCCATAGGTAGTGCCGTTGACATCGGTGTCGCAGAAGGATTCAGTCCAGAGGACCTCGTCTGAATCGAGGTTTTGGTCGAAGTCGTTGTCCCAACCCCTCTCCAGCAGGGTTCCGTTGTCCCCCCCACACCCGGAGAGTCCAGTGTTGTAGTAGCCGTAGTCGTAGACGTGGCGCCAGCCCGGCGAGTACTTGTAGGCGCTGTTGAGGTTGACTGTAATCTCGCCCTCGTCGAAGGTGCTGATGTTCGACCTCGTGCCGTCGTCTTCCAAGGTCATGATCTCGTCATCAATCAACTCGGTGCCGAAGAATGTCCCCGACGAGAAGTCGGCAGCCTCCCAGGTTATGCCAGTATCGAGAGATGTCGCCATAGGCGAGTCGGTGACATGCAGCCATCCGTCGAGGACGGTGGCGTTGCCCGGTACTCTGAATCCAGTCAGTGTCACCTCGTCTGATTGGGGATTGACCGTAGATGGTCCGGCCCAATTCGAGGTGGCTGCTGTGGCAATCGGTGCTAGGAGCATCAGGAGCACAATGGTTCCTGCTAGTCTCTTACGCTTGGCTGGCATGCACCTACGTGGGTTTGGGGTATTATGAATGAATTGGTCCTGTTCTACGAACAGGAGGATATAGAGGGTTTTTCTCCTCTGAATTTGTCCCTTTGAGAGGTTGTTGATGGAGCCACTGGGGAGATTTGAACTCCCGACCTTCCCATTACCAATGGGATGCTATACCCCTAAGCCACAGTGGCAGTGTCCCGGCCATCGCTAGGCGCGATTTAACCACTACGGAGTCCGCGGCATTGAGGAGGTATTGCAACAGACTCAAGTGACTGGTGCGGCTCGCCGGGATACCTGCCGAGATCGCATAGCCTGGTATTGCGCAAGACTGGAAATCTTGTGGGATTTTCCCTCGGGAGTTCAAATCTCCCTCTCGGCGCCACTCCTCTCTACCAGCGCTAAGCCGGACCGTCGCAGCGCGTGCCTTATGCGGTGTCTTGATTCGGCGCTAGCGTGGATGAGGACGGAGTTGGGCCTGGAGCAGGTGCCGCGTCGAGTACGGAGCCGTTGCGCCTGACTGATGTGCAACTGCCTTGGAAGTTCGCAGATAGGGACCCGAGGCTGGCCCCTCTAGACATCTTCGCGGAGGATTTCGCGTTTCACCTTGCGATGATTAGGAGGCAGTGGGGGGTCGGCGAACTGACTTGCCTAGCTCTGGCTTTCGCGGGTATGGTGCTCGGGGCCTGGGATCTCGGGGTAGGGGAATTCACAGGGGGTGGTGACTACAACCGCGTGGGCCTCAGTGGCTTCCAGAACCTGTCTGACCTGTCACTAATGCTGGCCCTGCTGTCGATAATCGCATGGACGGGGGTATTCGTCACGCTCTGGACCAGATACCCGATAATGAGGGAGAACTTGGTGTACTTGTGGATAGCGATGATGGCTGTGCAGATGGGCGCGATAAGCTCGCACTCGGGGTCGCCCGACTTCCCCTGGGAGTCAACGGGCATGGACTGGGTGATTCTGTTGATCTCGAACGTAGTGCTGTTCTTCCTGTCCATCGTGGTCGTGCACCGCGCCGTGATTGAGACTAGAGACATCCACGTCGAGGAGCGTCATTCTCATCCAGACCCCCGCGTCGTCCAGAAGGCGTGGAGGGACCATAGCCTGAGAGCATGGAGTCTCAGCCTCGGAATGTGGATGATTATGGTCAACCTGATGTCTTGGTCCGGCTCGCACGCGATTGCCCAGAGGCCGCCGATTGAGGACTACAGCGAATTGACCGTCGCGATGTTCGTAATCACTGGATTCCTCTCTGCGGCCTTTCTGATGCACGTGCTGTGGTATCCCCATTTCATGCTCGGGGGGGCCGGTGACAGGATTCAGTCGGTCAGAGCGAGGGAGGTGGCCGGAGAATCCACGGGCCCCGTGGCCCAGGTCGAGCAGGGAAAATGCCCTATCTGCAGCGGTTCTACGCCAGCGGTGCGGCACGAGAGTGGGGCCATCGAGGTGCCGTGTGCTCAGGAGTGTACAGGCTCAGGTAAGCCGGGTACGTCTTGCCCCGAATGTGAATCCGTGCTGCCCATTCGCATCGAGTGTCCGAGCTGCAGGTCCAACACGACGATAGTTAGCCACTTCAGCAGGCCCGAGGCATGGTAGGCGCTAACGTGGCTGCCGAGCATTCAAGGGATGCAGGCGCCCGAGTGTGGGCATAACATGGTGGAGCGCGACTGGTGGAAGGACGATGACGTCTCGGACGTCGCCGAAGCTTTCGAGACGGAGCACTCCGAGGGGGTGCCTGTTCCGGAATTCGGCGGGGAGGAGGAGAGGAGGCTCAGCAAGGATGCCCTCGGCCTAGTGATAGGCGCATCTGCAACCGTCATCGTGCTTCTGAGTGTGGCGGTGATGCTCCTCTGGGTCTGGGCCGAGGTCGAGGATGTCAGTATAGGGGGGCCTGCGTCGGCGCTGCTTACCTGGGAGGACGAGTACAGGGACCTTACCGGACTGGATTCGGTACAGGGTGACGGAACCGGAGTGGTCCTTTGCATCGTCGATTCAGGAGTCGACATGGGGCACCCCGACCTTGAGGGCCTAGAGCTGGCGGGCTGGCTAGATGCGGTGGATGGCGTGGACGAGCCGTATGACAACGAGGGACACGGCACTGCGATGGCGGGAATCGTGGTGGCCAACGACGGCTTGAATGGCATCGCCTCTGGAGTCAGCCTTCTCGTGGCCAAGGCCATCGACGAAGGAGGTACGGGTGACGACGAGCAGATAGCCTTGGCCGTCGACTGGTGCGTGGACAATCAGGCGGACATCGTCTCCCTGAGCCTGGGCGGAGATCAGGGATTCGGCTCCGGTTTCCTCACCAGCGACGCGCTCGAGGAATCCGTGGAGGATGCCATCGACGAAGGGGTGTTCGTAGTCGCCGCAGCAGGCAACGACGGTGAGGACGATGACGGGGACGTGGAGTCGCCGGGATCGGTCGATGACGTTATCTGCGTGGGTGGCGTCACTAGGTCAGGAGGCATCTGGACAGGTAGCTCGGAGGGCGACAACAACGGACGGATATGGCCCAATCCTATCCTGCCTCGCGACGACCCCGACAAAAAGCCCGAGCTCGTTGCCCCTGCTCACGAGGTCCCGGTTCTCATGGCCAGTGGGATTGGGAACGGCGCGTGGTGGGGTTGGTCCAGTGGCACATCGGCCGCTACCGCCTGGGTGTCCGGAGCGCTGGCATTGGTTCTAGAGGCTCACCCCGAGATGCAGAGGGAGGGTGATTCAGGCGGGGCCTCGGCGGTCGCGCAGATGAAGGGTATCATCATGCAGAACTCCCAGATGCAGGATGGGCAGAGTGAGCACGACGACCACTATGGGTACGGACTGCTCAGGGTCGACCTACTGATGCAGGCGCTGGGAAACGAGAGTTCACTGACCCAAGATGGCGAGGTGGTCGGTCCGAGGGAGTTTGGTGCAACTCACTCTGAGGGGGTTCAGGCCCGTCGCACTACAACCAGCGTCCCGCCTGTAAGCTCCACGAAACCGAGGGAGTGACTCTCGCTGACCTGCTTCGCGAACTCTATCCAGGCGTTGAACGACTCCACCTTCCTCTGCGCGGGAGTTATTCTTGAAGGTGAAGAAGGCAGCCCTACGTCCCCGGTCGGGACCTCGGGCTCCTGCACAAGCATCACCCCTCCCGGAGAGAGAAGCTCGAATGCCGTGGCTGCGGTAGCCGCCCGTTCCGCCTCAGGGGCATCGATGATAATGAGGTCCTGTGGGAGCGGTAGGGAGGATGTTCCTGCCGAGTCGGGAAGCGAGGCGTTTGCAGCTGACCAAGTCGCTGCCTCAGCAGCCAACTCGGCCCACGGAGTCTGTATAATCTGGACCCAGTCCTCGGCACCGTGACGGCGAATTAGCCGATCGATTATCACTGCGAACTTGCCCCCGGGCTCGACTATCCTGAACGATCCGGGATGAGACGGAGGATTCTCGGGGGGATTGGCGGGGTCGCCGCACCACAGGTCCAGAAGCCAAGCGGACAGATGGCCTATCCCCCCTCCGACCAGCATGGCGTTTCTCGCGGGGACTCTCGAGCAGACATCCCTAATCCTCGCCCTCATAGAGCGCGGCAGCGGCCTCAGGCTCATGTGCAGCATCTGCTCCCCTATACCGGCAGCGATGGCTGGCTCAGAATCGCCTCGCTCAGTGTCCTCGCAAAGCAGCCTGTCGAGCATCTCTCGGTGGGACATCTGTGGCAGGCCGAATCCGCTGCCACCCGAGTCCATGGACATCCCTCATGGGTGCTTCTATTCAATCATCGCATGCGTGGATGGCTTCAATAGAGGGGTGAAAACCGGGGTGTCGTGCGTACTGAGGACGAAGGCGAGGGGGATGGCTCTGCCATCTGCCCGGATTGCTCGACGAGCACCAGTCACGAGGTCTTGCGCAGGACTCAGAGGGGCGAAGGTGACGACGTCCTATCCAGATGTGTCGAGTGTGGTCGAGTTCACACTATCGAAATTCGTCCTCCCAAGGCTGTGGCTGTTATGGCGACCCTGTCCGATGGCAGTGATAGCGAGGCAGGCAACATCGAGGTAGACGAGGACGAAGTGATCTCCGTGGGCGACGTCTTCGAGCACGCTGACGCGCTCTGGGAGGTGACTCGAATAGACGGCGATGCCTCGCAGCCGCGGGATACGCTGGGCGCCTCTGAAATCCGCGCGATGTGGGCTGTGAGGCGAGACAGGGCCGTGGTGAGGATGACGCTGACCGATGGCGAGAGCAGTAGCTCCTCTAGCATCGAGTGCGAACCCGACAGGGTCTTCTCGTGCGGGGAGGTCCTCGAGGTCGAAGGCAGGAAGTGGAGGATTCGTGCCCTGCATACGGGTAAGGGCAGGACGCTGCGCGGGAGCAGGACGGCAGGAGAGCTCAGGAGGATGTACCTCCATCCGGTTGGCTCTGGCGGCTAGCGCCTGTTGGTCCAGGGCATCAGCAGTGCCTTGGTGACGTGGATAGCCACCTCCGGGTTCTCACGGAGTCGGCGCATGCTGTACTCGTACCATTTGGTCCCGTAGGGGACGTATACCCTGGTCCTGTGCCCCTTCTCGGAGAGCTTGCGCCTGACATCACCCCTGACTCCCAATAGGAACTGGAACTCGTATCCCGCCCCCTTGCCTGCCGAACGCAGCGGCTCCTCGTGATACCTAGGGTCTGGCACGTCAGGCCCCATTCCCCTCTTCCTCAGGGAGGCGAGTGCATGGGAGATTACCGGGTCGTCGTGCGAGGCGATGGCGGTGTATGCGCCCGAGTCGAGCATCGCATCTATCGCGTCATTGGTTGCATCGACTATCCCTCTGTAGGAGGTGTGAGCAATGTTCTCGGGCTCGAGGTAGATGCCCTTACAAATCCTGAAGTCAGTTTGCTCGCCGGTGCTGTCGCATACTCTCGAGACGTCAGAGAGAGTTCTGAACAACCTGCCTTGGAGCACCACTCCGATGTTCGTGAGGCCCTTATCGTGCATGACTTGGCAGACTTCTATCGTGGACTCGGTGACTCTGTGGTCCTCCATGTCCAAGCGGACGAACATGTCATGCTCAGCTGCCTTCCTGAGGAGTCTCTCGATGTTTTCCAATGCGGATTCGGGTTCAATGAGGAGGCCGAACGCTGTGGGTTTGATTGAGATGTTTGCGTCCAATTCGTTCTCGGCTATCGAGTCAATCAGCCTCGAGTACTCCTCGATGAAGAACCCAGCCTCGTCCATCGAGTTGATCTCCTCGCCCAGCACATCGACCGTGAAGCACGCCCCTTCCTCGCTCATTTCCCTCATCAGTCGTATGGCGCTGTCCATGTCGGACCCGGCAACGTACCTCTTTGCGACCCACTGGACGAAGAATCTCGGAGTGACCGGCATCATGGTGACGATAAGTTGCCCGAGCAGTCTCATCAGTTGCTGCAACGTGGGGAGAGACTTCACAATTGCGAGTCTCGGTTCAGTTCCCTGCCTCGCCTCACAGGGACGTCGAGGTCGCTAAGGAGATCCAGAATTGCCTTCCTCTGCCAGCCTTTGAATGACTTCCGGTCTAGGTGAGCGAACAAACTCGCTCCGGGAAACGCCGACAGCGTCGACTCCACTGAGGTCTGGATGGAGTGTCTCCATGCTCCGCCGGGCTCCTCTCCCTCGATTGGTTCCTCGAAGGGAATGGCGTAGTTTGCCAGTAGGTGGCCCACCCACAGGTCTGACTCAGAGAGCACTGCCTTGTGGCGAGGCGCGTAGTGGCCTCCACCTAGACCGATCATCACCTCGCCTCCAGGGACCCACTGAACGGGCTCTTCACCAGATAGGCCGAGGTTGTCGGAGATCACCTCGGCCCACAGATTGGCCGCCGGAACGCTGCTCCACTCTCCCTCCGTGGAGCCAATCTCGATGTACAGTGCGGGCCGGTCGAGCAGTGGGCCGTGGTGAGTCGTCTCCAGAGTCAGGTCGAACTCTTCGTCCAACCCGTGCGAGCGGGCCATAGTCAGCATGGACCTGAATAACGAGGCGAAGCGGGGTGAGGGCGGTACGACCGACCCCTTCGTGCCGCCTGCCTGCCCCCTCTCGCCGTGGGGGACCTCCCCCGGTAAACCGATGGCATGTAGAGTCAATGCAGGAATCTCGGTCGCCGACACGTGGCGCGACAGCACGAGTATCTCGTCGACGCTGCATCCGGTTGCCTCCTCGTGTGTACGGTCAATGCCGTCGGCATTGATGTGTAAATCCTCTATCAGAAGCAGGTGCACAGGACGGGTTCCATGAACCCTCAGCTCCCCGTGACCCAAGTCACCGACATCTTCCCACCCTCCGAGGCGCAGCAAGGCATGATGCAGGTTAATCGAGGCGACATCGGCACTCGATGCGAGCAATAGGGTGACCACGGCTGGCGATGGGAGTCATGCCTTAATCCCATCAGCCACACCTTCAAGCATGGTCGGGTGAGGCGCCTGCTATGGACGAAGCGCAACTGGGCTTCCAGCCGATGAGGGTCGACCGAGGCGACTCCGCCACCGTGGTGGTGGGTAGCTTAGGGGAGTTGGTCAGGGTCGATGGCATGGGGGCGCCCATGCACCAGCCCGTCACCCCGTTTCCAGCCTCCGTGACCGAGGGCGCGGTGCTCGATGGCATCTGGGTCGGGACTTGGGTCGAGCACGAGATGCAGCAGGCTAGAATGGCCGCTCTGCCGCTGGACGGGGAGTGGGTCACAGGGGCTGGCAGGGACGTGCTTAGGCAGAGGGCGGATTCGGATGACTTGATGCCCTCCTCCTCGGTGTGGTCCAGATTCCTCGATGCTGAGCCCATGGCCGTCTCCGGAGTGGAGGGAGGGCTGGTCTTCGCCACGCTGCGTAGGGGTGTCTACAAGATCGGTTTCGATGCTACTGAGCTGTGGCGCGCCCCGTACCCAGAGTGGCCTCAGCTCTCTGGACTCAAGCCCCGGGACCACATGGTCTCGAGCAACGAGATGGACGGTAGCGTGGCTATCTGGTCCGCTGCGGGGGGAGTCTGTGTATTGGACATCGAAGACGGGAGTCAGATTCTCAGTACGACGATTTCGCTACCTGACACTCTAAGCGGCGTCAGGCACAGCGAGGATGGCGGTTGGCTACTACTCCTCAACAGCGGAGGGATAGTGCTGCTCGACGAACTGGGGTCCGAGCCGTCGGTGATAGGCACGCCCGGCCCGGTCACCGACGCGACCTGTGAAGGCGGTAGTTGGAGGTGGACAGGATGGAGGCATGACGGGGTCCTGAGCGACGGCGTGGCCCATTTCGCTGCTAGGGGTCAGATTGGAGTGGGGCTCCTAGCAGATAGGGTGCTCACCAACGACGGTGTCTGGAGCAATCACAGGCAGGGACACTAGGACTGAGTCGAGTGGCCGCACTTGCCGCAGACCTTGCGGTCATCGTGAATCCCTAGGAAGACCCCTGGGCCGCAGTTGGGGCAGAACTCGCCCTTCCTGATCATCTTCCCGTCCTCGACGGAGTACTTCGAGTGCTTGCCGTTAGGGTTCGGCCCCTCGCCCATCACTCGTCACCATCCTCTGATTTGCCCTCGGCTGCCTCCTCGGCTGGCGCGGTCTCGGATGCTTCCGGAGTCTCGGTCTTGGGCTCGGGCTCCGCCCCATGCCTGACCTTCACGTACTCGGGCTCTAGTGCTGCCGACTCGGATGAGCCGTATATGAGTGCCAGACCGGTGGTCTGAGGGCGGCCGTACCGAGTACTGACCTCCTTGACGAAGACGAGTTCCTGCTTGGCGCCAGGCTCCGCCTTGGCGGCCGCTGCCACCATCTCTCTGCGCGATGGTGTTCGGGAGCTGTCGTGGTTCCACACGAACCTAATCTCCACCCTGTCTAGCAGCGGATTATCCTTCCTTTCCAAGACCTCCATCGAATCCCCTCCTCTAACGGATGTTTACCTTGAGCGCGTAGTTACCGGCCTCGGTGACGTTGAGTCTCTTTGCGACCTCGGAGCGCTCGGGGTGCAGTATCACCACGAATCCCTGCCAGTCGGTAGTGACTGGGGCGCTCGGGCAGTGCATGCACTGCGGAGGGTCGCTCTTCTTCTCGGGATCGGGAAGGATTCTGTTGCACTCGCCGCAGGCGAAGGGCTGCTTGACCATCTCAGTCGTCCTCCGCCAACCAGTCGAAGGCCCCCAAGCCGTCCATCTTGCAGTTCAGGCCGATCTTTGAGGAACGCGGGTCGTTCTGGTTAATCGACTTGGATACTAT
Organism: Methanobacteriota archaeon; assembly: GCA_019654055.1. Lineage (GTDB taxonomy): Archaea > Thermoplasmatota > Poseidoniia > Poseidoniales > Thalassarchaeaceae > Thalassarchaeum. Next base: position 87,755 of record BPDA01000001.1, on the reverse strand, counting down.
CCTAGAGCGTACAGGGCTACCCTCCTCGAGGTGCTTGCCGCTCTGCGAGCCCTCAATCCTCTTATTCTGCGTGCCGAGGTGAACTTGGACAGGCTCGTCGAGTATCTGCGACTTGTGTAGCAGGGCCTCGACGGGGCCGATTCTGACGAAGGCGCCGTACTCTGAGACCTCGGACACGGCGCCATCTACTACCTCGTTGTTCTCCATCGTGAATATCAGGGCCTTGAAGCGGACGTTCTGGTAAATCGCCCCGTCTCCGTGTATGATCTTGCCGCGGCCGACCGCCTCGTGGTCGAAGGTCAGTAGCGTGAAGTCCTCGTTCTCGTCGAATCTGCACTCGAAGGCGTCGTGCGCCAACTCGTCGATGTGCTCCTCGAGCTTGCGTCCCGCTCGGATGTATTCGGCTGGAATCCGGATGGTGTCCTCTCTGATTATGAGGCTGTACATGCTCTTCCTGCTCCAACGGGACTCGTCCAAAGGCCTGACGGAGAGAGGGAGTTTTGCTCCCGTCCCTCATCGGCAGTGCCTCTGGAGGAGAGTTCCGTGCGCCCGGCGACCCGCCTGTCCTGTATAAGCACAACGGCTAGAAATAGGGTTCGGCACCACCTATATGGCAATCAGACCGTAGGTCTGCAAGAGGGTATAGGGCGAACGTTCAAGTGGATTCGAAAGGCCATCTCCGATTCTGATGACAGTGTGCACCCCTGACATTCGCCCCTCTCGCCTCCGTCGGGCGGCTCTCGGGATATCCCTAATGCTGCTGATGTCGCTGTCACCGGCCCTGACCTACCTCGGCCCACCAGCCAAGATGGAGGCCGGTAACGGGGCCTCGGAGCCATGGATCGATGGTAACCAGCCCTGGCCGCAGTCTGGCAGGACGCCTGACAGAATGGCCGACGTTCCCACCCACGGCCCCGACGGGGGCGCTGGGAACGGCACTCCATCCGATGCGACCGAACTGAGATCGGTGGTCAATCCCGCGGTGAACTGGATGTACGGTTCTTACTCCATCGGCACCGATGCGCTGGCCACACCAGTTGCAGATCTCTCTGCTTCGGTAACCAAGGACGAGGGGTCTTCAGAGCGTTGTGGGGGCAGCTCGCTCTACACCATTCTGATACAGACTGATGATAATTCGGACCACACCTACATGCGAATAGTCGAGGGCGAAGACGCCGATTTAGCATGGGAGGTGGACATGGGGCTGACTGAGTACGTCAAGGCAGCTCCGGTGGTGGTCGATGTAGACGGCGACGGAATCCAGGAGGTGCTGGTCGCTTACGACGCCTCCGGAACGCTGTACGTAGATGCCTGGTCACCTCGATTGTCCTGTTCGGTGACCGGCTGGTCCACTTCTGGAGACTCGAGCCAGTTGATGTGGACCTGGAGCGACGAGTCCCTGATGATTAGCAGCGATCAGGGACCTTACACCTCCAGCCTCCTTGGCGGTCACAGGCCGACCACCCAACCGCTGCTGGCTGACCTCGACCTCGATGGCGACGCGGAGTTGGTCATAGCCGCCGTGGACGAGGTCTCCGAGGACCCCGTCGTCGTCGCCTTGGGGCTGTCTGACACGGGGGCGAGCCTACTGTGGGACGCATCTCTCGACAAGGGTAGTCATCCCTCTGACCCGGCTTTCGCCCGGACCGACGAGAGTACGGGATACGTGCTTCTGACGACCACCCAGGAGAGCAGTGGGGCGGTGTGGGTCTGGAAACTGGACTCGGACACGGGAGACTCCAACTGGGACGGGTTGACTCTGGGCAATACCGATGGCGACACCAACTCCCCGCATGTCCGACTGCCCGGCCCAATCATCGCCAACCTTGACGCGAACCAAGATGACCTCGAGATGATTCTAACGATTCCCACTGATTGGGATGGCTCCAGCGGACAGGACGGTGCCGAGTTCATCGGCATGGAGATTGGTAGCGGCGACGAGGTCTGGACCTTCGAGGCCTCCAATGGATACGCCGACGCGCCCCCTGTCGCGATAGACACGAACGGCGACGGTCAGCACGACAGGGTGTGCTGGGTGACTTGGTCGCAGGAGACCACCGGCGCCAGGCACGGGCATACTGGCTGCCACGACGTCAGTGGTTCTAGTCCCGATCAGGTCTGGCAGAGGAGTCTTGAGCAGAGTAGTGGCCTGCCTAACGACGAGATCGCAGTAGCGCCGCCGACGTGGATGGACATCGACGGTAGCGGGGAACAGGAGCTGTTGGTAGCATACGGGCGCTCGCTATGGGCCCTCGATGGCGAAGATGGTTCTACAACGTCCATCTGGGGCGGCTCGCTCGAGTTGTCTCATAGGACCTGGTCGGCTCCCGCCCTAGCTGACGTCGATGGGGATGCGATGCTTGATGTCGTACTCGGCGACACCGTAGTGTCCCACGCCTTGGCCGACATCAGGCCCCTTTTAGACCAGAGGAGCATCGAGTTCAGCCCCAGCGAACCGGACCCAGGGGAAATGATCACCGTGACCGCGTTGTTCGAGAACTCAGGGACTGCGGACACCGATCACGAGACCGAGGCCAAGCTGTACGCCAACGGGCAGTTGATTGCGAGCCACGAGGCGGGCACCTTGGAGCCGGTGGACCCGACCGGCTCGGGCTCGTTTGAGTCGTTCAGCGTCGAGTGGAGTGGTCCTCTTGGCGAGCATGTCTTCGAGTTGGTCCTAGACTTCTATTCCAACGTCTCCCAATCTAGGCTTGACAACGACGCCCAGACAACGACCCTGTCCATCGTGGCACCCTACAACGCCACCTTCGAGATGCCCACCGAGCCAATCAGGGTGACTCCGGGGGATACCACCCTGGCCACCCCCAACGTTCGCTCAACTGGCAGGCTCTCGGGGACTTGGAGCCTAGTGGTCGACGATGCCAACCTTCCAGAGGGATGGAGCTGGTCTGACGAAACCCCGGGAGGTCTGACGGGCGTCGCCATCGGCGTCGATGCAGTTTGGACCCCGGAGTTGCGGATTCATGCCCCTACTGATGCCTTGGGCTCGGATGCAGGTCACCTAGGGTTAACGCTGAGTCTGGACGAGGACCCCGGCAACGTCAGCGTGTCCGCCTCGCTTCCGATGGAGGCGAATCGGACGCGGGGTCTGTCGCTGCGTGGCCCGGATGGGACGGCATCTAGCACCGGCTACGGCCTGTTGGGTACCGATGCCCAAGCCTGGATGCTCCTGCACAACCTCGGTAACGCGGTCGAGAATCAGATTACAATTTCATGGGACAGTACCTCTTGGGACGACCGTACGGGAACGGAGTTGAGGCTGTACGACATGGATGGCGTCGAGCAGCCGGCACTGTCGCTGGAGCCAGATGAGGTCCTGCTACTCACCGCGAGACTCGAGGTCCCGGCGGATGCAGTTCTAGGGGAGTCCGTCAGCACGCCGTTGACAATGTGCGTGGGTAGTGGCGATGAGCAGGTGTGCCAGACAATCTCGCTCACCTTCGAGGCTGCCGGTGTCGTCGTGGGCGTACACCAACGTAGCGTCCCCGCCAGCGGCCTGCTTTGGGAGGTTCAAGCGGACATGCCCTCAGCGGGCAGTCAGTTGACTTGGTCTTTGTCGGACGCAGGAATGGTAATCCAAGGATGGTCATGGAGTGCCTCGGGTGATTTGTCAATAGTAGGAGATTCGATTGTAATGTCGGGGGCCTCTTGGCCTGAGCAGGCCAGTGGCACTCTAACTCTCAACCTCCCTAGTGATGCCCCCCCTGCATTCCATTCATTCTCCGATGCCAGTGATCAGTCGTCTGATTATGTCATAACCTTGTCACTTGAGGTCCTACAGATTCACAGGGCTTCAATTGTCGTGACTTCACCGACCGAGCAGCCCCACGTCGTCGAAGTCGGTGAGGAGGCCTTGGTGATGGTACGGCTGGAAAACCAGGGCAATGGGCAGGATACCTACCGGCTCAGTCACGAGGTCGTTCTCGACGAGAACGTGACCGAGGACCCTGGTGTCAGCGTCTCGTTCTCCAACGACATGGTGTCCCTCGGGGCAGGAAGCCTGACTAACATCCCTGTGACGGTAATCCTGCCTGCGAACACCCCTGCAGGGACTCCTCTCGACGTGACGTTTCGCATGACCTCGATGGGGGACCAGATGGTCAGCGATTCCGACTCAGTCTCGCTGGAGGCTCGTCAGGACCACCGCTGGGAACTGGCGGCTGCGGTGGCTGGTTCCGAAGCCGATGGCAGGACCTTCGCAATCGCGCCAGGGGAGGGGATTTCCATAGACGTCAACGCCACCAACGTGGGCAATCTGGTCGATGGTCTGGAGCTCATGGTTACCTACAGCGTCTCACCAGTAGATGGCGACTCCTCCCAGAACTGGACCGCGAGCGGTGACTCGGTCTCCGGGATTGAAGTCAACCAATCTACCACAATGTCCGTTCAAGCCTCGATACCGGAGGGCGCTTGGAACGGCTCGGTGATGTCGGTCAGCGTCACAGCAGAGGCTCAGGGCGAGGTGATGGGGAGCTTCGGATTCTATGTCGAGTCCTTACATTTCCCGAGTTGGTCGGTCGCGGCGGATCAGGCTAATCTCGAGGTCGATCCCGAGGGTTCGAGCGTCGTCCTCGACGTAATCCAGCTAGGGAACTCGCCCTCTGAGCCGTACGCCACCGTCTGGGTGAGCGGAGAGGGAGGATGGGAGGTCGAGGCTCCTGACGAGTTGCCGGTATTATCCCCCGGAGAGACCGCTCCGATGATTCTCAACATCACCCCTCCTGAAACGGCCCAGCACGGCAGGGCCGTCGAGCTGCACGTCAGGCTGCGAGAAGGCGACGGCGGTGGGCTGACGGAAATCACCCTCCCACTTAGGGTGGCTGTTCTACACGAATTCAACATGAGTTCTCGTGGCGATTGGATGGTCTCCAACCAAGGCGGCTACCCCCTGGCCGAGTTACACAACCTCGGTAACGCACCCACCACAATCAGCCTACAGGTCCTGAGTCTACCAGTCGGCTGGACCGTGTCAGAGGATACGGACGTGGTCTTAGGAGTGGGGGAGATTATGGGCGTGCCCATCGAGGTGATTCCCGCCGCAGACTGGGACGGCAGCGTGCAGACCATCAGAATCCTGGCCGAGGACTCGGTTGGGAACCAGCGTGAGATCTCGCTAGACACCGAGCAGTCGGCATACTCGTGGGCCTCCTCCCCGATTGTCGTGGCGATGTCCGGCGACCATGCCATAGTGAGGATTCATGGTACCGATGCATCGGGTTCGGTCATCGACTCGGCCTCAGGACAGCAGCTTGACTGGCACGATAGTGGGGGCTGGTCCCTGCCATCGATGTCGAGTGGGGTTGGCTCACTCAGCGTTGGCAGCTCGGTACTGGCGTACTACGCCCACGTCACGCAACCTTCTCTGAGGGCCGCCGACTGCAGCATCCAAGGAGAGCTTTCAGCAGTGGTGACCCAGTGCTCAGTGCTGAACGGCTCCGATTCGTTCTCGTTCACCGTCCTGCTGGTCGATGACCAAGGAGTGATGCTAGACTCGTTCTCTGGCAGTGTCGCCGGGGGCTCAGGCATCGGGCCTATCAACCTCAGTGCAGCGTCTTGGAGCCCTGAACCGGGTATGAGGGTCCTGACTCTAAGGCTGCTTGATGGACGTGGGGTTGAGGTCACGGCTGCCGATGGCGTTTTCGAGGTCCGCAGGACCGACTGGAACATTGGTCTGGTCGGCTTGGAGCTTGATGGCGAGGGTGCCGAGCAGAAGATCAGGGTGCTGACGAAGCGTGGCGACGGGGTCGGGGCCATGCTTGACCAGTACAACGCCGATTGCATACTCAGCGTGGTCTCCGGAGATCACTCGATGACGCATCGAGTCGACCTGACAGGGACATTCTCCCCGACCGTGGGGATGGATCGCCCAGGGTCAGCCGAGGACGGGGACGAGGTCGTGGTGACTATTGGCTGCGCCTTCCCATGGGACGTCGATTCGGACCCAAGCGATGACGAGAGCAGGATAATCCTCTCGGGAGGTCAGACGGATCCGAGCAAGTACAACGACATGGGGACCTCCCTGGCCGCGGCTTTGCTAGTCATCGGGGTGTCCGTGGCTCTGGCATGGATGGTGAGGAACTATCGAGAGGGTAAGGAGCTGATGGAGATGGCCATGGCCGCTGCCGAGGAGAAGATGGTCCACGAGAAGGTCGCTAGGGAAGTCGTCGAGGAGGAAGATGTCCTTCCGGACGAGGAGGAAGAGGAGGAGTTGCAAACTCCCAAGCCTGCCCCGGAAAGCCCCGACGAGGATGACTTTGAAGCTAGGTTGAAGCGGTTGATGAGGGACTGATTACAGAGACATCCTGAGCGAGTACATGCCCTCGTAGAGTGGCAGTGCCTGTGACAGAATCGCCTCGTGCTCTGGAGCTAAATCGCCCGGCCTAGCTCTGTAAGGGGAGAAACCGGTGGACGCCCAGACCGAATCGTACCAGTGCTCTGCCCAGATGCCGTCGCACTCCCTTGGACCCGGCCTCCATGACAACATCTCCTCACTGAAGGGTATCCGCACTCGCTCGCAGAGCAACCCTAGCATACCCCGGGGGTCCTCGAGCACGTCGCGTGCGTCTAGTATCGGTGGTACCTCTCCGCTTTCCTCGGTGACCTGCTCCAGCAGCCTCGCCTGCTGCGGTAAGCCCGTCGCCCACAACGATACCTCGTTGGTTATCTTCGAGAGCGAGAGCAGGACCTCTCTGGGATCACGTATGAGGAAGCAGTTCTCGAGCGCGGCCAGCCAGCCAGTGTCCATATCTGGTAGAATGTGATGGCACATGTGCTTCTGGTACCAGACCCCAGCGGCCCCGGGGATTGCCCCTGTCAAATAGTCAGTCACGGCATCGGCATCGGTCTCGTGGCGAGTCATCACGACATCAGCATCAGGGTGCTTGATGCCGGTCCTAGAGAGGTAGTGGGCATAGAGCGGTTCGTCGCTCGCGAAGCAGTCAGCCCGGTTGTCGAACGAGTACATCATCGCCGTCGAGATGTTACGTGGCCCGGACCACATGGCGATGCTGACGCCTTCAGCCACCACACTCGCTCCTGATCAATTCCAGATAGAGTGCCTGCAGACGTTCGCACACAGGACCCCTCTGGCCACCACTCATCGGCTTGCCGTCGAACTCCACCACCGGGGTGAGACCAGCGAACGTGCCGGTCACAAAGGCCTCATCGGCCGTCCGGACCTGCTCGGGGGTGAAGTCCTTCTCAAATGCGGGGATTCCGTTCGTGTGACACAGCTCCAGCACCTTCCTGCGAGTGATGCCATCCAAACAGTGCTCACCTGTAGAGGTCCAGACCTCGCCGTTGCGGACGGCGAAGAAGTGAGTGGAGTTGCAGGTCGCTACGTTGCCCGAGGGGTCGAGCATCAAGCCCTCATCGCCACCCTTGCTTGCAGCGTCAACGCATGCAGCGATGCAGTTGTGCTTGGATAGACTGTTGATGCGAGGGTCCTGGACGTTCTGATTGCCCCTCCGCACGTCGACCGTGACGAGGCTGATTCCATCCACTGCCCTACGCTCGTCCGCCCTCTTGTACTCAGGCATGATGACTAGGGTCGGAGGTCCCGAAATCACCCACGGGGCCTGATAGGGAGTAGGCTTGAGGCCGCGAGATACGACCAAACGAACATGTACGCCGTCATGCATGCCGTTGGCCAATATCACACGATCCACCTGTTCCAGTACCTCCTTGCGCGACATGCCAATGTCGAGGGAAATCGACTCGGCCCCACGGAATAACCTGTCCAGATGGTCCTCGGCAAATACGATGGTTCCATTGTGCAGCCTGAACGACTCCCAGACTCCATCGCCCAGCAGGAAGCCGGCGTCGAACACCGAGACCTTGGCTTCCTGGCGGTGGACGATGTCCCCGTTCACCGATACGAGAATGTCTTCGTTGCGAGAGTCGTCCTCGTAATCGTGAGTGCCCATGCGCACCTCAGAATTCGGCTCCGGTCAGTCGCTCGTACATTGATGCGTACAGCTGCGCTGTCCTGTCTACCATCTCCTGCGGCAAGGCGGGAATCGGAGGCTCCTCGATTCCCCTTTCCCTCGCATCGTACAGGGCCTCATGATGTCCTATGTCGATGTAGTGCTCGCGGACGAACTCCTTGGAAAGCGATACTATCTGGCCTTTGGAGTAGGTCTCGGCATCCCACCACCTATCCTCGTCCAGGGTGCCGAACGAATCCACCAGAACTGGCCTCCTGCCCTCGCCTAGGGCGAACTCCTTCTTGCCGTCGACGTGAATCAGCCCCCGTTTTCCAGCCTCGCGCTCAATTATGGCATCAATCCTCAGTACCGTATCGAGCAATGAGTCGAACTCCTGTTCGGTGAGGTTCGATATCTGCAATGCCTCCTCTCTGTCGAGAAGCCTGTCGAATGCCTCGAACTTTGTAGACACCTCAAGGTACGGACGAGGTAGTTTGCAGCCCGCCTCGATCTCGGTTCCGGGCTCGAAGCCGAACTCCTCGGCCCCGACCTCACCCTTGGCATACCTGCGCCAGCCGGAGCCCGACAGGTGGTGCCTGCAAATAACCTCCAGCGGTACGAAGACGTTTTCCATATCGCGGGGTATAGCGCCGGGCTCCTTGATGACCTCAAAGCGTCTGGCAAGGCAACGATCGGGGGCGTTCATCTCGATTAGGTGGGTCTCGCAAACCCCCTCATCGCTCACTAGGTCGAACCAGTGGCACGTTGTTCGGTTGAGGCTCTCTCCCTTGCGAGGAATCAACGAGGGGATGATTTGGTCGTAGACTGAAATCTGGTCCGTGTACCTGAATTCGAGGACATTAGGGTCATCGGTGCTCCAAACTTGCTTGACCTTACCCTGATACAGCAGCTCTCCCATGACATCGTTTGGCGCGAATCCGACGATGAACATTGCTGGTCGGACTTCACGTCATTGTCTACGGGCCAACTGGTATGCGATGAACGCCGAGAGGACGGCGATTGCGATCCATCGCTGGTCGAACTCACTGCCCTCATCCTCATCTGCCGAAAGGAAAAGATGCTGTGCTGACTGTAAGGGAGGGGACTCTAGGGATGCCATCAGCACATATCCCTCGATGTGATACGGAATGCCTCCCATGAGGCCTTTCGACATGGCCTTCTGAGGAGTTATGGAGGCCATGATGAAATCACAGGTGTCTCCTCTCTTCAGGTCCTCTATGGCTTCGAACTCGCCACCACTGTCGTGGCCCCTGAAGGTGATGTGTGTCCCGTAGTGAGTCCCCATTTTGTTTGCCATCATCTGAGCAACCTCCGCCTCGTAGCCGTTCATCTGGGCGGAGGCGTCCTGCCAGGACATGGGAGAGTCCCGATCATACATGCAAGCGACCATCTCTCTCTGGTTATCAACAATCGAGTGGAGTACGCCTCCCTCGGTCGGAGTAGGCCACTCGCCGATGCTCCCCTCGAACGAGGATGCGTCCATCTCTGACTCTCCGATGAACCAAGTCATGTATGTTGCTGACAGAGAGTTTGAAGAGATTAGTTCCCCCAGTGCGACGTTCATGGCGTCTAGCAATTCCATGCTCCCGATGACGGTTTGAGAGTCGGGGAGAACGACAGGCACGTACGACTCAATCTCTTCCACCATGCCGACGATGGAAAGGCCGGGAGTGTTCTCTGAGGTCGCCGGGTCGGCCGCGATGGAGTGAGTGGTCAGGAAGAAGTCGATGTTGCCCACCATCAGGTCCCGCATGGCCATGTTGTAGTCTTGGAAAGCGACCTCGGTGATATGCTGGTGGGATTCCAACAGGCCCGAGGGGTCCGTCTCCTCGGAAGTGCCCACGACGTACTGGACGTCCCCCGCTGCCGAGACGCTGGGTGCTGTCAGCAGAAGCACGCCGAGGCAGAGGGCTGTCGGTATGCATCTCATGGTCCGAGAGGCTGCGATGCCGACTTAGAATTGGTGGTCCGCCTAGACTATATTCAACCGGGCGCCTCAGGCAGTGGGGGTAGCCATGCAAAAGCAGGTTTCTAGGTCAACGGAACCTATGGCGCCCAAAGTTACCCGAATAATTGCCATCGCCTCATTGATTGTGCTTGTCACCTTCGTCTCGCCGATTCAGGCCAAGGAGTTCCAGAGCAGTTGGGAGATTGTAGAGAGCGGTACCTCGGAGAACCTTCTCACCGCTGTTGAATTCGGCGACCAGGTGTGGGCGTTCGGTACCGAGGGAGTGATGCTCAACAGCAGTGACAGCGGATTGACCTGGGAGATTGCCGAGTCACCGACTGTAGTCGACATTCACCACTCCGAATCGAGATTCGGTGCGCTTTTGGTCGCCGGGAATTCCGGACTGGTGCTCCTTAAGCAAGATCAGGATTCGGATTGGTTGGATATCTCCCTACCAGAGGGCTCTCATGTGAATGGGGTCTCTCTGACAGGTAGCCAGAGCGTCGTCGTCGTCGGTGACGGGGGGACCATCTCCAGATACGAGAACGGAGGGTGGGAGAGTGTTTCGTTGTCCATAGGGTCCGACTTGATGGCGGTTTCGTTCTACGATGATGAGTTGGGAGTCATCGTCGGGGCGAATGGAACCATCCTGTTCTCCGCCGATGGAGGTGCGACTTGGGACTACCGCGAACCCCCCGAAGAGATGGGCGAAGCGGAAATCGTCGCAGTTGAGTTCTACAGCCCCGTCAGGATATACGCGATTACCGATGACGGTCGGATTCTCATGTCGATGAGCAATGTCGTATCAGGGACTGAGGTCGGCTACCTCTGGACTCTAATCAACTTCGAGAGGCACTATCCTCCAGCCAGCAATGAGTACGTCCTGAATCCCTCCAATCTTGGTGTGGAACTAACATCGATTGAGGTAGTCACTACTACCAAACTGATGATGACCGGAGAGGGAGGGTACCTCTCGATAAGCACCAACGGCGGAACCATCGTCTCGCAGCAGATCAACCCGTTGGGCAACGACTCCGACTTCAACCACATACAGATGCTGACTGGATTCATCGGAATAGCCGTGGGAGACGGTGGTGCGATACTGTGGACCGAAGATGCCGGCGTGGACGACCAAGTCGGCTTCGTAGTACCCGAGTACAGCAACTTCGGCGTTTTCGTCGATGAAACCAAGGAGATGTTTCTAGACGGATTCATGGCAACGGTGAAGATCGTCGCCTTCGGAATAATACTCGGATTCTTCCTCGGAGTGACCCTTGCGATGTGCAAGACATCTCCGACGTCCCTGAGGTACATCGTGGAGCGCTTCAAACCTAGGCACGTCAGGATCACAGGTATTCCGATACTGGCGAGCGGCCTGTATCTGATCAACTCGGCCATACCCGGGTCCAGGGGCCTTGGGCTGCAAGGTATAGAGTACATCTTCCTCCCTGTTGGTGCACCCGAGTCCTTTGCGAGGATACTCCTGGGGATTGCCCTGACATTCCTTGGGCTGCTGTTCCTCAGCAACAACGGCAGGTTCTCCAAAGTCAAGATAAGGACGATTACGATTAACCCCTGGAGGGTCAGGCCGCTGAACACCCTAGCGACCGTGTACACCGACTTCTTCCGCAACACCCCGCTGATTGTGCAATTCCTGTTCATCCACTTCGGGCTCCGACTGGGTGCCCTAATCCAGGAGCCGGGTTTGGAGATCTTCAGCTTCGATAAACTGGAGCAGGATCGCAACTTCATCACGGACATCTTCGCCACGTACGATTACTCCGAGGAGAACTATGGCACGTTGATTGGCGGACTGTTCTACGACTCGGCCTTCATCAGTGCCATCTGCGCCCTCGGATTCAATTCCGGGGCGTACCAGTGTGAGACCATCAGAGGCGCCATCCAAGCCATACCTTCGGCCCAGATGGAGGCCGGCAGGAGCGTTGGCCTGACTTACCTGCAGACCATGCGCAGGGTGATAATGCCACAGGCGATTAGGATCTGCATCCCCCCGATGGGCAACGAGATGGTCAACTTGGTCCTCAACTCGTCGCTCGCGATGATTATTGGGTACGCTGAGCTCACTAGGCAAGGGAAGCTGATAGTTGCCAGTACATTCCAATACGCATACGCTTGGGGGATGGTCCTGATATCGTACTTCGTGGTCACTTGGACGCTAGCACTGTTCCTCAGGTGGATGGAGGAGAAGACTAGGATACCGGGATTGGGGATGACAGGGGGTGATTGATTGCCGGACAAGGTGTTGGACGTAGAAGATCTGCACATGATCTACTCTGGCGGAGTCCATGCCGTCAGGGGCATATCCTTCGATGTCAACCAAGGCGAGTCGGTGGCAATCATCGGCTCTTCGGGCAGCGGTAAGTCGACTGTTCTGCGCTGCATAAACCGACTGATCGAGCCGACCGAGGGTGAGATTTACCTGAAGGGCGAGCAGATTAACACGCCTCACACGGACGTGAACAACCTGAGGTCTAGGATAGGGATGGTTTTCCAGTCCTTCGAGCTATTCGCCCACCTGAAGGTATTGGACAACGTCACGCTGGGGCTCAGGCACGTTAGGAAGATGAGCAAGGGCGAGGCCGAGGAGTGGGCAATGTCGGTGCTCGAGCGTGTCGACATGCTAGACAGGATTGACGCCTACCCGGGGAATCTCTCAGGCGGCCAGAAGCAGAGGGTCGCAATAGCGCGTGCTCTGGCGATGCGCCCCGAAGTGTTGCTATTCGACGAGCCCACCAGCGCCCTTGACCCCGAGCTAATCGGCTCGGTCCTCGAGACCATCAGAGGGCTGGCGGACGAGGGCATGACAATGCTGATTGTCACCCACGAGATCGGCTTCGCCAGAGACGTGGCTGACCGGGTGATATACATGGACGAGGGCGTTGTGGCGGAGGAAGGGCCCTCTTCGATTATCAACAATCCAAAGAGCGAGAGGCTCAAGAAATTCCTCTCATCACTGCATGAGGACGAAGTCCCCGAACAAATTCATGAAGAATTGGTCGATGAGGATACTGGATATGGGTACGTTCCCGATGGCAAGGGAGATGGGCCACGTGTCCGCTGAAAATTTCTAGACCATTCCCTGAGCCTGCATCGCCTCGGCGACCTTGAGGAAGCCGGCGATGTTTGCTCCAGCGACGTAGTTGCCGGGCATACCATACTTTTCTGCGGTCTCAAAGGCGTTCTTGTGGATGTCCACCATTATGCCCTCGAGTTTCTGATCGACTTCCTCCCTGGTCCAACTCATCCGCAGGCTGTTCTGGCTCATCTCCAGTCCGGAAGTAGCCACACCTCCTGCGTTCGAGGCCTTTCCGGGCGCGAACAGCACCCCATTGGCGTGGAAGCACTCCACCGCCTCGGGCGTGCAGGGCATGTTGGCCCCCTCGGCGACCGCGATGACCTTGTTGTCGACCAACATCTTGGCCTCCTCGCCGTTAATCTCGTTCTGGGTCGCGCACGGTAGTGCTATGTCGACGTTGGTGTCCCAGAGTCCGTTCAGGTTCGGCTCCGGCTTAGATGCGGTGTATTCGACCCCTTCGAAGTGGTCTGCGTACTCCTTGATCCTTCCTCTGCGGTTGTTCTTGAGGTCCATAATCCAAGCGAGCTTTTTCCTGTCTATGCCAGATGAGTCGTGTATGAATCCACTGCTATCGGACATGGTCACAGGCTTGCCACCCAGATCTAGCACCTTCTCGCAGGCGAACTGCGCTACGTTGCCCGAGCCGCTGATTGCGACAGTGGCCCCCTCGAATGACTTTCCCTTGGTTGCCAGCATCTCCCTAGCGAAGTAGACCAGTCCGTAGCCGGTCGCCTCCGGGCGAATCAGAGATCCTCCGTATGAGCGCCCCTTCCCAGTGAGCACCCCCGTGAACTCGTTCGCGAGTTTCTTGTACATGCCGAAGAGGTAGCCAATCTCCCTGCCACCCACGCCGATGTCGCCTGCTGGGACGTCAAGATCAGCTCCTATGTGCCGCCACAACTCCATCATGAAAGACTGGCAGAAGCGCATGACCTCGGCATCCGACTTGCCCTTGGGGTCGAAGTCAGAGCCGCCCTTGCCCCCGCCCATCGGAAGGCCGGTCAGGCTGTTCTTGAAGAGCTGTTCGAAGGCGAGGAACTTCAGTATCGACTGGTTGACGCTGGGGTGGAACCTGAGTCCGCCCTTGTACGGGCCAATCGCGCTGTTGAACTGGATACGAAACCCACGATTGACATGGAGGTTGCCATCGTCATCGTACCAAGGGACCCGGAACTGGATTATCCTCTCGGCCTCGACAATCGCCTCAACAACCGAGATGTACTCGGGGTTGGCCTTGACCACAGGCTCTAGGCTGTCCAAGACCTCTTCGACCGCCTGATGGAACTCGGGCTGGTTGGGATCTCTTGCAATTACGCTGTCATACACTTGCTTCATTGTGCTGTCCATTGGCTCACCAAGGGGATTGAACGATTCCTACTATGAGGTACCGGGCGCTTGCGCGACCGAGGGGGTGCTTTTGAATGGTATCCCAATGGGATTAGTGAATCGAACGGCCCCGTAGGGGCCGATAAAACTCAGGAGAAAAGATGTCTTTCGGCCAACTGCGCCACATTCGACTGATGGCCCGGGAGAGTGATCACGTAGACCGCTGTCTGGCTCACTTGGCGCTTCTTCAGAGCATCAGCAATCGGGGTGTGATCTTGCAATCTTCTAGTGCGGCCGTCGTCGCCAACAATCTTGACGTCTACCATCTCCATTCGGTCCTCACCCAGTAGGACCTTGGCCTGAGGGACGTCGATGGCTACGTATCCTGGTTCGAGCCCGGCTCGATGTGCAAGATCGTCCTCTAACTGCGTGCGTGATTCAGAGTTCGTTCCAATCTCCTGAAGGAGAGTTTTCTGTTCTTCATCGAGTTCATCTCCCCGGAGACCCCAAGATACCTTGAGGAGATTTCTGTACTTCAGCCTCCTGATGATATCCTGTGCGTAATCTCCGGCAGCTGCTAGGACCTCCCATATCTCTGCATCGACCCTGCGCTGAAGATCCATAACTCCGGGCATGTTTTCCGAACTGCGCTCTACCGCCCTCGAGAGCATAACTTCGGTAATCCTGTTAACCCTATGGAAGTAAACTCCACTGTACATTAGCGCTCGTGCCATCAACATCCCCTCCAGCGATGCTAATCCGCCTTCCTCCACAGCTATATCGCCGGCGTGCCTTTGGAGAGATGAAATCAACCTGCGGTGATCGACATTACCATGATTGACGCCTGTGAAGTGCGAGTCGCGAAGCAGGTAGTCCAACTGGTCGCAGTCCACCGGCCCGTGAACCAGATGCGCTAGTGTCAGGTCCTCGTCCACGAAGTCCTCGCTGCCCTCGGTCCACGCTGTCAGCGAGCGCTCGGTGCCGCCGGCTCCAGGTCCCCTGATGAGGTCGGCCACCTCCTTGGGTTCCAAGCCGTGCCTCTCCAGAATGTCCGGAACCGTCTGGCGTTCGGGCACCGATGACTGCTCGCCTTCTCGCAGGACATCGTAATTACCGAGGATAATCCCCTCTGTAATCGACATGTGGTCCATCCCTCCGCGCTCGTGCAGGATGTGCTCGAGCGTGTGTGAGTATGGCCCGTGACCGACGTCGTGGAGCATAGCAGCTGCTTGGACAGTCTCGGTCTCGTGCTCGTCCAAGTCCAATGACTCGGCCATCATGCCTGCGATGTGCGACGCCCCTAGGGAGTGCTCGAACCTAGTGTGGTGGGCCCCGGGGAAGACTAGGTGCGCCAGTCCGAGCTGCTTGATGTGACTGAGCTTGTTCATCTCCGGGGTGGCTAGCAGGTCGCCGCGAACTCCATCCAGCGAGAACTGGCCGTGTATCGCATCGTTGATGACCTTCATGCCCGACCCTGCGGGACTTCGAAAGGACGTTTGGCCTTGAAACGCACTATTGCCGGGTCGCTGGGAGACGTGCGAAAATTCCCGGAGTCGTTTCACAATCATCGTATTTCATTTGTCTTTCAATTGCAATACAGTTAAGTGCCCCCACCGGGTCTGCCGGACTCAGGAGGAGCATGAGGTGGCCGGTGTCAGTCCAATGGTCTCGCTGAGGGTCCCCGAGGATCACTTGCTAGAAATCGACCAGCGGGTTGGCCTCGACGGCATGCGAAACCGCTCCGACGTGATTAGAGAGGCCGTCCGCAGGTACCTCGCTTCGCCCCTGCCCTCGATGGGAGAGCGGATTGAGGTTGACCTCGGACCCGACCTCACGGCGAGGATGCGGGACTTCTGCAGGCTACGGGGGGAGTCGGCAGCCTCGGTGCTGCGGCAAGCTGCCCGCGAGCACATTGCCAAGGCTACTCTTGAGGGTGCTACGGTGGACCAGGTGCTCTCCATGCGCATGGACGATCTGCGTGCGCGCTTCGATGATGATTCAAACGCTCTATGAGGTGAGAGAATGAGCGATGATGGGATGCACGAGAAAAACGCGGGGGGGCGTCACCGACGCCCCCTCGCCCAACCCGTTCTCTGCGGCCTAGAGGGCTTGCGAGCCAGAGCCAAGCTCTCCGACGCGGTCGGCTATGACTCCCGTGATGTGCCGAGGGCTGCCAGAGGCAGGTCACGCAAGACCGATCGGGAGCGCTTTCGTTGAATTTCGACACACACCGTCTCGCACGTCTCGTGCGGGACACCCTACCATCTCAGTCTGAACTTTGATGCATGATGCTCCCATCCGAGTGCATGGGCGAGAGCATCTCCGACTGGAGTCGCTTCGAGCGACTGACGCCGTTCAGAGTCCGAGACGTCCTTCTCGTCGCCAGTCACTTCGACCACTACCTGCTGGAAGAATCGGGGTACCTAGCGGAGATTATGCAGGAGGAGTACTCCGACCTCAACCTCTCTCAGGCTCCCCGCATCATCCACAGCCCCGATGCCCGGGACGCCCTCGGGCTGCTACGCACGCGCGAGTTCGATCTCGTAATCACCATGACAAGGGTCGGGGAGATGGACGTCAAGGCGTTCGGGACCGAGGCGAAGCGAATCGTCGAGGGGCTGCCCGTGGTCATGCTGAGTCACAATACCCGCGAGTTAGCGACCCTGAGCGCTGGCGAGGGGATTGATCGAATCTTCGTGTGGACTGGTGATAGCAGGATACTGCTGTCAATCTGCAAGCTGATTGAGGACGAGCGGAACGTCGAGAACGACGTGAGGGACGGCGATGTTCAGGTCATCCTGCTCATCGAGGACAGTCGCAGGTTCTACTCCATGTACCTCCCATTGCTGTACAGGCAGTTGGTGGAGCAGACAACGCGTCTGATGGGAGAGGGCGGGAACCTCCATCAGAAGCTTCTGAGGCTCAGGGCTAGGGGCAAGATTCTATTGGCCTCAGACATGAATTCCGCCAAGTCGATCATCGACAGGTACCACAACAACATAATCGGAATTTTCACCGACGGCAAGTTCCCCAACCAAGGCGGACAGAGGGACACGGCTGGCCTTGAGCTGGTGCGCTACGCTCAGGAGGGTCATCGCTACATGCCCATACTGTTCCAGTCGAAGAACATCGAACTGAAGGAGGATGCCGAGGCGCTTGGCGTCCGCTTCCTGCACAAGGAGGACACCCAGTTGTACAGGAGGATAGAGGAGTTCATGGTCGATGAGATGAACTTCGGCGACTTCGTATTCAGAATGCCTGACGGGAGCGAGGTCACTAGGGCCTCGAACCTCGAGGAATTCATGCAC
Source organism: Methanobacteriota archaeon (assembly GCA_019654055.1). Classification (GTDB taxonomy): domain Archaea; phylum Thermoplasmatota; class Poseidoniia; order Poseidoniales; family Thalassarchaeaceae; genus Thalassarchaeum. The sequence continues at coordinate 70,109 of BPDA01000001.1, read as the reverse complement.
GGGCTCGAGAGTGTCCCGATTGACTCGATTGAGTACCATGCCGGGAGAAATCAGTTCTCTCATTGGCTGAGGACGCGTTCGGAGTTCAGCTTGGCGGCAGGGATGAGGCCGAAGAAGATTGGTGACTTCGACACCACAGAGGGAATCAGGAAGTATCTTGCAGACTCCGTCAGGAGTCATATCGTCCAGGTCAGGATGCGTACGATTGGGGACTACGACGCCAAGCGTGAGGGTGCTGGCTTCCAGAGGATAGGGAGGGGCAGCCTAGGTGGTAAGGGCAGGGGGCTGGCCTTCCTATTCACCCGCATGCTCGATCTGGGGCTGGGCAGCGAGTTCCCCGATGTCGAGTTCGTGGTGCCAAGGTCGGTGGTAATCGGCACTGACGTGTTCGAGGAGTTTGTAGAGGACAATGGCCTTGGCAGATTCGCTCACGAGGATCACGAGGACGAGGAGGTCAACGGGGCCTTCTTGAAAGCCGGTTTCACAGACGAGATGGAGAAGAAGATCTCGGTGATGCTGCAACAGACGAAGTGGCCCTTGGCTGTACGCTCGTCGAGCCTGCTTGAGGATTCCAGTCACCAGCCTTTCGCGGGGGTGTACGCGACCTACATGCTGGCCAACGACCACCCGGATCCCGTGGTCAGGCTGAAGAGGGTCCTCGAGGCGATCAAACTGGTCTACGCTTCAACATATTACCGCAGGGCCAAGGCGTACGTCGCAGCCACGCCGAGCACCATAGAGGACGAGCGCATGGCTGTGGTCATACAGGACCTGGTCGGTGACGAGGTAAACGGGCGTTTCTACCCGACCATATCGGGGGCTGCCAGGAGTCGTAATCACTACCCCGTCGAACCCATTCTAGCAGAAGACGGGATTGCAGCGATATGCATAGGGCTGGGTCGTCAGGTCTCCAATGGAGGTAAGTGCCTGAGGTACAGCCCGGGCCAGCCTCGTAGAATCCACCAGTTCTACAGCAACCAAGCCACCCTGGACACCTCTCAACGCAACTTCTTCGCCATTCCAATGAGGCAGGAGGACGGAGAAGTCCACGCTGAAGAGGAGGATAACTTGCTCAATCTCAGTCTGGCTGAGGCCGAGGAGGACGGTTGTCTGGCTCTCGTAGGTTCGACCTATGTTGTCTCGGACGACCGCATGGTCGACTCTCTGGCTGTGGATGGTGGTCCGAGGGTCGTCACCTTCGCCCCGGTACTCAAGCATGGGAGGTTTCCGCTCTCGGAGATACTCAGTCACGTCCTCAACACCTGCCAGAACTACATCGGCTCCCCCGTCGAGCTCGAGTTCGCGATGTCCATCAATCAGGACTCGGGGAAACGGAGGTTCGCCATCCTGCAGGTCAGACCGATGATGGAGGAGTCCGTCGACATAGACATCGATCTGGCCGATGTCGAACGTTCCAAGGCAATGTGCATATGCAGCCAATCTCTCGGAAACGGGGTCATTGAGGGCATCAGGGACGTGGTGTACGTCCACCCGGAGAGGCTGGATAGGATGCGGACGACGGACCTGATTTCCGAGATTGCTGCCATAGATGCAGCCCTACGGGCGGAGGACCGGCCCTACGTGCTGATTGGGCCGGGCAGATGGGGGTCATCGGACCCTTCGCTGGGCATCCCGGCCCAGTGGGACCACATCATGGGCTCCAGTGTGATTGTCGAGGTTCCCATGACGGACATCCACGTCGAGCCTTCTCAGGGTACTCACTTCTTCCAGAACATCATCACATTCAACATCGGCTACCTTACGATAGGTCCCGACGACTTCGTCGACTGGGAGTGGTTGGACTCGGTTGCGGCTTCAACCGATTCCGGGGCCCTCCGCCATGTCAGCTTGGATGAGCCGCTGAAGGTAATCCTAGACAGCCGCGATTCCGAAGCCATCATCACCAGATGATGGCCAATCTTCTTGGTCGGTCTATCATCAGGTCCGCTTCCATGAAGGCGGGTCCAACGTCCGGTGCAGGGAGTTTCATCGCCCACGAGGACCTTCGTGACGCCCAGGCTGAGATGATTGGCGACGGTATCGCAGCACTCGGGGCCGGGGGATTCCTGCTGGCCGCCGCGCCAACGGGAATTGGCAAGACGGCGGCGGCTCTGGCCGCTGCAATCGAGGTCGCGAGGAGCTCGGAAGAACCTCCTGTGGTGATGTTCCTGACTGGTCGTCAGTCGCAGCACAGGATAGTAGTCGACACGGTCCGCAGAATCAACGAGAGGCTCGAGCCTGACACTCCCGGGGTCAGGCTGGTGGACCTAATTGGGCAGCAGGGAATGTGCATCAACGAGATTAGGCACGAGCACCGGGCGTTATTCTCGAGGCTGTGTGCCGAGAAGCGAGGCTCGCGCACCTGTCGGCCGTGGCTCGCCGATGCCAATCTTATCCGCCCCCGGATACTGCGCGATCCGTTGCATGTAGACGAGCTCGTCTCGATGTGCAAGGCCGGCGACGAGGGGATGCCCCACGGTATCTGCCCTTGGAAGGCAGCGAGAGAGTCGGCTTCGTCTGCTGATGTGGTGGTATGCGACTACAATCACGTATTCGTAGAGGCCGTGAGGGAGTCCTCCCTCTCAGCGATGGGCATAGGGTTGGAGAACACGCTGCTTGTGGTTGATGAGGCACACAATCTCCCAGATAGGATTCGCAAGGGATTCGAACGCACAATTAGGATGAAGGTGATTAGGGACGCGATTTACGAGATTGAAGAGCATACAGAGAGGACTCAGTCAGAGGGCGCATCGCTTGACGGAGCCGAGGCTGATTCGAACAACGCTGAACTAGACAGACTCAGAAGAATGAAGGCTACAATGCGCAGACTGAGAAACGAGTTGCCGAAGTGGTTCGCCGAGATAGACGGTGGCCTATCTTCGAGCAGGACCGATGATCAAAGAGTCTCGATGACGGAATTTCTAAGTCGAATCTCGACGATACTGGTCGAAGACGTCGAGCGAGCCATCGAGCTAGGCGACCTAGTCAGGATGTTGCAATCGATAAGAGTCGACATTGTCGAGGATGATGACGATATCGAGGAAGAGACAGCCTGCGTTAGGCTGGCCATCCTGCTGCACACCTGCATGCAGCACCACGATAGTCCCGCTTTCGCACTCGTCCACGATAAACTAGGGGGCGAAGAGCACAGACTGACTACTCATCTGCTGGACCCTGGAGTGGTCAGCGAGGGGCTTCTTGACGAGTGTCGAGGTGGTGTCATGATGTCAGGAACTCTGTTCCCTCCGCAGATGTACTACGACCTACTCAAGGTCCCTAAATCCAGAGTATCAATAGTCAAGGAATATACCTCTCACTTCCTCTCCGAGAGGAGGCCGGTTCTCATTGCAAAGGATGTCACCAGTCGATACGCTGAACGGGGCGAAGAGAATACTGCTAGGATACGCGCGCACATCCACTCGGTACTGCGCCAGACGCCAGGGCACGTCGCCGTGTTCGCTCCGAGCTACGCCCTGCTGGAGCAGATAGTCCTAGAAGACGAGGACTGGGTAGTGCGCAGTCGTCAGTTGTTGGAAGAGCGTTCGGGAGCATCTAAGGAGCAGATGGACAGTATGGTTGACAGACTCCACCAACTGAGGCGTTCGAAGACCCCAGCCCTGCTCGCGGGGGTCCTAGGTGGCAAGCTGGCCGAGGGCGTCGACTACCCTGGGAACATCCTCGATGCGGTGATTTGCATCGGCCTGCCCTTGCCTCCTCCCAGCGCCCGTCAGGACGCTCTGAGGGAGTACTACGAGGATGAGTACGACAGTGCGCTGGCATGGAGATACGCCGGCTCTCAGCCAGCTGTGAACAGGCTCCTGCAAGCCATTGGTAGGCCAATCAGGAAGGCGGCCGACCGTGCTCTGGTGGTGCTACTGGAGAAGCGCCTGCTCCAGCGCGGCTTCAGAATCTGTATGCCTGATGGAATCCACGCGGTGGAATCGGTCGATTCGGACAGGACTGCGAGGCACACTGGGCGCTTCTTCAGGAAGTTTCCTGACCCAGCTAGGTACACTGAATGAGCAATGGGTTCATCCGAGTGCGGCTCTCGTGATGGTGCGCATGCAATGGTCTCGGGTGCAAGTGGAGATGCCCGGGCTAGGAGGACATGGGCCCTCTCTCGGTGTCGTAACACCTGGCCTCGATTTGGGGGCGGAGCGGATGCATGAGGAGTTCCTCTCCGACCTACCTCATCTCGAGGAGGTGCGCGGAGAGCATGCCAAAGTGGTGTCAGACGTATCCGAGCCGATTGAGGCAGCCAAGTCCCTAGCTAGGGACATCCAGCCTCTGGACGAGATGCTAGCTGAACTGGGTGGCTCATTGAGTGCCGACAGAATCAGCATCCCCCTTCCTTCGACTCTCCCCGAGGAGTTAGTAGTAGAGAGGCTGGCTAATGAGCGGGGGGATGTGGTCCGACTCATCGCACCGGAACGCTTTGGAGGCATCCTCAGGAAGTTCGCCCTGCCGGAAGGTAGTGCACTGGCGAGGGCCGTCTGGTCGGAAGGCGAGTTGAGTCTCGAGTTCACCTGATTCCATCGTCGACCACATAGGAGTCTCTCTCAGGGACCTCTTGCAGCTCGTCGATCTCCTGCAGGACGGTGGACAGTGCCATCTGCGCGTTCTGCCGATGAGGCTCCCCGAGCACGTGACTGGAGTACCTAGCCTCCTCGAAAATCCTGTCGAGCGCGATTAGGGCCTGCTCGCTGATTGGTAGGGCGTTGCGAATCGCCAGCTCGAATTCGCGTACGGTCTCGAAGTCACGGCGCAAGAACCCCCTGCGCATCAGGATCTGGCACAGGCTCTCGTAACAGTTGAAGATGGCCTCCCTGACCTCGTCGCCGGCAGCCAGTAGCTCGGCCGTGTAGCTGAACACACCAGCCAATTCGTCTATGGCGGCCTGCTTGCGCCTACGCATCAGCATGGCCGCCCCAATCAGCAGTGCGAGGGTGAGCAGCGCGGCCAGCAGGATGGTTGAGAATCCGAAGGCCTTGCCTGACTGCTGCTCGTACTCGACGTCGAGACCGTCGCGGAACATAGGGGGCCACGTCTTGTTAATCGGATCGACAAATTCGGAGTCAGTCGCGAAACACACCCGCAGCCCGCCCCAGAAGGTCTGGTTGTGGAATGATGGAAGTCCGGTGAACGATTCGAACTGGTAGGTGAACAGGCCGTTCTGATCGGTGAGCCCGACCACGGCGAAGTGCGGCGAGTCCTTGTTGACGCAGCTGCCGTTCACCAGATAGGCCGATATCGGGAAGTCGGGCACCACCTGCCCGGTGTCGAGCGCGGTGACGTTGATTGAGCCTGACAGCAGCCTCTGGTCCTCGGCTACGAACAGGGACTCGGGATTGAATCGGTAGGCCACGGAGATTAGAATCTCGACCTCGACCTCGACGGTGGCGCCATTGAGGTAACTAGAACCGTCGGGCTCGACTCTTACGGTCAGGGTCAGTGGACCCGGGGGCATGCTGTGGATTGCGTTGGTGGCGAGACCGAAGTGCTCGGTCCCGTCATCGTCCCATGGGTTCCCGGACAGCGGTAGAATCAGATCATCCCAGTGCAATGATATCGTCATGTTGCTCATCACGTTGGACTCTCCGCCTATCTCAAGAATCCGTCCCTGCAACCTGATCTTGGCGAATGGGTCCCCTCGAATTATGTCGAGGTTGTTGGAGAACACCTCAATCTCTATGTCCGCCCTGACGTATACTGTGACGTTGTACTGGACTGGTAGGTAGTAGGTTTCGCCAAGGAAGGCGAAGGCTATGTTGTGCGGTCCGCGTGCGATTGCGTACCCCAAATCGTGGGTGTAGCTGAAGGTGCCGTCGATTGATGTGGTGACGGTACCTGCGACCTCGCCATCGATCCGTACGGTCAACTCCCTACCCTCGAGCCCCGGACGGCCTGAGGAGTCCTCGTCGAACAGACGCCCGGTGAAGTTCCAAGAGCCTCCTCTCGTTACTACGGGAGAATCGACCTGCAGGGTCATTCCCGTGTGGTAGGCGATTATCAGGACGGACTCGGTGGAGCCGACCCGGTGGTAGCCCTGCTCGGGCGCCCTGATTGTCAGAGTGTGGTTGCCGACCTCTAGGAAGTCCGAGACGGTCCACAGGTACGACCACTCTCCGTTCTCGTCCGAACTGGTGATTCCGACGAGGATTCCGTCGACGAAAATCTGTAGCGAGTGGTTGGCGAGCCAGCCCCCGGGCAGGTTGTCCCTGACAGTCCCGCTCAGCATCAGAGGGTCTCCTACCGCTACGGCTTGGGGCTGAACTACGGATATCTCGACGGGCCCGTACACTGTGAAGATGGTAGAGGAGTTGGAGCCCAGTACGAACTCCTCTCCTTGGTACGTGATCAGTACTATTCGTGGCCCCAGCTCCATGTCAGGAGGTACGGGGATGTACAGACTGAAGGTCCCGTTTTCGCCCACAGAGAGCCCAGTCAGGAACTCCCCGTTCATCGAGACCTCTAGGTTCCTGTTCGGAAGTATCCTGCCCGAGCCGTCAGTCAGCATACCCTCAATCAGGAGTAGTTCGTTCCTGTCAACCTCCCCCGGAGGAGTCGTCAGAACCACTTGCGAGGTCTGGGTTGCGTTGAACGTCGTCATGTACGACGAGGGCAGGTAGTACTCGGGGTTGAGCGAATCGCCCTGACCCATCGGGTCCACCCAGGTGAATCCCCCGAGGAACCTGACTGTAACTGTGTGCAAGCCATAGTCTGCATCCAGCGGCAGGTCGTAGGTTATCGACCACTCTCCGGTGCTGGCGTTGGACTGCGTGGAGTATATCGGACCGACAGTGACACCGTCTATCTCAAGGTGGATGATTCCGCCTCGTGGGTTACCTCCGTGGATTAGGAACTGGCCGTGCTCGTCGAGCAGGGTGCCGCTGAAGGTCACACTCTCGCCGGCTATGGCCGAACCGGTGATGGAGGTAATCTCCAGCTCGGTCGGTGCGAGGATGATGACGCGGGTCCAAGACTCATCTCCCAGCAGCCCGGTGGTGCCGCTGATTCCTCCGAAGTCGGCGGTAATCGTCATCGGGCCGGGGGCCCTGTTGATGTTGACATCAATGAGCGCGTTCATGCTGCCATTGATGTCAGTGGAGCTCCTTGAAGTGAAGATGCCGTCAATCAGGATGTCGACCGGTTCTGCCACGATCGGTTGACCGGCGTTGTCAATCAGCGAAACGTTCACGCTGATTACGTCTCCTCGGATGGTCCTGCTGTCCGGGTCGAGGTCCTGAGGGTCGGTGATGGTCAGCAGTGAGTACCCACGGCTGTCGAAGGTCGAGTTACCTGAGCTTGCGCCGTAGTAGTTCACATTGGGAGTATATGTGGCCATCAGGTCGTGGGTACCTCTCGGGAAGGTGAGATCCAGGCGTATCTCGACGTGCCATGAGCCGTTAGGTGTGAAGTGCGCATGCCCGTGTGGAACTGTGAAAGTGTTGCTCTGTCCGTCAATCGAGAACGTCAGTGACAGAGCGAGGCTGTTGCCATCGCGGTCTGTAATGCCACTGCCGTTACTGGAGGTCAGCGTGCCGTTGACCGAGAACGAATCGCCCGCCGCAGGGTTGTCCGTGATTGGGTCGACGGTGAGGATGGTAGGGGATCTGACAGTGATGGTGGTGATGGTGGTGGTGGTGGAGTGCAGAGTGGATGAGCCGTTGAAGAACAGCGTGATGGCTATCAGTCCAAGCGGATGAGAATGCGGTATAGCGAACGAGAAGTTCACCACGCCCACACCGTTCGTCTGAATCGCTGGCAGCCACGTGTCGTGGAACTTCGCCCCTATGGTCGCGTTGCCGATCTGCCTGTCATTGTCGCTCGACTCCACCAGTCGGGCCCCGAAGTTGATCGATGAACCACGGTCCGCGACGGTGTTGATGATTGGGCTCTTGTCGACGAACTGGGTCACCCCACGCACGAGTATCGAAGCGTTTCCTGTGCCAGTTAGGTAGAACGGCGTGCTGCCGTTGATGACGCTGACCACCACGGTCTTGAGTCCGCTGGTGACGCCGTCACCCAATGGGTCCGTGGGTACTGAGATTGCGAACGAGCCGTTGCTGGTCGTGGTGGCGCTCTGCACTAGAGTCTCACTGGAGTCGGCCAGGAAGAACACCTCCACTGCCATCGGCCCATTGACGGTCCTGTTGGCGTCGACCGCGTCAATCACCCTGCCACTTATGGCGAACGCCTGCCCTGCGGTGACCTCAACGGGTATGCTGTCTATCTCGACGAAGCTAGATACCTGCACCGTGAGGTTGACCATGCTGTCGTTGCCAAGCCATCTGCCTGCGTCAGCGACGGTCAGGTTGTCCGACTTGTCGTCCGGTGCGTGCACCCGGATGGTGTAGTACCCGGGCGCCGTATCGGCGGGAATCACCGGACTGAACGCCGCGACACCGTCGGACCCGGTGGTCTGGTTCTCCATGATTGCCTCGGAAGCGCCGCCCCAATCGAAGTAGATGTCAGCGAGCACACCCTGCAGCAGAGAGTTGTCCTCGACGTCGGTGATGGTGGCATTGACTATCATGGTCGAGCCGGCTACCACTATCAGTGCGCTCGGAGCGGCATCTACCACGAACTCAGTTTGTATGCCGGCGGCGTATACGGCATCGTCCTGGACCTTGAAGAAGACTCCGCCGGAGGGTGGGTTCTGGTTGAAGTCGAGTACGGCCCTTAGGTCATACACCCCGGAGCCTACACCCGAGGGCATCTCGAAGCTGAGGTTGTAGCCCCCGTCGCGTTGTCAATCCACCCGGAAGCCAATCTGTGGATTACCGGCGGGGCCGGGGAGCCGTCAGGCGCCGGGGGCAGGGTGGACGGCACCAGCAACTGCACCACCACAGAGGAGTTGTTGCCTAGTACCGGGATGTCGTGGAAGATATCGTTGGCGAACCCGGCCACCCAGTTGGTTGCCCCTCTGGGCGTCCATTCGAGCCCCAGTTGAACGGTGGCATTGGCCCTGCCCTGGATTCGTACCACGTCGACTGCCTCAGCTGGTTGCAGCCAGGTCGAGCCCGAGAAGTTCAAAACCCAGCTGTAGTCGCCGGCGAAGGTCTCCCAAGGCGGGGTGAATGCCACATCCAGCCTAGGCTCTGATGGATCGGTGATGTTCCACTCCTCGGTCCCGTTGAGCTCCAGAATGTAGGTACCGAGGAAATCCGCCAAGGAGGTGTTGGTGTGGTCGGTGAGTACGACCTCGACCACTGCCAGATTGCCTCGAGGCAGGGGTTGCAGGGTGTAGGCGAAGTTGACGTAGCTGCGTATTCCATACTCGTCCGAGAATGTGACTTGGTCATTGGCAAAGAGGCCTTCCGAGTCAAACTCCAGCTTGACTTGGACCTCGCCGGCAGGCAGCGGCACACGGACGGCAGAGAACAGCCAACTCACCGAGAACTCGCCGGGAGAGGATGTCCAGTTGCTGTCGTTCAGGTACCACGAGGTGAGCGTCGTGAAAGGGCCGTTGGTGTTGGCACGCCGCATCTTGAGAATTAACGTCCCGTTCAGCGCCTCGGAGTTCGGCCCCCTGCTCAGCACGGTGCCGTTGAGGTAGATCTGCGAGTCAACTTCGAGGATGCTGTTGTTGGCCCCCTCTCCCTCGAGCGTTACGGTGAGGTTAGGGGCGGGGGTGATGTTGAACATGAACGGCACCGTGGCCGGCCTGAGGTGGTAGGAAGGGGTGCTGGCGTTGTTGAGGTCCTCCTCGTGCCAACCATAGAAGTTCAACGAGGCGTTGATCAGGCCGAGCGGTTCGGATTCATTGATACTCAGGGAGAACTCGTAGTAACCCCCTGCCCCGACATCTGCAATCAGGCTAATTGGGCCGTCGCTCGCGGTGGTGTAGTTCAGGATGACCTGTAGGCTGTCTAACTCGGATGGGTCGTTGTACGGGGTGCTGGCCCATGACATGTCGCCGGTGACCAGAGTCTCGACGCCGGCGCCGAGCATCGGCTCGTCAGGAGGGGGCGGCTCGCCGATGCTCAGATTGGCGTCGTCCGAGATGTTCAGACGCCAAGTGAAGGTGATGCCTTGCGAGCCGACGTAGCCTTTCTCGAAGACGTGGATAACGAGCGAGCCGAATCCGGGGTTGATGACCTTCTCGGGGGTGCCGTTCAGACTGAAGCTGCCGTTCGCATCGGTGGTGCCGTTGTCAACAAGGTGCTCGGACAGAGCCGCGCTACCCGGCACGTCCCCAGTATCGTTGGACCTGACTAGGTAGAGGTACATCGTGACGTTTTCAGCGGCCGTCTCGTTGTCGGCGAACTGGAGGGTCCCGTTAAGCCAGATGTCGCCGGTGGACAGGTTCCTCTCCACCCATGTCGGCCCCCAATCCAAATCCACAACTTCGAGTTCGGCCATCGGCGGGCAGGCCTCGAACGGGATCCAGCCCATGTCGAGGCCGCCTTGGTTCTGATTGGTCTCCAAGTGGACCTCGACCCACCTGGTGAAGTCCTTTCCGTAAACCTCGAACGACTTGCCCGTCCAGGTCCCTCCAGCGAACCCGGTGACCTTTCTCGTTGGGATTCCCGCGAGCCTGAGCATGACGGAGAACACAGTCGTGAACTCGTCGCAGCTGCCCTCCTGCGAGCCGTTGAGTATCCAGTGGGCGATATCGCTGTCCTCATCGAGTCCGTCGACCCTCCCCGAGCCGTCGTAGTTCAGAGTGAAGTTGGTGCTGGCGTTGCCGTTGATCAGGTAGTCCTGGATCGCCAGCACCTTATCCCATGCGCTGAAAGCCCCGGATTCGTTGATTACCGTCTGAGTTACTTCTTCGACGAAATAACTGCTCTTGCCGAGGAAATCGTCGGGGAGATCGTAGGCGTAGCTGCTTCCTGAAAACGAGGTGGAGTTGGCTATAATCTGCGGGCCGAAGAAGACCTGTGGGGCTGTCACATACAGGGTGTCCACGGTCGATTGATCGATGAGGATGTCGCGGGTGAAGTTCGAGAAGTTCAGCCCGCGTTGTTGTCCATCCAACTGGTGAAGTTCACAGCGTTGTAGGGCGCTATCAGCTCGTCACCCGGACCTAAGATGCCGTCTTCGTCGTACTGTATGGTCCATCCAGCGATTCGTTCTCCTGCCAGAAGCTGGAGTCGGCTACTCCCTGTGTGGTGGACCAGTCGAATAACATCTGAGTGTAACCGACCAACGTGGTGTTGACTCCCCATGACACGCCAGTGTAGTAGTCGTAGGTATGCCACCTCCAGTAGTGCCTCAGATCCGGGTCCACACCGGCTGAGGTGTTCTCGGCGACGAAGTACAGCATGTTCTCGTCGATATCGTCGGTGGGGTCCCACGGGTTGCCCTCGGCATCTAGGCAGCCGAGGTCCCAGTACTCTGGAGGGGCACTCCTGCCCGTCGGGCACTCCCCCTCCGTCGGTGTCGGGGTCTCTCCAGTCGGTCCCAATCTGCTGCTCGATGGTGTCGGGGATACCGTCGCCGTCGGTGTCGACGGGGTTCAGGTCGTCGGCCGAGTTGTTCTGCGGGTTGGTCCCGTCGAGGTACTCCTGCCGTCGGCCACACCGCCATTGTCGGTGTCTGTGACGTTCCACATGGTGTAGTAGGTGTCGATGGTGCCATTGCCTCCCAGACCGTAAATCAAAGGACACCCGGTGGTGTTCTCGAAGTAATTGTTGAGACCGTCGCCGTCGCTATCGAGTAGGTTGTGGCAGGCGATGCTCGGGTCGGTCTCGTTGAGTATCTCGTTGAGGTCGTCCACCCCATCGCCGTCGGTGTCCGACATGTTGGGCAGAGACAGGTAGCCCCATGTCCCGAGGCCTTCCTCCCAGTCGGCGAGGCCGTCACCATCGGTATCGAAGTAGTCGTCGTCACAGTGTGGCTCATTAATCGCGCCGGCGGTGGCGTTCCAGCACCACGAGAAGTTGAGGAACACCACTGTGTCGGCATCGCTCGGTCTGTCGGTGTCGACATTGCGTAAAGTGTCGGAGATGATAGACTCGTACCTGAAGCCGGTGAGGCTGCCATTCGAGGATACATAGTAGGCCATCGCAGCGCCCTGCTGCCTCCAGTCAACCGGGTTCGGGTCGAGCCCGGTGGTGGTGTTCAGGGTGAGAATCGAGTTCGATGAATCCCACCCCATAATCTGCTTGACGACATCCTCCGTGGAGACGCATGGATCGGTCGAATGAGCTAGCGTCAACTCGTCGCCGTCGTTGATTCCTCCGCCATCGGTGTCGGAGACGTTCCACAGCGTGCATGTCATGTTCTCTTCCCAGTTGTCTATGCCGTCGTTGTCCATGTCGCCGGCGTCCTCTATTCGAGTCGGATCGGTCTCTCCGAGGTCCACTATGCCATTGCCGTTGACGTCCTCCTCGCCGTCATCGAACTGATCGCCGTCGGTGTTGTTGTTGCGTGGGTCACTGGCTTGAGGAGGGTCGCCATACGAGCCGTTCACCTCGACGCCGTCCCAGATTCCGTCGCCGTCGGTGTCGACGGCGGTCGGGTCGGTGAGAAGCACGAATGCCTCATACGAGTCATTCAGACCGTCGCCGTCGGTGTCGTTGTTGTTCGGGTCGGTCTGGGTGATGCCGTCGACCTCGGCGGTGAATATGACGCAGCCGCCCGGGCCCAAGCCGAGCACGGGGTTGCATGGGGACTCGGTGCCGGTCATGTTGAATGGACCCGGTCGGAAGTATTGCGTGGGTGGGTTGGTCGAGCCGTTTCGAGTCCCCCAGGCGGGGTTGACGTACTCCCACAGGTTTCCTAATCCGTCTCCGTCGGGGTCGCCGTACGCACCGTCCATGTTTGAGTTCGAGGTCGGGTCGAGGTTGTTGGCGACCTCCCAAGCGTCCGGCATGCCATCCCCGTCGGTGTCCCATCCATCGGGATCCTCATCGATTAGCCCGTCGCCGTCATCGTCGTCGCTGCTACAGTCGGCGTCGCCGTCACCGTCGTTGTCGAATGTGTCGACGAGGCCATCCTTGTCGTTGTCCATCTGGTCGTTGCAGATATTGCCCATCGGGTCCTCGTCAGCACCGTCCGAGCCGGTGCCCTGAATGATCTGCATGGCACTCTCCTCGTCCCAGTTCCTCGTGGGGACGGTACCATTCCACCAGACCCCGTTGTCGAGTACAGATGGGGTAGAGGATGAATCCCAGCCTGTCGGTATGCCGTACTGGTACTCGTTGAGGTTGGTGAAGGCGTCCCCGTCGGGGTCTCCCGTAGAGCCGTTGTCCCCCGTGGCTGATAGGGGGTCCAAGCCGTACTGCCACTCCCAACCGTCCGGAAGGCCGTCGTTGTCGGAGTCCCAATCCTGAGGCTGGGTGTTGATGTAGAACTCAAGCCCGTAGGTCAGGCCGTCACCATCGGCATCGGTCGAGGCCCGGGCCTCCCAGGCACCGAACTCGAGGGCGGCGTAGGAGGACAGTAGTAGCAGGGCGCTGAACAGCAGGGCCGACCGGCGCTTGCGCGACGTCTCGTAGAGCGATGTGGGTGCAGAAACCGCGCGCATGCTCAGGCCTTCTGCTGCCTACGGCAGAAAGTACGGGTCTTAAGACGAATGGAGCGCCGTTCGGACACCGATTCACACCGGCTCAGACGAGTTCGATCTCGTCGTCCTCGTAATCGTCCGACTCATCCTCCTCTACGGAGGTAACTGGAGCGGGTAAATCGGGGTCCTCGTCGTCGTCCCCCTCTTCATCTTCGTCGCCCCCCAGTGACTCAAGGTAAGCCAGATGCGCAGTCCACCTGCGACGGTTCATCCTGCTCTGGATTCCAGCGAACAGCAACAGGATGCCGACCAAGCTGATTGCCATGGTGGAGAGGCGTGGGTGAGTTATCTCGTTGATCAGGATGTCAAGCAGCGATGAGATTCCCACTGTCATCGTCACTGTGGCCTCGGCGGTGTACTGCTCGGGCCAGCTCTGTTCGGTATCGAAGGGCGTGGCGGTAATCTGGACGGGGACCTGTTCGCCGTTGTTCGCCGAATCAGGGACGCTGACCTCGAGGTTGAAGGTGGCCTCCTCGAAGGCTTCTAGCTCTATCAGTGGGGATCCAGAGGGGCCCTCGATGTCGACGCTCCAGCCAGACTCCTCGACCTCTGCATCCAGAAGTACGGTCAACGGTCCATTGCCGTTGTTCTTGACCTTGAGTTGGATCGAGTAGGCCTCACCGGGCAGCAGCTCGTAGTTGGGGGAGACCTGTACTATCTGCAGATTAGGATTACCCGCCTCGACCTCGAACACCATCGGGAGGTCGAAGTACCTCGGATTGTCGTCATCTATGTCCTCGATTATTCGTAGGTAGACGGTGTGGTTACCTGCGACAACCTGGCTAGTCAGGGTCACGGTGACGAAGACCTCGGTGAAGTCGCCGGGACCGAGGGACACCCTCGGAACAGCGTCGCCGTCCTCGTCCAGCACCATGAACTGCCACTGTCCGTAGGCCGGGTCCCTGTCTGTGTTCTCCTCTAGAGACGCCGGGTTCTGTATCCTCCACCAGCTGGCAGACTCTCCGCTGGTCATACTGTTGGTTATCCTCACCCTGAGGTCGACCACAGCGTTACCAGAAGAGGGTGAGCAAAGTGAAACCCTGATGTGACCCAGAGGGGAGCCGTCGCAGTCCTGCGAAACCTCGGCGTAGATGCCGAAGGTCCTCTGTATCGTGAAGACCACCGTCGTACGCAGGGACGAGTTGCCATTGCTGATTACCTCGACCTCGATCTCGCCGATGTCGGGGTCGTCCCTGTCCGAGGACGGTTTGACGTTGAACAGTAGTACCTGCGTCGAGTGGCGCTCCAGAAGAGCTGTGTGGAAGGTCCCGTCACCCTCGTCCTCGAGAATTCTCTCACCGGTGTCGTTGTCGTATATCTGGATAATCGACTTGGCCCTCTGCAGTACATCGACCCTGAACGTGTCGGCATCGAAACCAGTGTTGAATATCTCCAGCAGGAACGGGGTGAACTCCTCATACTCCACGTACCTCGGGACGGTCTGGTCGAAGTCGTCGGGTCGTGTCGAGTTCGCTATCTGGACGTCGTGCTCCTCGTTCCAGACCGAGACCTCTGGGGGTTGGTATACGTCGATCTTCTCGAGGTCGAGTTGCAGAATGTCCTGGTCGACCACCTGCAGCACGCTGTCCACCTCGGCCTCGGCCACGGCCCTAATCTCTATGCCCTCGGGAGTTCCTGTCAGGTCGTCGGGCGCGGTGAGTGTGAGGATTGGGTTGAGTATATCGCCGCCAGCGTTGAGAGTGTAGCCGCCCGGTGAGTCGAACTCGAGAATCCACGAGCTACCTAGGTTCGTCAGAACCTCCATCTCAACCTCCATCGACTTGGTGGAGTCCCCCTTGTGCACCAGCTGCAAGGGAATCGCAGTAGTCTCGCCGGGGGCGATGTACTCGGTCAGCTTGTTCAGGCGGTGGTTGAGCGAGACTCCCCATTGGTGCATCTCGACCGGGTCGTGCTCAATCAAGAAGGCGTTACCCTGGATATCGGTGATCTCCAGTTCGACCGAGTACTCCCCGGCAGGCAGGCCGCTCGGGTAGGTCCAGATGTACTCGCCAAAGATGCCTTGGCTGGTGTCCTCGATGTCCTCATCATCCTCGTTGATGATGTGGTCGATTCGGTAGACTCCGTCCGGGTCCCTCATAATCAGACGGGTAGACTCGATGTCGTAGCGCCCGAAGGAACTCTTGACATCGAAGGTGAACTGCATGGCACGCTCTGAGAGGATGTCGTTGGGGTACCAGTCGAGTTCGGCGCCCTCGGCCAGCTCGGCGCCCTCGCGTTGGAGGACGACGATGCTATTGGATATCGCATTCGCCTCAACCTCAAGTTGGGAGTACCTGTTGTTCTCGTCGTCAATCTCGTTCCAAGCCACTTCGGCCTCGCAACTGGAGCCGCCTGGAATCGAGCCGCCGTCACAGCCCGACATCTCGGCACTGACTGTGATCTCCATTCTCTCATCCTTCGAGACCGTGAACGACTGGTCGCCACCGAGGTCAATTTCGAACTCCTCGTGGTCGAAGCTGCAGCTGTTCGTGAAGCTCTGCGTGCAGGCGTCGGTATCCCAGGACGCTGTTCCGATCTCGGAGCCGCCGGCCTTCAGCCTAATCGACCACTCGACCGTGGAGCCACTCGGGCCCGTCGCCCGAAGGAACATGTCCAGTGGGAGATAGTACGAACTAGAGCTGCCGTGCTGTGACCTGCCGTAGACGATTAGCGAGGAGAGCATGTCGCTGGAGCGGAACTCGACTTCGCTGTCCAGAGCACTTGAGCTGTCCTGGCCCCCTGACTCGGGGACCTCCGTGGTGATGTGACCGTCACCGCCGGCCGAGGTGTTCTGCGAGGAGATGTACAGGGTGTAGAGCTTCAATTCGACGTCGTCGTCGGCTGACATGGGCTCAATCGAGCGCAATTCCGAAGCAGGGGCCAGGGATAGGCAGATGGGGGCCAGAATCACCATAGTCAAGGCAATGGCCAGCCTGAAATGGCCGCGACCGCTATTCGTCGTGCTGCTAGCCTGCACGCTGTTTCCGCCGTAAGAGTGGCGTTAAAGCGTTCGTACCCCAAGGGTACGAGATGTATCAGTTGTGACACTGCTGCGTGCGCTCGGTTCAAGTGAGGATGGCCCCGCTGGGGGTCCGCAGAGGTACCCGAGTTGGTCAAAGGGGCCGGACTTAAACTCCGGTGCTTAGCGCTTCGCAGGTTCGAATCCTGCCCTCTGCACCAATCACTTGACGCGAGTCAGAGTGCATCCCAGCCTACCTTCGTCGGGCAATGCGTCCAACTTGGTCGCACTGACCGAGGCCGCAGAGACCTCGGAGGGTGCGATGACCTCGTCGATTATCCTGGTGGCCAAGGTCTCCAGAAGGGCCGGGCGCCCCATTCCAAGCGCCCTGTCCAGCGAGGCCACTAGGTACTCGTAGTCGAGCACTTCGTCTATCGAGTCCCCTCCTGCCTGAGTATCCTCCAGTATGATGTGGATGTCGAACCTGACTCTCTGCGGCGAGCCAATCTCATGAGAGTGGATTCCGACGTCGACCTCCCTCACGACACCTTCCATGAACAGCGATGAGGCTTCTTTGCACTCCTCAAGCATCCGAATCAGTGCCTCGCTGTGGTTGGTCATGAAATCACTCCGTCTCAAACAGGACATCCCTGGCCCGGGACAGAAACCTCTCGCCCGAGTCCACGAACAGGACCTGTCCAGTCACCGCCTCGGCGCCCATCAGGTATGACACCGCGTCTGCGACGTCCTCGGGAGTGGGTCCGCGCCCGAGTGGAGTGTCGGATTGCGCCCTAGCGAAGCCGGCCTCGCTCTGGTCGTCGCTGGGCATAGTGTGGCCGGGCGCCACGGCATTGACGCGTATGCGAGGGGCTAGGCCGCGGGCTAGCGCGTCTGTCAGGCCGAGCATGGCGTAGCGCGAGGCCGTGTAGGAGAGGTGATCGGGGTTGGGTTCGGCTATCTTCTGGTCGAGTACGTTCACCACACATGCCCTGCCATCGTCATCGAGCTGCTGGTTGAGGGCGCGAATCATCAGCATCGGGGACCTTGCGTTCACATCCATGTGAGCGTCCCAGCATTCCGTGTCTACGCTGTCTAGGTCGTCATGCACGAACATCGAGGCATTGTTGACGATGCCACCTAAGGCGGATTCCCCCCCAGCCCGCTGGACAAGGGAATCGCCGATGCGGCGTCTGACAAGTCTGATTGCAGGGCTAGCGCAGTTCCTCCGGATGACCGGATAGTGTCCACCAGCCCTTCGGCCTCATCGTCCGAACGCCGATAGTGCACCACGATGGGATGGCCGTCGGCGGCTAGACGCAGGCAAATCGCCCTGCCTATGCGCCTAGCGCCCCCAGTGACCAGAACCGCGCCCTTCACCACGCCTTGCCGAAGACCACTCCCGATATTACCCGTTGTATCGCGCAATCCCGGGCGATTCTCCGTAGGAGAATGATTAACGGCGCGAGTTCTTCCGATGGGGCGATGGCAACGCACCTGCCCACCATCGACCCCGAATCCGCGGCGGGCGGCGGTTGCGGAGGAGTGTCTAGGGAGAGTGCGCGGGAGCGTCGCATGTCGAAGCGAAAGCGTCTACCCAAGTGGTTCGCTACGACGCTTCCGACTGGTGCTGCCAGAGTTCGCTACCTGGAGACCAGTTCCAACGTCCACGAGCATGGGTTGCACACGGTGTGCGAGGAGGCCAGGTGCCCCAACGTGCACGACTGCTGGGGCAGGGGCACCGCGACGTTCATGGTCGCTGGCGAGGTATGCACCCGGGGCTGCAGATTCTGCGCCGTCGGGACTGTCAAGGCCCCACCTGCTCTGGATTCGAACGAGCCCGACGAACTGGCTGAGGCCGTTGCTAGGATGGGGCTCAGTCACGCGGTCATCAC
Organism: Methanobacteriota archaeon; assembly: GCA_019654055.1. Lineage (GTDB taxonomy): Archaea > Thermoplasmatota > Poseidoniia > Poseidoniales > Thalassarchaeaceae > Thalassarchaeum. The sequence goes on along the minus strand of BPDA01000001.1, from coordinate 51,742 downwards.
GGTCGTCAACCGGGATGACCTGTCGGACGGGGGCGCCAGCCACTATCGCGACTGCATCCTCGCAGTCAGCCAGCGCAGTCCCGAGGTCGGCTTGGAGCTGCTGTGCTCCGATCTCGACGGTAACCTCGATGCACTGGCGGCACTCCTCGACGACCTGCCCCTGAGGGTGTTCGCACACAACGTAGAGTGCGTTCCTCGGCTTGATTCGGTGGTACGCGACCCGCGCGCCTCATTCGAGCAGTCACTGACCGTCCTCCGGGAGGCGCGCCGGCTGCGCCCGGACATCCGTATCAAATCCAGCATCATGGTCGGTCTCGGAGAGACTGACGAGGAGGTCACGCAGGCCATGCGCATGCTGCGCGAGGCCGGGGTCAGCATGATTACCCTAGGACAGTACCTACAGCCAGGGGACAGGCACCTCCCGGTTGACAGGTTCCCGGAGCCGGCCCAATTCCAACGTTGGGACCGCGACGCACGCGAGATGGGTTTCGATGCTGTGGCCAGCGGACCGCTGGTGCGCTCAAGCTACAGGGCGGGCCTATTGTGGGAGGAATCCCACGGAGGACAGCCGGTTCTGCTCGGAGGGCAGGCGTGATGCTCGAGGAAAGGTGGTTCTAGATGGCGCGCAAGGAGAAGAAGAAGTCCGGACTAAGCATACCTGACGCTCCCTTCAGGCCGGGCGAGGAGTCCACCTTCGAGTCTTGGCCATGGAAGCCAGGGGATCTAGATCGTCCTGACCCCGCCAAGTGCGAAGCGGAAGAGACATCCGCGCATGCCGATGGCCTAGTCAGGGTCCTAGGTGACGACAACAAAGCAACAGGAGCATGGGATCCCGGGCTCAGCGCCGACGAGCTACGCGAGGGGCTCGAGCACATGGTCAGGCTGAGGATCTTCGACGATCGTATGATGAAACTCCAGAGGACGGGGAAGCTCTCGTTCTACATGCGCTCGTTCGGCGAGGAATGCGTCGCAATAGCGCAGACCATGGCACTCGAGGAACAGGACTGGATCTTTCCGACGTATAGGCAGCCGGGCGCCCAGTTTGTCAGGGGACGTGACATGGTCAGCATGATCTGCCACTGCCTAGGGAACGTTGAGGACAACATCAAGGGCAGGCAGATGCCGGTCCACTACTCCTACAAGGACGGTCGCTTCATCTCGGTCTCGAGCCCAGTAGGAACCCAGTTCAGTCAGGCCGTGGGGGTAGCCATGGCCTCTCGGTACAAGGACCTTGACGAGGTCACCATCACCTGGATTGGAGACGGTGCCAGCGCAGAGGGAGACTACCACTACGCCCTCAACTTCGCTGGTGTCTTCAAGGCGCCCGTCATACTCAACGTCGTGAACAACCAGTGGGCGATATCCACTCATGCGAACTTCGCCACCGGAGATGGCGAGTTCGCCTCGAGGGGGCTGCCGTACGGGCTGCCCTCGATTAGGGTCGACGGTAACGACTTTCTCGCTCTGTACGCGGTCACCAAGTGGGCCCGGGAGCGCGCTGCCTCGGGCACCGGGGCGACTCACATCGAGGTGCTGACGTACCGCGCCGGGGCACACAGCAGCAGCGACGACCCTAGTCGGTACCGCCCGGGCGACGAGCACGAGAAATGGCCCGGGGGCGACCCCGTCGAGAGACTTCGCGACCACCTAATCGAGATAGGAGAGTGGAGTGAAGAGCGGCAGGCCGATCTCGAGGAAAGAATCGACGGAGAGGTTACCAGCGCGTACAAGGAGGCCGTGGGATATGGGGACATGGCCAGCGGCCCGTACCCGGGGGCTGACACCATCTTCACCGAGGTCTACGAGGAGATGCCGTGGCACCTCGAGGAGCAGTTCGACGAAGCCATGGAGGGATAGCATGCCGAACATGAACATGATTCAGTCGCTCAATAGCGCCCTCGACATAGTCCTAGATGGAGACGACGACGTCATCGTCTTCGGCCAGGACGTCGGCTACTTCGGCGGGGTCTTCAGGACCACCGACGGCCTGCAGGCCAAGCACGGCTCCCATCGCGTCTTTGACACGCCCCTCTCCGAGGGAGGAATCCTGGCCACCGCATTCGGTATGGGCATCAACGGGCTAAGACCCGTGGTCGAGATTCAGTTCGCTGACTACATCTTCCCGGCATACGACCAGATTGTCAACGAGCTGGCCAAGATTAGGCACCGCTCGGGAGGGGAGTTCTGGTCGCCCGTGACTGTTCGGACCCCGGCTGGAGGTGGGATCAGGGGAGGCCACCACCACTCGCAGTCCCCCGAGTCGCAGTTCACGCACACCCCCGGACTGAAGGTGGTCTACTGCTCGACCCCTTACAACGCCAAGGGGCTCCTCATCAGCGCCGTGGAGAGCAATGACCCGGTCATCTTCTTTGAGCCGAAGAGATGCTACAGGGGGCCGTTCTACGGCGACCCGCACAACGTGCCGACATGGGACGGACACCCGGAGGCAGAGGTGCCCGAGTCGCACTACACGGTGCCCCTCGGAGAGGCACGTCTGGCGATGGAGGGTGACGAGTGCACCGTGATAGCATGGGGGGCGATGGTCCACGTCTGCGAGCAGGCAATCCGCGACAGTGGGGTATCATGTGACCTCATCGACCTGCAGAGCCTCGTCCCATGGGACCGAGATTCCGTGGTCGCCTCCATAGAGAAAACCGGGAGATGTGTAATTGTTCATGAGGCGCCTAAGACCAGCGGGTTCGGTGCGGAAATGGCGGCATCGGTGCAGGAGCGTTGCTTCTACCACCTCGAGACCCCATACGGAGGGTCACCGGGTGGGACACCCCGTTCCCCCACACCACTGAATGGGATTACATGCCGGGACCCGCTCGCATAGCCGCGGCGATACGCGGGACGCAGGAGGACTGAGCATGGGCAAGCAGGTATTCAAGCTGCCCGACATAGGGGAGGGCGTCGTCGAAGGCGAGGTCGTGCAGTGGCACGTCGCCGCGGGTGACACGGTCACCGAGGATGATCCTATCGTGGATGTAATGACCGACAAGGCAACCGTCACCATACCCTCTCCGGTCACTGGCGTCGTGACCTCCCTTAGCGGCGATGTGGGCGACATGGTGGCCGTCGGTTCGACTCTGGTCGAGTTCGACTCCGATGCTGACGCGGCTCCGGCCAGTAAACCCGAGGCAGAGCCAGAAGCAGCGTCTCCTCCCACGCCTCCTCCTGCTCCGGAACCGGCAGCCGATCCGACTCCGGCTCCTGCTGCTGCAAAGCCGGCTCCCGCTCTCGCAGCGGCATCCAGCAAGGTTCTCGCGAGTCCGGCCATCAGGCGCCGAGCGAGGGAGGCGGGCGTCGACCTGTCTCAAGTCAGGGGCTCGGGTCCCGCAGGGAGGGTCCGCCACGCGGACCTCGATGCCTACATTGCCGCCGATGGTGCGGTGACCGGTGCAGCCCCATCGTCATACTCGACCAAGCGCACTGACGTGACCGAGGTCAAGGTGGTCGGCCTGCGCCGGAAGATCGCCGAACAGATGACCATCAGCAAGAGCACGATACCGCACTTCTCGTACTTCGAGGAGGTCGACGTCACCGAGCTCGAGGCGCTCAGGCAGGTACTCAACGCCTCCCGTGACGAGAGCCAGCCCAAGCTGACCTACCTCCCGTTCATCATGCTGGCACTATCGAGGATAATGCCCGAGCACCCCGAGTGCAACGCCAACTACGACGACCAAGGGGGTGTCGTCGCTCGCCACGGCGCCGTTCACATCGGCATAGCCACTCAAACCGACAGGGGCCTGTATGTACCTGTGGTCAAGCACGTCGAGGCGATGGACGCCTGGCAGGCCGCGGCGGAGATGCAGCGGGTAGCCAGCGCCGCGCGCGATGGCACCGCCAGCCTAGAAGACCTGACAGGGTCCACGTTCACCATTACTAGTCTGGGCCGGGACGGCGGGCTTGGAGCCACCCCTATCATCAATCACCCCGAGGTAGCCATACTCGGCGTTCACAAGGCCCGTGATATGCCCGTCGTCAGGGACGGGCAGATTGTGGTTCGCAGAATCATGAACCTATCCAGCTCGTTCGACCATCGGGTCGTGGACGGGGCCGATGGCGCAGCCCTCGTGCAGCACCTGAGGAGGATGCTCGAGCACCCTGCGCTCATCTTCATGTGAGGTGGACAATGGGCGAGACACGCAGATGCGACGTACTGGTCGTCGGGGCAGGACCCGGGGGCTATGTCGCCGCAATCAGGGCTGCGCAACTGGGCCTGAGGACGATTATAGTCGAAGCCGACAAGGCCGGCGGCACCTGCTTAATCCGAGGTTGCATACCGAGTAAGGCGATTATCCACGCTGCAGAGCGCTTCGAGCATCTGCGGCAGCATGCCTCCGAGGGAGGTCACATGGGAATCTCCGTTGACGGCGAACCGGGAGTGGACATGGCCGCTATGGTGTCATGGAAGGACTCGATAGTCGAGCGTCTGAACAAGGGCGTGGAGGCGCTGCTTAAGGGCGCAGGTGCGGAGTTGGTCAAGGGCTGGGCTACCTTCGAGGGGGCCAAGAGGTGCACCGTAGAGACAGCTGACGGGACAGTCGGGATTGAAGCTGAGAACGTAATCATCGCAACCGGTTCCAGCCACATCGACCTGCCCTTCATGCCCTGTGACGAGGAGTTCATACTCTCGTCCACAGGCGCGCTCGACCTCGAAAGACTCCCAAAGAGCGCTGCCATAGTCGGCGGTGGATACATCGGCCTGGAGCTCGGGTGCGCACTGGCCAAGCTGGGCACCGAGGTCACGGTCGTCGAGGGACTCGACAGCATCCTAGCGATAATGGACGCCGAGCTACGCAGGCCGCTGGAAATCTGGCTCAAGAAGCATGGAGTTGCCGTGCACACCAACGCCCTAGCTCGAGGCACCGAAATCAAGGGCAAGGGGGCTGCGAGGAAGGTGGAGCTCACTTTCGAGAAGGCCGGCGAAGAGCATTCCATCAAGGTCGACAAGGTCCTCGTGACCGTCGGCCGCAAGCCCAACACCAAGGGCTGGGGTCTGGAGAACACCGGGGTCCGCATGGATGCGGCCGGGCGCTTCATCAGAATCGATAGGAGGTGTCGCACCTCTGTCCCTGGGGTCTATGCCATCGGTGACGTGGCTGGCGAGCCGATGCTCGCCCACAAGGCAAGCGCTGAGGGAGAAATGGTCGCGGAGATCATCGCCGGACACGAGCGAGAGTTCGACAAGGTCGCCATCCCTGCCATCGTGTTCACCGAGCCCGAGATAATCTCCGTCGGCCTGACTCCGCACGAGGCCGAGGAACGCGGTGAGCAGATAATCGTGGGTAAGTTCCCGTTTGCCGCGAGTGGTAGGGCCCTGAGCATCGAGGCGGAGAAGACTGGTGGCTTCGTCCGAGTGACTGCAAGGGAGTCCGACCATGTCATCCTCGGGGTGCAGGCGGTCGGGACCCATGTGGCTGAGATGCACGCAGAGTTCGTCCTCGCACTGGAGATGGGTGCACTGCTCGAGGACGTGGCCGGGACGGTCCACGCCCATCCGACCATGTCAGAGGCCTTCCACGAGAGCGTACTGAAGACGCTGGGTCACGCGATACACATCGGCTGAGGGATAGCATGAGCGAGTTGAGAGTCCTTAGAGCCGGAGTAGTCGAGCATCACATCATGGCCGAGGCGATGAAAGAGATGCAGCAGCAGAGAATCAATGACGAGGTTCCAGATACCCTCATCCTCGTGGAGCACCCAGAGGTCGTGACCGTGGGACCGAAGGCAGTTAGAGACGGCGTGGAGGTGCAAGGATACCCCACCTCGCCTACCGACAGAGGAGGGGGAATTACCTGGCACGGGCCCGGGCAGTTGGTAGCGTACCCCATCGTCAAGTGGGGAGTCGGGGAGCAGAGCATCAGGGCAATAATCGGCAGGCTCGAGGACTGGGCGATAGTCGCACTCGCGGATTGCGGTGTGCCAGCCTACAAGGATCCATCCATGCAAGGGGCCTGGGTGGATGGCCACAAGGTCTGCTCGATTGGGCTTTCCTTCCTCCACTGGGTTAGTCGCCATGGCATGTCAATCAACATCCGCACCCCCGGGACACGCGTCGAGGACCTAGAAGGATGCGGCATGAACGCTGGAGTGCACTCCAGCCTCGCTCAACTGGGTTACGATAGGGACCCTGCTGGAAACCCAATCGACATCTCTCGAGTCGAACGGGCGCTGCTCGAGAACTGCGAGGCGAGCCTGGGGCGCTCACCGTCTCAGCCAGTAGAGTGGGGTCCGGAGATGCCCGCATGAATCGCCCGCGCAAGGGCGACTTGGCCGAGCACTGGACGCTCGACCCCAACACCGTCTTCCTGAACCATGGCTCCTTTGGAGCCACTCCCGCCGCGATTATGGACGAGCAGAGGAGGATTAGGGCCCTGATGGAGAAGGACCCGGTGCGTTTCTTCGAGAGGGAAAACATCGGCCTGTGGGACGATGCTCGTCGGGCGCTGTCGGAGTTCGTGAACGCGGACGTCGATGGCATGGTCTTCGTCAGCAACGCCACTCAGGGGATTAACACCGTGCTCAGGAGCCTGCGACTGCAGCCCGGGGACGAGATTATCGTCCCCGACCACTCTTATCAGGCCTGCTGGAATGCCGTCGACTTCGTCACCGAGAGGTCTGGGGCGAAGACGGTGGTGGTCGAGGTCCCCTTCAGGGTCGAGGGTCCGCAGGAGGTGCTTGACATCATCATGGGCGCGGTGACCGACAGAACCGTGCTCGCCCTAATCGACACCGTGACCAGTCCGACGGGCATGAGGATGCCGTTCGAGGAGCTGACTTTGCAACTGCAATCTAGGGGAGTAGACGTGCTACTGGACGCCGCACATGGCCCGGGAATCGTCCCCCTGGACCTGTCAGAGCTGGCTCCGGCCTACTGCACAGGAAACTGTCACAAGTGGCTGTGCTCCCCGAAGGGTTCCGCGTTCCTACACATCCGCGAGGACCGTAAGCACCTCGTCCGGCCTCTGAACATCAGTCATGGGGCATCGTTCGAGGGCGATGCGCAGGAGAAGTTCGAGTTCGAGTTCGCATGGCCCGGGACGCAGGATCCCTCCGCGTGGATGTGCATCCCGAAGGCAATCGAGTACCTCGGTGACCTAGTCGAGGGAGGGTGGCCCGAGATCATGCGACGCAACCACGCCCTCGCCATAGAGGGCAGGGGTATACTGTGCGAGGCACTGGGAACCAGTCCACCGTTTCCCGACTCCATGGTATCGGCGCTGGCTTCCGTCGAGATCACGACGGAGGGCGAAGTCGGCCCGATGAGCCTAGAGGGCGACCCGTTCCATAATCTCCTGCTCGACGAGTACGGCATCCAAGTCCCTGTAATGCCGTGGCGCCACCACGGTGTCAGGTACATCCGCATCTCGGCGCAGCTGTACAACCATCAGGACGAGTACAGGTACCTCGCCGAGGCCCTAGGACGGAGCCTGTAGGTAAGCAACCATTGAAGGACAGTGGCGATGACCGTTGTCCATGCCCGAGGCCGTGGTGGCTATCACCGGCGCGTCTGGTGCGCAGTACGGCGTGCGTCTGGTCGACGAACTGCTGGGCGCGGGGTGGCAGGTCAGCCTGATTATCACCAGCGCCGGAGCAATCAACCTCGACCTCGAGTGCGGCATCACCCCACATGACATAGGCGAGCGGGACGGTGTCACGCTAGAGGACAACAACAATCTCGCCGCTCGCTCCGCCTCGGGCTCCGCTCGCTTCGACGCCTACGTCGTATGCCCGGCCAGCGGGACCACCGTCGGTAAGATTGCGGCCGGGATTTCCGACAACCTAGCAACCAGAAGCGCTCTAGGTGGCGTTGAAGGAGAGACGCAAGCTCATTGTAGTCCCTAGGGAGGCTCCTGTCTCGACCCCTCATCTCGAAGCTATGGCTAGGATGTCGGCCTGGGGGGTAGTGATACTGCCTGCCAGTCCTGGGTTCTACAACTCGCCTGAGAGCATAGGGGACCTAGTGGACTTCGTGGTTGCTCGGATTCTCGACCAGATGGGGGTCGAGCACTCGCTGGGCAGGCGCTGGACCGGGGACGAGGTCAGCCGCGACTAACCGGCTGAGAATGATTCCCCTCCGGCGTGGGTTCAATAGTCCGGCGAAGGGGCGAGGGTTCTGTGGAGCCGGTCGTGGACGCAGAGGTCATCGAGGCAGAAAGCAATGCTTCCAAGGCCCGAAAGACGCTTGCTGATAGCATCGCGCGCGCTCGTGAACTTCCGATACCCGTGCTGGTCGTGAGCGCGCTGATACTCGTCGGCGGCTCGGGCGGCGCGATTCTATACAGTGACGAGATTATCGAGTGGATCCAAGGTGAGCCCGACTACCAGCTCATCGAGTTCGACGCTGAGCAGTCAAGAGTCTACGCGCAGTCTCTGGTCGACTTGGGCCATCCGGATTGGGAGGGGAGGCTCTCGGGGACCATAGAGGAGAAGAACACCGCCGATTCGATTAAGCTCAACTTCTCGTCGATGGGAATACCGGCGACCCTCGAGGAGTTCGATGTTCCGATGTTCGTCATAGGCAGCGAGCCCGAGCTCTCACTGTGCACGCCGGGTGACATCGGCGTCATAATCGGCGGTCCCACCCCTTGCACGACGGCGGACGTCAACCGCGAGATAGTCGAATTCTCCCATCGCGAGGACTTCGTCCTGCAGGGATACAGCGGCTCCTCCTTCGTTCGCTACGTCGATGACATGCCGGTAATCGACCTCGGGACCGGTAACGACTCGGCCGATTGGGGCTCTGCGTCGAACGCAGTGGGGTTGGTCTGGCTGAAGCCCGAGACAGAGGGCAACACCGCCCTATTCGAGCGGGCGGCTGATAACGACTTGGAGGGACTCATCCTGATCAATGACAGGCAGAACTGCGACGAACTGGTGGCGGACGACTGCGTGCCCTACTTCAAGTCGGTCGGGATATCCTCGATAGACCCGATTCCGGATGGCCTGGGCTTCATTATGGTCTCGAGGAGCGTTGGTCAGACCATCATCGACGAGGTCATCAATGGCGATGCCCGGTTGCAGTTCATCACCGATGTGAACAACGCGGGAACGGCCACCATCCGAGTGCCCTGCGGAATCATCGAGGGCAAGACGGAGTCGCTGGTGATCTTCGGCGCGCATCACGATACTGTGTACAACGGGCAGGGGGCCGTCGACGACACCTCGGGGGTGGCCACCCTACAGGAGATTGCTAGGCAGTTCGGACTGCTGGAGTTCAGGCTCGGTACTCCTGAGATGACGCTCTACTTCTGCACCTGGGGTGGTGAGGAGGAGGGGCTGTGGGGCTCGACCGAGTGGGTGGACAAGCACAGGACGATGCTGGAGGAGAATCTCAGGCTTTACATCAACCTCGACATGAACCACGTCGATGCGGAGCGGAACTCCGGGTTGACCATGTTCGGCAACAACCAGGCTGATGTCGCTCACATCACCGGTGTGGTGGATGCGTTCTCGCAGGCCTACCCAGAGCTGGCAGACAAGTACCCGATCGACGTCAGGAAGCTCGCTTCGACCGAGATGCCGTACAACTCGGACCACGCTCCGTTCGTCTACGGAATAGACGAGGACGAAGGAGTCGACAAGGACTACGGACGGGCCATAGTATGCTACGGCTCGGGCTCGACCGAGTACCACACCTACCTCGACACCATGGACCGCTTCAACGAGGAGAGTCTCATGGTATCCGGAATCATCTACGGCTCGGTAGCGAGGTACCTCGCCTACGGCGAGGCGCAGTGAGCCATCACTGCCTCGTAGTCTGGCTCCTGCCCGGGGTTTTCCGCGACCCAGACGTACCCGATACTGCCGTCCGCCTCGACCACGAAGACCGAGCGCTGAGCCACCGTGTACCCCGGGATGACGAAGTCCGCTAGGGCGACGTCGTAGGCGTTGACAGCCTCCCTGTGGACATCAGAAAGCAGCGGGAAAGAGATGTCGTTCGCCTCGGCGAACGCGGAGTTAGAGAAAGGGGAGTCCACGGAGATTCCAAGCACCGACGCGCCACCGGACCCCAAGACGGTCATCCCATCCGAGAAGGTGCACATCTCGTTGGTGCACACTCCGGTGAAAGCAGCGGGGAAAAAGGCGAGTACGACCCTGTCGCCCCTCATCTCACTCAGAGTGACCGAGGACTTGTCATGGGCTGTCAGAGTGAAGTCGGGGGCTGTGTCACCAATGGCCGGCATGGTGGGTCCACGAGGTACTGCACATTACATTTGCTCGGGCGAGTCAATGCCTAACAGGCCTAGTCCCGTCGAGATTGTCTTGGCTGTCAAATCGCACAGGGCCAGCCTGCTGGTCATCGTCGCTTCGTCCTCGGCAGGGAAGAACCGGACAGGACTCGTAGAACGTTGCGAAGGCCGAGGCGACCGAGTGCAGGTAGGTGCACAGGCGATGCGGAGAGTAAGTGGCCAGCGTGTCGTCTGTGACCGCTGCGAAGTTGGCCAGTCGTCTGGCTAGCAACTGCTCCTCGGACCGGTCGAGGGAGATGTCGGCGACCCTGAGCGAGGAGCGCTCGGCCCCAGAGCGCCGGAAGATACTGCATATCCTAGCATGGGCGTACTGGAGGTATGGCGAGGTGTTGCCCTCGAACGAGAGCATCCTGTCCCAATCGAAGACGTAGTCCTTGGTCCTCTCGGTTGACAGGTCGGCGTACTTCACAGCGCCGATCCCGATGGCTCTTGCCACCTCCTGCCTCTGGGCACCCTTCAGCTCCGGGTTCCTCTCGGCGACCGCCTGCTCGGCTCTGTTAATCGACTCCCTGAGGAGGTCGACCAACTTGATTACCTCGCCCTCGCGGCTCTTCAGTATCTTGCCGTCGGAATCCAGCACCGAGCCGAACTTGACGTGCACGGCATTATGCGAAACGCCCATGAAACCAGCTTGCTGGGCCACTTCGAACACCATGTCGAAGTGCTGGGACTGAGGAGTCCCTACCACGTAGAGGAGGTCGTCGCAACCGAGTCTCTCGACACGGTCGATTATGCAGGCGAGGTCTGTGGTGGCGTAGTTGTAACCACCGTCCGCCTTCGAGATGATTACTGGCATGGGCTCGCCCTCCCGGTTGACCCAACCACCCGGGTACACCACACGTGCGCCCTCGCTCTCCTCCAGCAGGCCACTCTCGTCCAGCCTCTGCACTACAACGGGAAGCAGGTGGTGATAGCTCGACTCACCCATGATGTCGTCTCTGGTCAGCAGCACCCCCAGCATCTGGTAGACCTCGTTGAAGTAGCGCATTGACTCTTCGACGAGGACGCTCCACAGCCTCAGAGTCTCCTCGTCACCGCCCTGCAACAGCACCACCCTCCTCCTCGAGCGCTCGACGAAGTCGTCGTCGGATTCGAACTTGGCTCGGGCCTGCTTGTAGAAGCCGTCGAGGTCGCCCACGCTGAGCTCCTCGGCGGCGTTGGCCTCGCCGAGGTCCAGCAGGTGCTCAATCAGCATCCCGAACGGAGTCCCCCAGTCGCCAACGTGGTTCTCCCTGTACACAGTGTGCCCCTTGTAAGTTAACATGCGGACTATCGCGTCACCGATGACCGTTGACCTGAGGTGGCCCACGTGCATCTCCTTGGCCACGTTGGGCGCGGAGTAGTCGACTGCCGCCACCCGCGCTTCCTCCTCAGCTATGCCTAGGCGGTCGTCTGCGAGCAGTTCGGAGAGTCGGACAGCGAGCCATTCCGGCTCGGCACTCAGGTTAACGAACCCACTTACTGCTGAGACCTTCGCGATACCGGCAAGGGCCGGTGCGAGCGTCAAAGACACTTCCTCTGCAATATCCATGGGAGAGCGTCGCAGAACTGCTGCTAGGCTGTGGCATGGCAGTGCTAGGTCGCCATGCTCCTCGACGGTAGCCGGCCCTAGCAAATCGGCGCAGTCGGACTCAGTGACCCCCATCCCGGACAGAGTCAGGCCCATCGCTGGGTAAACCGCCTCTGCCAGCATTCTCATCGGATCAGCTCCATGCGTACCTCAGCAGTGCGGCGATGCCGCCGAAGCCGTCGTTCAAGGTCGCTCCCTCCTCGGTGTCCATCGAAATCAGGCTGACCTTGGCTGAGGTGGGGCCCCTGCGAGCATGGTCAACTCGTCCATCAGGTCCATCGACCTGTCAGGGTCCTCCCTGATGTCCTCCGAATCGCAGGACGGGCAGTTCGGGATGTCGGAGAGGCTTGTCTGCGTGGCCTCCCACTCGTGCCCGCAGGGCTTGCATGACCAACCTACTCTGCGCTTGCGCAGGGCCTCGGATAACAGTAGAGTGTGCACCGCGCCCTGATTCAGTGCAGACCTAATCATGGCCTCGCCGTAAGTCGCCTTCGGATGCGGCTGCATGACCTCGCTCAGGAACTGATCGACTAGGTTACGCTCGGCCTCCAACTCGATTTGGTCCATCAGGCCGCCGGCTCGCTGCAACAGCTCGCGCAGGCCGCTCTCATTTGAGTAGCCGACGTCGAAGTGGGGTTCGCGAATCAACTTCTTTATCTCGTGGTGAAAGTAGTCGTTCTTGACGACGTAGTCCTTGGTGGCTCCCGGTCCCCCGACAATGATGCCCTCGAGGTTCTCCAACTGGGGCAGCCAGTAGGAGCATGCCCGCTCGGCGGACTTCTTGAAGAAGTTGTGAGCTGCCTCCTCTATCAGACGCTCAAAGCGCTGCGCGGACTGGCCCCCCCTGCCGTGCTTGGATGGGACTTGCGAGGTAATGTGCTCCTGACAGTGCATTCGCTTGCCGGTTGCCAACCCGTAACCCTGACTGGGAAAGCGGTCTATGACGAACAGTCCGTAGGCTGCCCTGTCGATCAGCATCTCCTCGAGTTGGCTGAGCTCGAACCGCGAATCGCAGCGGTAGCGGAACGATGGGAACGGCTGGGGCGGGTCGTCGACCACCGTGGATATCAGGCGTGACTTGTTGTTACCTACGATGACGTGGCCCACGAAGATCGCGATTCCCGATTCTCCCGGGGTCTTGTAGCGGTTGATGGTGGCTATGGCCGACTCTATGGCGTCCGCCACGTGCTTCCTTGTCGACTTCGACTTGATGTTGGCAGCTTGGCCCGCCTCCTGGGAGAGATGCTGTCTGACGTCGTGAATCATCTTGTCAGGCGGCACGATGACTGTGACCAGCTCGGTGCCCATGCCACGCATGGCTGTGAGCTCCTCGAGAGCCTTCTTCAGACGGAGCCTGCGCTGCTGCTGCTCCAACTCATCAGACATGCTGTACCTCTGTCGGAGGCCCGAGGGGCGGCATTTCAACCCTTCACCGCGCCGACGCCGCAGGCATTGAAAGGGGGCATGTACGCCCATCCTTCGATGGCGACGGTGATAGTGGCACTCGGAGGCAGCCTGCTCAGGCCCGAGGTCGAGCACAGGCACAGCTGGCTCGAGGGACTAATCGAGGTCGTCAGGGACCGTGTGACAATGGACGACAGGCTCGGCTTTGGGGGTCGGCGGCGGAGCCGCCGCGCGCGAGGGGATAGCCCTCGCTAGGCCCATCGTGGACTCGGAGGACAGACTCGATAGGATAGGAATCGCAGCGACCCGCCTCAACGCAGCCATAGTCAGGGAGAGTCTTGCCGATGCCGGCATCCCGGTCTCAGGCACCATCCCCCGAAGTGTCAACGAGGCGGCCTCTCTACTCGAGGACCGTCAAGTCGTCGTCATGGGGGGGACTCGCCCCGGTCACACCACCGACGCGGTCGCCATCAGGCTCGCTGTCGCGGTCGCTGCCGAACGCTGCGTCATTGCGACCAATGTCTCCAAGGTACACGACTCCGACCCTAGGACCGATCCCGATGCGGTGGCCCACGATCGACTCACTCACTCGCAGCTACAATCCATCGTCGGCCCGGCCGAGCATTCTCAAGCCGGCCCTTCTCAGGTCGTCGACCCCATGGGTGCGAGCGCTGCGGCTATCGCCGGCATGCCACTGTGCATACTCGATGGCAGGGACCCGGAGGCAATCCGAGTGGCCATGGAGGGCGGGGACTTCGGAGGCACGGTGGTCGAATGAGTAGGGCAGACAAGATTCGGAAGGCGGCTCAGAGGACCGCAGGCGAGGTCCGCGAGGCTGCGAAGAGGCAGCGAGACACCCAGAGGAGGGAGCGTGCCCGACGTGAGTTCGCTGTCGGGGAGCATCGGCACTGCTCGGTGTGCTGGGCCCCAATCCCGCTCGACGCCGACCCCCCGGTCTGCTCCGACGAGGAGTGCGCCGAGAAGCAGAGGAAGAGGGAGGGCTCGAGGAAGAGGCTGACAGTAATGCTCTACCTATTCCCTGCCATAGCGATACTTCTGGTCCTGCTACAGGCCATGGGGGCGTCAGGTTGAATCAAGGGGGCAGGAGGTCGGCACAGCGATGATGATTCGAATCTTGTCAGTGCTGCCAGCGGTGATGGGGATAATCTGCGCCCTGCTGGTTGTGGTCAGCCTCTACGGGCCGACGCTCGATGCCAGCCGGACCGACATCCCACTAGTCCCGTGCACCGACGATGCGGCGGGATGTCCGGTCGGGATGACCAGTGAGGACCTCGTATCTCCTACCGCCTTCGTGCTGCTGGACATCGAGCTCACGATTGAGTGGAACCAGTCCGACAGCAGTTGGATAGGGGTCATAGCCAGCCCCCCTCCCAGCGGCTGCGAGCCCGACTCTAACGGGCTGACTACCTGCACTGCAGACGACTTCGACTTCATCGCCGGCGGTGACGACGGGAGTGACGGTTCGATGGTGTTCGAGCTCAGACCCGGTGAGTACAGATTCGCTACGGCGAGCACCGACACCTCGGGCGTAGGCGGCAAGCAGCTGGTCACCATAACTCCTGAGATAGCGTTGAACCCGGTGGTCGAGATACTGCTGGCGTTCGTGGCGATCCTGCTGTTAGCGGGATCCGGCGAGATGTTCGTGCACGAGAGACTGATGAGATTCTGGAAGCGCTTTAGGGAAGCCTGACCGGAAATCAGTCTTGTTGAAAAACCGAGGCGGGGTGCAGTAGCCATGCGAGTCCGCAACTGCGAACTCTGCGGGACGGCTGTGGACGTCTCTGGACTACCGCTCTCTTTCGGTGGCTACAAGCTCTACTGCACGGTATGCGGTCACCACTGGAAGGTCGAGTGACTACTCCTCGTTCCTGTGCCAGTTCTCAGGCAAGCTTAGAGGGTCGACCACCACGTCAGCCGCAATCGTCTCAATGAGTCTCGCGCGGAGGTCCTCCAGACCATGTCCTGTCTGTGCACTGATTAACGTCTCCGCCCCTTCGGGAGGACTTTCGAGGATGTCGCTCTTGCTGTGAATGACTATCATCGGACGCTCCGACATCAGCTGCTTGACCTCGGATAGCAGATGCTCCTGCTCGTCTAGCGGAGATGTGCTTCCCTCCGTCGCATCAACTAGGAACAGCAGCGCGTCACCGATGTGCTCTAGGGCGGCGATTGCCTGCATCTCGATACGGTTGCGCTCCGACATTGGCCTATCGAGTAGTCCCGGTGTGTCTACCATCTGATAGGGCCTCCTGCGATGCACGAAGTGCCCTAGGTGGAGTTGTTTGGTGGTGAACGGGTATGACGCGACCTCGGGCTCTCCGCTCGAGAGCGCGGTAATCAGAGCCGACTTGCCCACATTGGGAGCCCCTGCCACTACGATGCAGGGCTCGGCCGGGTCGAGCGAAGGTAGCTCGCGAAGTACATCACGGGCCTCTCCGAGCCACAGTATCTGCGGCGAGATCTGGTCCAGTATAGAGGAGAACCTGCCGTAGGCATGGCGACGTGCATCGTGGAACCCCTCGATTCTGCGCAACCGGAGTATCTTCCTCTGAGTCTCCCCCGCTATCTTGCGGACCTGCTCTGCTCCCCACTGGATCGTACCGAGGGTCTTGCGGTACTCGTCGTTTCCAACGGCCGCATCGACCAAGGCTTGGTCGAACTCGGAAAGCGCGTTCAGGCTCGGCCACCTAGCGACCCACTTCAGCAGCGTGGTGTCGATGACATCGGCTGCTGCCTGCACCATCCTGTTCATCTGCTTGCGCACCCTGTGGTACTTGTCAGGGTCCTCGACGAGATCGGACTGCTTGCTGGCCCTTCTGAACGCCTTATCGAGGATCTCCTGCGGATACAGAACCGTGGGTATATGACGCCAGTCCACCGATGCCATGGGCTCCCCTCCGACCTTGCGCCCCTACCATCCCACTTCAAGCCACCAGTTCGGGCCATAGGCCCGATTTGGGGCATCCGACTCCTTTTCTATCACCACTCTCACGCATGGCCATGACTGCGAAGCGTAGAGGCAAGAGAATCGATGACCTGCCCGGCTGGGCTAGGAGGATATACGAGGAGTACGGCTCGCCTGACCTGAATGACCTGAACGATGTTTTCCACGGGCCCCTACTGGAGCGCAAGTCAGGGCTCAGGAAGGACGACATCATCGAGGTGTTGCTCGATGCTAGGGCGCTTCCCTCGGATACTGACCCCTGGGTAAGGGGGATGCTGATTGGGACCTCGAGGAGCGCGGTGGAGGTGCTCGACGAGAACGGCGAGTTCCGCTCCATCGCTAGGGATGTGATTGTCGAGGTCCGTCTGGTCACTCACCTGCGTCACCCCTACATCGAGGATAGGGAGCTCATGACCTTCGAGAAGGAGGACATGCGTCGACGCTCCAGCATGCACGAGGAAGCCGAGCGCAGTGCCGACGGCAGTGACGACAGCCACCTGTGGGGCTGAGCCATGGCCGACCTATCATCGAGGACATGCGTGCCCTGCGAAGGAGGAGTGCCTCCCTTGAGCGAGGGCGAGTGCGCCACCCTGATTCCTCAGGTGCACGAAGAGTGGAACGTCGTGGACGGTCACCACCTCGAGAGGGTGTGGTCGTTCCCAGACTTCGTCTCGGCCCTAGAGTTCACCAACTCTGCCGCTGCCATCTGCGAGGAGCAGGGCCACCATGCCGACTTCGAGCTGGGCTGGGGCCGAGTGATGGCGAAGATCTGGACACACAAGATTGACGGTCTTACCGAGTCTGACTTCGTACTCGCAGCCAAGTTCGATGAGATATAGGTGAGGGGATGACGCACCAGTTCAGGATGCACGTTTTCGTATGTACTAACGAGAGGTCCCCAGAGAGTCCGCGCGGGTGCTGCGCTGCCAAGAACTCACTCGAGATCCTTACTCGCCTGAAGCGAGCCGCGAAAGCCGAGGGGCTGAAGGACGTGCGCGTCAACAAGGCGGGCTGCCTTGACAACTGCGAGAGCGGGCCGTCATGCGTAGTCTACCCCGAGGGGACATGGTACACCCTGCCAGAAGACGACGAGGGGATGGGGCGGATACTGCAGCACCTTGCGGGCGGGGATGTCGCCAGCGAGTACCTGATGGGTGATTGATTGCGCAAGGTGGTGTACCCTAAGGTCGGCGGGGTCGACTCGATACGCATAGTCGAGGTCGATGACCCGGTGCCCGGGCCCGGTCAGGTCACCGTTCGCATACACCGAGCTGGAATCAACTTCGCAGACCTGATGATGCGCCAGGGACTGTACGGATCGAACCCTGACTACCCCTTCACACCCGGTTACGAAGCAGGGCCCGGTGAGGTAATCGAGGTCGGAAACGATGTCGAGGGCCTGGATTCGGGGGACAGGGTGCTGGCGATGACCGGTTTCGGAGGCTACTCCGAGCAGATTGCCCTAGACGCCGGGCGGGTGATTCGGATACCAGACTCAATCTCGTTCGACCAAGCTGCAGCCATCCCGGTGACCTACGGTACTGCCTACCACATGCTTGTGCATCTGGGCAACCTGTCAGAAGGGGAGACCGTACTCGTCCACCACGCTGCCGGAGGCGTGGGTACTGCCGTTGCCCAGATCTGCAAAGCGTACGGAGCCTCCACAGTCATTGGCACCGCATCGACCCCAAAGAGAGAATTCGTCGAGTCGCTAGGGATGCACTTCGTCGACAGCAAGTCCGAGGACTTCGTCACGGTATGCAAGTCAATGACTGGTGGAAAGGGAGTTCACCACGCCATAGATCCTGTCGGAGGCAACCACTTGATGCGCTCCTACAAGGCACTCCGACGCGGTGGCAGGCTCTACTGCTTCGGAGCCTCAGCAGCCGTCAAGGGAGACAGGCGCTCCATGGTGACGGCCCTCAGGATGTGGGCATCGACGCCCAAGTTCGACCCGTTGAAGATGATGCGTTCGAACAAGGCAGTCTTCGGGGTCCACATGGGGCTGCTGGATGACGAGTCTGTGTTCAAGGGGCATCTCGAAGCCCTCTCGGGCATGCTCCTCAAAGGCCAGGTAGACCCGGTCATCGACTCAGTATGGCGCTTCGAGAGGTCGCCGAGGCCCAGAGGCACATGCACGACCGCAAGAATCGCGGGAAGATCCTGCTCGACTTCTCCTGACTACATCCCACCGGGAACCATCATCGCGAGGACGTCGCCATTGCAACGAACTCGATGTCTTCCGAGAGGTCGATTCCTCCGGCATTCGGCAATGGGGCCAAAGCAGTCCGCAGACTCAGAGCCTGACTGGCCTAGGGTTGCTCCGCAGGCCTGGCACTTCAGCAGGCTGGTCCTGCCCTCCTTGATGAAGCGGGTGTCGGGTGCGCGGCACTGGTCGCACAGAATGAATGCCTTGACGTAGGCGACTAGTTTCTCCTTAATCCTGGCAGGGGGAACGCGTCCCTTGAACATCACACGGACCTGCTCACGGGTGCCTGAGGTACCTAGCTCGTTGAGCAGGAACTGGTAGACGTGGTTGGCGTCGCGGTCCATCGCATTGACCACGTCGGCGAAGTTCCTCAGGATGGTCTGGCTACCCTCGATGAGGATGTCCGGCTCGGGCATGGTCCAGCGCGAGCGTTCGCTGATGTCCTTGGGTATGCGCTCGCGCGCACGGTCGAGCAGGGCATCGTACTCGTAGTCGGCCATCGGCCTGCCGAATCATGGCCCCCTTTTCACCCCACCGGGCGTCATCAGCGGCTTGCGAACGGTCAAAGACCGGGGCGGAGAACGGGACCCATGGACGGGGGGCTCGAGGTCATGGTGGCACGGACCCACCCCGATGCGAGGTGCCGACTAGGGGAAGCGAGCACGCCGCGGGCTGGGACCTGTACGCGCTCGAGGACACGTCAGTGCCGTTCCGCCAGAGTGTCAAGCTGCGTACGGGGCTCCATGTGGCAATCCCTGTGGGCTACGAGGGACAGGTGAGGGCGCGCTCTTCGCTGGGCTCCAAGGGCCTCATCCTGCCGCACAGCATCGGCACCATCGACGCGGACTATCGAGGTGAGCTGTTCGTGCTGATGACCTGGATAGGTGAGGGGGACTCGTACACGGTCAAGGCCGGCGAGAGGATAGCCCAGATGCTGATCTCGCCGATACCCGACCTCAGTTTCCGCGAAGTCGACTTCGAGGAGCTAGGGGAGACCGAGCGTGGAGAGGGCGGTTTTGGCAGCACCGGGCGCTTCTAGCGCCCCAAAGACGGGTTTTACCCACATTCCATCCCCGGTGAGTTCATAGATAGCCAGCGGTGGGGCGGTTTGATGCCACTCAGTATAGAGGAGTTGCGAGGCAAGGTCGAGACTTTTCGCAACAAGGGTCTGAACACCCAGCAGATAGCCGACGAGCTCTCGCTGTCCCAGACTACCATCCAGTGGCTGTCCTCGAGCGGGGTCGCCACCGAGGACCGCCCCTCGGACATCCAGGTAGGCTGGAGATCAATCGCGGTCAAGGCCGGAAGGATAGAGGCCGCCTCCTACATCTTCGTGACATCATCGAGGAGGAGATTGGTGATGAGGTGGATGCGATAGTGGGCATCAGCCTCAACGGAATCGCCTTCGCTCAGGCCATAGCGGGGCAGATGGACCTCGATCTATCAATCAGCAGGAGCATTAGCGAGGAGAGGGCGGCCACCTCTCCGAGGTCTTCGCTGGCGTGGCCGGCAAGAGCGTGGTCGTGGTCGACGACGTATTGTCCTCTGGAACCACTATGAGCAAGACCATCAGGAACCTCAGGTCAGCGGGAGCTGACGTCAAACTCTGTATGGTGCTCGCCAACAAGTCGAACAACAACGAGCTCGAGGGCGTGCCCCTCCGTGGACTGGTCAGAGTAGTTTCAGTCTGAGGGAGTAGAATGCACTGGGCGGACCACACCGCGCAGACTCTGAGGGTGCGTGGCGAATCACAGGTCATCGCCTCGGGAATAACTCCCTCTGGCGAGTTCCACGTCGGCCACCTGCGCGAGATACTGACTGCCGAGATGATTCACCGCGCCTGCCTAGACGCGGGAAGGGGTTCGCGCTACATCTTCATCGTCGACTCGATGGACCCCCTGCGCAGGGTCTACGACTTCCTCTCGCCCTCCTACGAGCAGTACATCGGCCACCCACTGGCATACATCCCGGCACCAGGGCCGGACGGGGAGCCGGGTCAGGATGGCGGAAGCTACGCTGACCACTTCCTCGCTCCCTTTCTAGCAGCGCTCAAGCAGATAGGGGTCGAGCCAGAGGTCGTGATGAACCACGAGACCTACGAGAGCGGTGCCTTCGCCGATAAGACCCACTCGGCGATTGAGCAGAGGGACGAAATTCGTCGAGTCATCGAGGAGGTCTCCGGAGGGAAGGGGCCCGAAGACTGGTTTCCGTACAACCCCCTCGGCTCCGACGGCAGATCGACGGGGTCAGCGTAACCGGATACGAGCATCCGCACGTGCACTGGGTCGACAGCAAGGCTCGAGGGAATTTGGGCATCAGGACTGCCAGGGAAAATTCCCTGGAGAATCGACTGGGCCGCCAAGTGGGGCATCCACGGCATCACCTGCGAGCCCGGGGGAAAAGGGCCACGGTGCCGCCGGGGGCAGCTACGACACCGGGATACCAAACTGCGAGATGCTGGGCAGCGAGCCGCCTCACAAGATGGTCTACGAGTGGATCCAGCTAAGGGAATGGGGCCGATGTCGAGCTCGAAGGGGTTGACTGTGGGGCCTATGGACGCCCTAGCCCTAGTTCCCCCTGAGATTATGCGTTACGTCATCGCAGGAGCAAGGTGGGGCGCCACATCGACTTCGATACGGGGGCCCGCCCTGTTCACGACCGCTGACGAGTACGAGCGGTTTGGGGCGGGGCCTCCCCGGGGGTCGGAAGAAGGGGTTTTCGGCGCCCGCAGGTGGGTCGGGACACCCAATTGGGGCACTCGGCTCAGTCAGGTCAAGGGGGGTCAAAACCCTCTGAATTTTATTGCGGGTTTCCTTCCGGCATCTCGCCAAAGCTCGCGCAGATTAAGTCGAGCGATGATGACGTGTGGGCTCCCTGCGCAGGTCGGGGCACCTAGAGGGGGATCCCGGGGCACCTCTTGCTGGTAGGTTGCGCAGGATGCGGAACTGGGTCGATGGCCCGCACTTCCCGGATGCGGCCAAGGTTGAGGTGCAATCGAGTGTTAGTGAAGAAGTACGCACCAACCTGACCGATGAGCAAAATGCGTTTCTTTCTTCATTGAGCAGTGCCATCAGTGACTGTGAGTGGACTGCCAAGGCAATTGGTGATTGTATCAGATTGGTTGCAACCGAAGCCCGGGAAATTTACGGGGGTGAAGCCTATGTCGCACTGTATTGGATCATCCTTGGAAAGAGCCACGGGCCACGCGTGGCGTCCATCATGGCAGAGATGGAAAGGCCTGATTTTGAAACCCTAATTTAGGCAGTTTTACGCCATACCTAGGGCGCCACGTACTCACTTTCTGGAGTTCTTCGCTGCCGCTCTCTGCGCTCTGGCGGAGAAGCTTTTCTTTCCAGCGCTGCCTCGCTTAGCTCCAGCACGCTGAATTCGTGCAGCTGCACTTCTATTCATTTTCTTGGCTATTCTATCACCTCCTAATTGCCATCCCTTGGAGATCGGAGTTCTGCGCACACCTTGTGCCATTGCTCCGGAAATCCTGGGATGAAGACTGGGCCTTTCCCGAAACGGAACCCAATCCTCCTGCTTGAGATCCAAGCTCTGTCTACCAGTTTATTTTTACTATGTTCATGCATTCTTTTGTCGTTTGACACGAAGAAACCGTCTGAAAGCACGGTCTCCCCTAGAGTATACTTGTCATCTCGAGGAGATTTTGGCCTCATTCCCGTTACCAAATGTAGATCGAGATTACTACGAGATTTCATCTCCTTTCTGAAATCCTCATTCTCGATGTACGCGGGCATAAATAGTGCGATTTTGATGTCAACATCAAGTTCCTCGAAATATTGGACACATGCTCGAATCCGATCACAGTCGAATTTCTGGCTAGCGAGTTGCGAGAAAGCGACGCTCATCCCATCAATAGATACGACAATTTGTTGGGATGATTCTTGGAGGTTAATCGTCAATAATAATCCTCCTGACTATTGAATTATTTATCGTAATCTCATCCCCCATCAGATGCTTTAACTGAATAGAGAACGTCTTACCTGAGAGTTGCAGTTTCTGCTTGAGTTGCTTGGCCCATCCTCTTGGCCACTTGACCTGTTCTTCCCACTTCAGCCCCAGAATTTCCGAAGCGACTTTGAAATGAATTTTTGATTGGTGGATGGATTCCTTTGAGATAACATCGCATAGACTACTCCCCTAGCACGGTTTTGGGACATCCGGTTCTTCCTTCACAACGGGGTTCTCTAACTCGGGAAGGTTGCTGAAAGTGGGCTCTGGCCCCTCCCAACTAAATCCAGAAATCTGGGCCTGAATGGGGAAAGGGGAGGGGTAGCAATCAAGGGTTTATTTGTGACAAGTGTGTCGTGCTGTGCGAGTTCCTCCCTGTAGTATGGGTCGTGATCTCCAGAACAAGTAACTTCCCTGAGTTCTCCTTTCTAGCCATGATCTCCTTGCCCTGTTCATCACAAAACTCCTCGGTGTGTACTGGGAAAGGGAGTGTGTGGAAACGGTGATGAGGAAAATACCCTGTGCCCCCTATTCTCAAGAAAACCCATCATGGATTTGAGTCTTCCAATATCGAACCTATAACCAGGAGTTCGGTGCCGTCAATATCATACATCTCACTAACAGAAATGACCTAATGGCATCGATTCGATTTTTGCTGGTTCTTCCCACTCTCCCTCTAGAAATCTGGTTCGACACCATCGTAAGGATCCTCGAGATTGCTTAACTATCCTGGAGGTCAAATTCTCCATGAGAAGTTTGGAAATCTCTAGAAGTTGAGTTCCATTTTGATCAATTCAGAGTTATCTACTAACTCCAGAGAACGTAGAACCTCAGAAATACCGCCATCTTCTGCAGAGTACCTGAGCTTCCTCAATTGGTAGGAAACAGTGTGGCGAGTGAGGCCGGTATAGTCAGCAGTCTCATCCAGAGAGAAACCCGCTCCGCGATAACAGAAGATAGCCTTGACATCGTCCTCAGTTGCTCTCCTTTGAGGGGTCATAGGGGGGACACTTGAGGGGTATATAAATATATATGCTCTGAGGAGTAAATTTCACTTTTCTCATTCTAGTGATCCTATCTCTAGGAGCCTTGGCTCTGGCATTCCCTTCATCGCCTCGTCTATCGCCTCGACCTCCATGTGAGCGCCTGCCATTGTGGTGACGAAGGAATGTTGAGTTCGACTGCGAGCCTGCGCATCATGTTCCCATCTAGTACTGCCCCTCCGGTCGAGCGTGGTGTGTTAATGACGAGGTGAATCTTGCCTTGCCCCATAGGTCTAGGGCATCGGGCTACGGCGCTCGGCAAACCTGTAGCAGGTCTTTACTCAGCCCCCTACATGCGCAGCACGTGGGCTGTCCCCTGGTGGCATAGAGGTGAACCCATCTCCTGCAGCCCGCGGGCCTCGTCATTATGGCTAGCTTGTCCCTCCTTGACGGTGATGTAGACCCCCCCTCGACTGGACGGGAACTCCGTGCGAGTCGTGCCTTCAGGGAGGGGCGGCCGGCCTCGCATGCGAACCCATCACCTCACCTGTGGACTTCATCTCCGGGCCAGGCGCTGGGTCGAGGCCTCGCAACTTGATGAAAGGGAACACGGGTGCCTTGACGCAGACCGCATCGGTCTGCGGCTCCGGTACGTTGAGCTCGCTGAGCTTCTCTCCCAGCGCGAGCCTAGCGGCGATCCTAGCCAGCGGCACACCGGTCGCCTTGGCCACGAACGGGAAGGTGCGCGAGCCTCTCGGGTTGACCTCGAGCACATGCAGGACCTCATCGCGGATGGCGAACTGGATGTTGTAGCAGCCCCTGATGCCTAGTTCGATGCCGATCTTTCTGGTCCAATCCTCGACCTCTGCGAGGACGTGCTCGGGGATGTTCTGCGGTGGGATAAAGCAGGTCGAGTCGCCTGAGTGTATACCTGCCTCCTCGAGGTGCTCCATTATGGCGCCCACTAGCACCTCCTCGCCGTCGCACACCGCGTCTACGTCAAGCTCAATCGCGTTGCCGAGGTACTCGTCAATCAGCAGCGGGCGGTCGGGGGCGAGGAACGCCTCCTCCATGTAGGCCTCCAACTGCTTGTCGTTCGAGAGTATCTCCATCCCCCTTCCTCCCAATACGTAGGAGGGGCGAATCAACACAGGATAGCCGATCTCATGGGCGGCCTGCCTGACCTCATCCGGCGTGGTCGCCGTCGACCCCCTCGGCATCCTCAGACCATTTCGGGCGGCGAACTCCTCGAAGCGCTCGCGGTCGCTGGCCTCGTCAATCGCATCGGGAGAAGTGCCCTCCATGACCAGGTGAAGCCCGAGGGTCGAGAGGTGTGTGAGGCTGTCCGAGAGGGGTAGTGCGAGGTTGATGGCGGTCTGCCCGCCGAACTGTAGCAGGATGCCGTGGGCCCTCTCTCTGAGGAGTATCTCGGAGACGGCCTCGAGCGTTAGTGGGTCGAAGTATAGCCTGTCACTCGTGTCGAAATCAGTGGAGACGGTTTCAGGGTTGTTGTTGATGATGATGGCCTCGTGGCCGAGTTCGCGGATGGCGCCGACCGCGTGGACGCAGCCGTAGTCGAATTCGATTCCCTGACCTATCCGTATCGGACCCGAGCCGATGACCACAATCCTCTGCTTTAGTGACTCTTCGAGTCCGGGCACGTAGTCGATTCCGCCCGATGCCGAGCCTCCCTCGTAGGTGGTGTAGTAGTACGGGGTGACAGCAGCGAACTCGGCTGCGCACGAGTCAACCATCCTGAACACTGGATGCACTCCGAGCTGGTGGCGCCTTAGGGTGACTGCGAACTCGTCGGAGCCTTCGGACAGGAGCTTGAACCCGCTGGCTGGGAAGCCGGCCAGCGCGTCGGCGATGTGTAAATCAGTGAAGCCGGCGCCCTTCCACATCCTCATCTCCTCCTCCGGCACATCAGCCGGATTGAGGCCGATCTCGCCAGCCGCGCGTATCTCGGTCTCGATGGCGGCCATGTTCTCAAACCGGTGCAGGAACCAGCGCGTGACCCCTCCTGTCATGTCGCGCACGTCCTCTGTGGTGTAGCCACGGCGGAAGGCCTCGAACAGGGCTCCCATGCGCCTGTCGCTAGGTACCCTAAGCCAATCCTCTAGAAGGGCCTCGGGGAGTGGTTCGAAGGCTCGCTCATCCATCGACTCGCCGCCTGATGCGTCTGCCATGGTCAGAGGTCTGGGGTGGGGCTGTCCATACTCAAGGCTCGACCATGCCTTGAGGAAGGCCTCCTCGAAGCCGCGGCCTATCGCCATCACTTCGCCGGTGGACTTCATCGAGGTGCCGATCGTGCGGTCGGCTGTGCGGAACTTGTCGAAGGGCCAGCGAGGTATCTTGACCACACAGTAGTCTAGGGTCGGCTCAAAGGCGGCAGTGGTGCCCTCGCCGGTTATTGGATTCGGCAGCTCATCGAGCGTGTAACCGACTGCGATGAGGGCCGCCATCCGGGCGATCGGATACCCGGTGGCCTTCGATGCGAGGGCGGAGGAGCGGGAGACTCGGGGGTTGACCTCGATGACGCGGTACTCGCCGGTGGACTGCTCGACTGCGAACTGCACGTTGCACCCTCCTCTGATGTTCAGCCTCCTGATCAGCTTGAGCGCAGCGTCGCGCAGGACCTGGTGGTCCCGGTCGGAGAGCGTCTGCTGGGGGGCTACCACCACGGACTCGCCGGTGTGGACACCCATAGGGTCGAGGTTTTCCATGGTGCACACGATGATGGCGTTGTCGGCGTCATCTCGCATCACCTCATACTCGTGCTCCTGCCAGCCCAGTATGCTCTCCTCGATCAGCACCTGCCCTATCGCGGAGTGCAGGATGCCCTGACTGGCTATCTCGACCAGTTCACCGGTGTTGTACGCGGTACCTCCACCCAATCCGCCGAGGGTGAATGCCGGCCTGATTAGTAGGGGAAATCCGCCGAGTTGGTCTACGGACTCCAGCACCTGCTCTATCGAGTCGCAGGCTATCGCCTTGCACACCGGCAGGTCGATCTCCTCGCAGACCTTCTTGAACAGGTCGCGGTCCTCAGCCTCCTCGATGGCCGTGAGGTTGCAGCCAATGAGTTCGACGCCCAGTTCGTCGAGAGAGCCGTCATGGGCTAGGGCTGCGGCGATGTTTAGCGCGGTCTGCCCACCCATCCCTGCCAGCAGAGCATCGGGCTTCTCAAGCTCCATTATGCGCTTGACCACCTCGGGCAGCAGCGGCTCGATGTAGATCCGGTCGGCCATCTCGGGGTCGTTCTGTATGGTCGCTGGGTTGGAGTTGATTAGGACGACCTCGTAACCGTCCGCCCGTAGGGCTCTGCAGGCCTGCGAGCCCGAGAAGTCGAACTCGGCTGCTTGGCCGATTCGAATCGGCCCGCTGCCCAAGATGACCACCTTACTGATGTCCTCGCGCCTCGGCATCAGCTATCACCTCCCTTGACCACGGCCCTCTGGCCGCCTGCAAGATGCTCAGCCACCATCTCGGAGAAGCGGTCGAACAGCGGCGAGGCGTCGTGGGGGCCAGGGCAGGCCTCGGGGTGGAACTGGATGGTGAAGGCGGGCTTGCCGACCAAGTCGAGGCCTTCCACGGTTCGGTCGTTGGCGTTGATGTGGCGAACCTCGAAGTCCGCCTCCAGAGCGTTCTCGCCGGTGTCGGAGTGGGCTCCGCTGGGGTGCGGTGCTAGCATACCCTTGTCCGGGTCCTCGACGGCGAAGCCGTGGTTCTGGCTGGTGATGTTGACCTTGCCCGTGCGCAGGTCTACCACGGGCTGGTTGGCCCCTCTGTGGCCGTACCGCAACTTGTAGGTGCGCAGGCCCGCTGCAAGGCCCATCAGTTGATGGCCGAGGCAGATTCCCATCACCGGCATGTCCGCGCGCACGGCGGCTGCAAGCGACTCTCGCGCCGAGGTGGCATCGCCGGGATGGGCGGGGTCGCCCGGGCCGTTGGATGCGAACAGGGCGTCTGGCCGCCATTCGGAGACGATCTCGTCGAAGGGCATGGAAGCGGGGCACCAGACGACCTCGAAGCGCTGGCAAAGCTCGCGCAGGATGTTGTGCTTGATTCCGCAATCCAGTGCAGCGAGTCGGGGCAGTGGGTTGCCGTCGCCGTCCTGAGCCTCCGGGGTTGAGCAGTACGGCATCCCCTCGGGTCACCGAGGCCACTAGGTCGTCGGCGTCGGGTGGGGTCATCTCCCTCAGTGTCTGCTTCATCTCGGCAGCCCGGTCCTTGGGGCCGAAGACGCACAGTACTGTTCCGTGCTCGCGCACCCTGCGAGTAAGAGAGCGTGTATCGACCCCCTCGATTCCGGGGACGCCGTGAGCTGCGAGGAAATCGTGCACGCTGCCAACCGAGTCACGGTGGTCGGGGACCTTCATCAGCTCCTTGCACACGACGCCACGCGGGTGGACTCCTGAGGACTCGGAGATTCCAGGGAGTATGCCGTAGTTGCCCAGCAGGGGCCACGTGAATGTCAGGACCTGTCCTGCGAAGGACGGGTCGGTCAGGCTCTCTTGATAGCCGCACATGCCGGTGGTGAACACCAATTCACCCTGCGCTATGCCCTCGGAACCGAACAGCCTGCCCTCGTAGCTGGTGCCATCAGCCAGCAGCAGCAGCCCGGACTCGCCGCTGGCCTGCTGACGCTCTGCTGGCTCGAGCAGTGAGTCGGCAGCATCGGCGAAGGAAGGGGGATTATTCACCCCCGGTACGCCAGCGCCGGGGACAAAGCCCCGCGACGGTGCCGTACCCGACATCAGCAATCCTGCTGGAGTACCCCTCTTAATCATTGAGAATGAAATGGGCGCCCGGGGCTTCCGGGACTCACTCGCCAGAGTGGTTTCTGACTCTCTTGGCACGCTCGCTGGGGACCACCTCGATCTCCCCTCCGACGAACCTTTCGGACTCGTCGAGAGGGCCTACCCACGACTCGAGGAAGACCGCTAGGGCGGCGACCTCGGAGTGAGGCTGGTTGCCTATCGAGATGTTGTGGTCGGCTAGCTTGAACAACTCACCTGGCACCTTGGTCCCGCCGACGACGACGGTAGCGGGTGCATCTAGAGGGATGTCGTCGACGGCCTCCCTCCAGGGCTCCCCGTACATCGTCAGGTGGATCACCGTGCCGCCCTTCGAGAACCGTCGCAGCCAACTCATGGGCTTGGCCTCGTAGCGGCACTCGAAGTCACCGCCGAACCTCTCTGTCACCGAGTTCCAAGTCTCTATGGCCGAAGGGTCCTCTTCACCAGAAAGTATGACCTCGTCAGCCCCGAAGGCACGGGCGGTCAGCCCGAGGTGCGACGTAATCCGCTTGTCACGCTCGCGCCGGTGGCCGAGCCTGAGCACGGATATCCTGGGTCTGGGGGCTTCGGTCACGCGCTCAGACGAGAGGGGGTGCCTCATCAGCATGACCCTCGATGATTGGGTCCTGTCTCTCGGGAAGCACGTCGATGTCACTGCTCATCATGAAGCCTCGGACCCACTCGAGAAGTATGGAATCCACCATCATCTTGGTGGCCATGTGGATCAGGGCGGCGATAATCGCCAACCTTCCCGAAGCCGTCAGGGCGGTCTGGGTGTCCAAGTCGCCCAGCAGCGCCATCCTACCGATGGGCTCGACAACTAGGAACAGTGCCATCACGGCCAGCACCCCCCCGGCGTTGGAGGTGAGCGACTGGCCCTTTTCCCTGCCCATAGTCAGTAGGATGGTGGCGACGAGCGTCACCCCAGGAACCACGAGGCTGAGGTGATAGTAGCTGAAGTCGCCGATGAGGGATGCGGGCAGGTCCGAGTCGCCCAACGAATCCCCCCCCATGTGGACCGCCACCCACCAAAACAGGAAGCAGGCGATTCCGAGGGCCCCCGACATCCTCCCTCTCTCTGATATCATGTCGCGTATCTGGTGCCTGTCCTCGGGCCTGAGTCGCTGCACGATGGACTCCATCATCTCGACATTGTAGGCCGATGGGGCGTCATCGATTTCCGCTGCTACAGCAGCGGGCGCGGGAGCGGATGCCGCTTCTTCATGCGAGTCTTCTCCCAGTACCATCGAGGGATTGCTCCTCCGTCACATCATAAAGCATGCGTCGGATGGGTGTGCGAAGATGGCCGACTGGCGACCTATGCTGAACCGCCGAAACGACGGTATTCCGCGGATTATGGGGGTTCTGAACCTCACTCCAGACTCGTTCCACGCTGACTCTAGGGTAGATTCCCTCGAGTTGGCCGTCGAGAGAGCTCGCCGAATGGTGGATGACGGCGCTGACTGGATAGACATCGGCGCCGAGTCGACCCGTCCTGGAGCCTCCCCAGTAGACCCAGAAGAGGAGGCGGGCAGGGCGATTCCAGCCGTCGAGGCCGTGAGGGAGGCGATTCCCGACGTCTGCATATCGATTGACACCCGCAGGGCGAGTGTCGCCGCTGCCGCTCTAGACGCAGGTGCCGACATGGTCAATGACGTCTCCGCGCTATCCGACCCGCTGATGACCGGTTTGGTCGCGCAGCGCGGCTGCCCCATCTGCATCATGCACATGCAGGGGCTCCCAGAGAACATGCAGGACAGCCCCACCTACCACGACATCGTGGCCGAGATCAGGGGCGTCTTGGAGGTGGCTGCAACGAGTCTGTTCGAGGTCGGCGTCGACCCGAGCGTGGTTATCGCGGACCCGGGAATCGGCTTCGGCAAGAGGCTTGAGCACAACCTAGCGCTGCTCTCGGCCGGGCGATTGGTCGTCCCCGACGAACGGATGCCGCTGCTCTGGGGGGTCAGCCGCAAGTCAATGTTTCACCACCTGCTAGGACGAAAGGACACCTCTGACCGATTGGCTGGGAGCCTTGGCATCGCTGCTAGGGCAATTGACCTGGGCGTCGACGTCATCAGGGTGCACGACGTCGCCGAACACGCCGACCTGTACTCGGCGATGAGAGCATTGGAGGTCGGCTGATGGGAGCTCAGAGGAACGTCGTCGACATAGACGATGGGCTGAGGCTGGTCGGCACCGCCCACGTCAGTAGTGTCTCCGTCGAGCTAGTACGCCAGCAGATCGCGGAGTGGCGGCCGGACTTGGTCGCAGTGGAGCTGTGCGAGTCACGCAAGGCAGCGTTACTGGAGCCGGACGGGCTGGACAACGAGGACCTGCTGAAAATCCTCAATGAGGGTAGGTCGCACATGATCCTGCTGCAGTCGGCGCTGGCCGCCGAGCAGCGTCGTATGGGCATCGCCTCAGGCGAGAAGCCCGGGGCGGAGCTGCTGGCTGCAATCGAGGCTGCCGACGAGGCGGGAGTCCCGGTGGAACTGATCGACAGGGATGTCGTGATAACCCTCAGGAGGGCCTGGTCGAAGATGGGTTTCAGAGAGAAGTTCCGGGTCCTGGACGCCTTACTGTGGCAGGAGGACGACGAGGAGGAGGCCTCGATAGAGGAGTTGCTCGAGGACTCGGACATGCTCAGCAACCTGATGGAGGAGGCTCGAGAGGTGGCGCCGGCGGCCGGCTCCGTTCTGATAGACGAGAGGGATGCTTTCCTAGCAGGCAGGATACAGCAGATCAGGGGCAGGGGCAAGGTGCTCGCCGTAATCGGGGCTGGTCACCTAGAGGGAGTTCAGGATCAATTGTCAGAACCAGCGATGGAGTCCGCCTCTAGACTCAAGGAGCTCAGCGAGGAACCCGGAAAATCAATCTGGCCCAAGGTGCTGATGATCGCCATACCTCTGTTCCTCCTAGGTGCGGTGGCTTGGATGGGTTACACGGGAAAAATGGATGCTCTAAAGCAGACAGCTGCGGCATGGTTAGTCGTCAATGCGAGCTTGACTGGTTTAGGCGTCCTGCTCGCTAGAGGGCATCCTCTCTCGATTCTGGTCGGGTCTGTGGCTTCACCGATTACGTCCCTGAACCCGACTCTCGCAGCGGGTTGGTTCGCTGGATACACGCAGCTGAAGGTCGTCGCTCCCACCGGTAGGGACGCACAGGAATTCCTTGCATTGGACAGCGCCTCCCTATTCTGGAGGAACAAGGTCGGGAAGGTGCTTCTAGTGACAATGTTGGGGAACATTGGATCTAGCATAGGAACCTGGATAGTGAGCTTTAGGCATAGTAAGCCTGCTTGTATGTGGTTGGAGAAGGCTCATTTGCCGAAAGGGCCTGTCCGCCCTCATAGAGGGCGGACCATGGTCAATTACGGCTTCGTGATAGACAACAGGAAGTGTATCGGCTGCCATGCCTGCACGGTCGCCTGCAAGTCCGAGCATGATGTCCCAATCGGAGTCAACCGGACCCACGTCAAGTACATCGAGAAGGGTACCTATCCCGATGTCACTAGGGAGTTCAGCGTCCACCGCTGCAACCACTGCGAGGATTCTCCCTGCACGACGATCTGCCCCACCACAGCGCTGTTCACCCGCGAGGACGGCATCGTCGATTTCGACGATGATCGCTGCATCGGATGCAAGTCCTGCATGCAGGCCTGCCCCTACGATGCCCTGTACATCGACCCGAACAAAGGTACTGCGGCTAAGTGCAACTACTGCGCCCACCGAATTGAGCACTCCTACGAGCCGTCCTGCGTCGTCGTCTGCCCTGTCGAGGCCATCATCTCCGGCGACCTCGATGACCCTAACTCGTCAATCTCCGGCTACCTCAACGAGCACGAGACCATCGTGCGCAAGCCCGAGTCCGGCGCCAAGCCGAACGTGTTCTATGTCGAGACCAGTGAAGATAGTCTCGACCCTCATCCCGACCGAGCGCTCCGGTGAGTACCTGTGGACAGACCAGGCTGCGGGCGTAGGCCACTTCGCCAAGTACGCCGAGCAGAGATCCGGCGCCGCCGACACCCACTCGATGATAGTCCAACTGGCCTTAGAGAAGAAGGCCAAGGCGGCCGCCCCAAGAGACAGGGCAATCATCCACGACGTTATGTCGAGGCTGGAGGAGGAGGCGGGCAAGCCGAAGCGCTTGTACGACCAGCCGTCCAAGGGGGTGCTCTGGGGCTGGGAGGTCTCCGCGTACGTGGTGACCAAGGCCATCGCAACTGGGACCTACATGCTGGCGATGGCTTTGATGCTCTCTGGCATGCTGGAGATGACTGACGGGATGTGGTGGCGGCTGGTCATCGGCTGCACGGCCTTCCTCGGGCTGACCGGGGTCCTCCTAATCCTCGACCTCGACCGTCCCGAGCGCTTCGTCTACGTGATGCTGCGCCCGAACTGGGACTCGTGGCTGGTCAAGGGCGCCTACCTGCTAGGGGGATTCGGAGGGGTGCTGGCCTGCAGCGGGGCAGTGCTGCTGTTCGGCCTCGATCGAATCTATCTGGAGTATCTGGCTTACGCAGGAGTCCCACTGGCCCTGCTCACTGGAGTCTACACCGCCTGGCTGCTGAAGCAGGCTCGCGGTCGCTCGTGGTCCGAGGACGGCCTCCTCGAGGCCAAGATGATCTTCGAGATGGTTGTGGTCGGGGCTGGCGGCGTGCTCCTGATGGCGTCGCCCGGCATCCTGTCGATGCTTGTCTTCGCCATCCTGATGGCCGTGGTCGCCAGTCATGCCCACGGCACGGTGATTAAACCGCAGCTGGAGACCCTGCACTGAGGTGAATTAGATGGCGCGGACCTTCATAGAATCGATAGCGCAGAAACTGCGCATCATCCCCGATTTAGATCGTGAGTATTCCTCACCCGAGACCACTGACCTTCGCAAGTTCCCGGACCCTGAGGACTGGCATGACCACGTCGAGCTCGACGCCAACGAGTGGCCCAAGCGCGTCGAGCGGCGGTACTCGCTGGTGCCGACAACCTGCTTCAACTGCGAGTCGGCTTGCGGTATGCTGGCCTACGTTGACAAGGAGTCTGAGGAGGTCACTAAGTTCGAGGGTAATCCCCACCATCCAGGGAGCCGTGGCAGGACCTGTGCCAAGGGGCCCGCCACGATCAACCAGATCAACGACACGGAACGCATACTCTACCCCCTGAAGAGGGTCGGTAAGCGAGGCGAGGGCGGCTGGGAGAGGATATACTGGGACCAAGCGCTGGACGAGATCGCAGCGAAGATTCGGGCCTCGCTGAAGACCGGGGCGAAGGATCGGGTGGTGTACCACGTCGGCAGGCCGGGCAACGAGGGCTACGTCGAGAGGGTGCTGAAGGCCTGGGGGGTCGACGGCCACAACAGCCACACCAACATCTGCTCTGCAGGGGCCCGCACCGGCTACAGCCTGTGGCACCACCACGACCGGCCCAGTCCGGACCACTCCAACGCCAAGGTCATCCTGTTGACCTCCTCACATCTCGAGACGGGGCACTACTTCAACCCGCATGCGCAGCGAATCTTGGAGGGAATGATGGATGGCGCCAAGCTCATCGTCATCGACCCGAGGCTCTCCAACACTGCGGCCATGGCGGACCACTGGCTCCCGACATGGCCGGGCAGCGAGACTGCGCTCTTCCTAGCTTGGGCCAAGATGATACTCGAGCGCGGCATGTACGACCGTGACTTCCTCGAGAACTGGGTCAACTGGGATGACTGGCTCGAGGCCGATCACCCGGAGGAGCCGCGGACCTTCGAGCGCTTCATCGAGTTGCTGCTCGAGGAGTATGACGAGTATACTCCCGAGTTCGCCGCTGCCGAGTGCCGCATCCCCGTAGAGCAGGTAATCGAGGCCGGGGAGGCCGTGGCCGGCGCTGGCAGCCGCCTGTCGACGCACGTCTGGCGCTCGGCGGCCATCGGCAATCTCGGGGGTTGGCAGGTCGCGCGCGCCCTGCACCTGCTGAACGTGCTTACGGGCAGCGTGGGCAGTGAGGGTGGAACCTCGCCGAACTCGTGGTCCAAGTTCAGCCCCGAGCTGTTCGACGAGCCACCCGGACCTGACGGTTGGAACGAGCTTCATTTCCCGCCTGAGTACACCCTCTCGCACTACGAGATGAGTCACATCCTGCCTCATCTGGTGAAAGACGGACGGGGTGCGATGGATGTCTACTTCACCCGCGTCTTCAATCCGGTCTGGACCTATCCTGATGGGTTCTCGTGGATTGGGATGCTGGAGGACGAGGAGTCCGTTGGATGCCATATCGCGTTGACCCCGACTTGGAACGAGACAGCTTTCTTCGCCGACTACGTACTGCCTATGGGACACGCCTCGGAGCGTCACGACATCAACTCCTACGCCACCTCGGCTGGCAAGTGGGTGGCGTTCCGGCAGCCGGTCCTACGCGAGTACGCCAGAAGAGGGGGGTCGCGAGGTCAGGTTCACCCGCGAGGTCAATCCTGGGGATGTTTGGGAGGAGGACGAGTTCTGGAACGAGTTGTCATGGCGCATCGACGACGGAACTATGGGCATCCGGGAGCACTTCATGAGTCCGTACCGCGAGGGCGAGCGCATCACCGTGGATGAGTACTACCAGTACACCTTCGAGCGCGTTCCTGGGCTTCCCGAGGCGGCGGCGGCTGAGGGCTTGGACGCACTCGGATACATGCGCAAGCACGGGGCCTTCCTGATTGAGGAGGCGACCTACGCCAAGCACGAGCAGGAGGGCTGGCCGACGCCCAGCGGCAAGCAGGAGCTCTACTCACCGACAATGGTCGAGTTCGGCTACCCAGAGCACTCCATCCCTCACTACCGCATTCGCAGCCACGTCCACCCCGACAACCTGCAAGGAGAGGATGAGTACTGCCTGCTGCCGAACTTCCGACTCCCCAGCACATCCATTCCCGATCGGCCAATGCCAAGTGGCTTGTCGAGATTGGTCATCGCAACCCGATTTGGATACACCCCAAGGACGCCGAGAGGCTAGAGGTCTCCGAGGGCGACTTGCTGAAGGTGGAGACCGAGATTGGTTGGTTCGTCGACAAGGTCTGGGTCACCGAGGGCATCAAGCCGGGAGTGGTCGGATGCTCGCACCACATCGGACGCTGGAGGAGGGCTCAAGATCGAGGTAATCGATACCTCAGCAACGAGGTCTCGATAGAGGACGTCGGTGAGGGGAGGAAGCGCATGAGAACGGTCTCCGGGGTCGGACCGTGGGAGTCGGACGACCCCGATACTAACAGGGTGTGGTGGAGGGACGGCGGGGTCCACCAGAACATTACCCATGCGGTGCAGCCAGACCCCATCAGCGGCGCTCACTGCTGGCTCCAGAAGGTCAAGCTGAGCAAGCCCTCAGATGGGGAGCAGTATGGTGATGTCGAAGTCGACACAGAGAAGTCGTTCGAGTACTACCAGAACTGGAACCAGATGGCGAAGCAACGCGAGACTCACCCTCGTGGAGAGCGGCGACCACTGTGGATGAAAAGGCCGCTCTCACCGAAGAAAGAACATTGGTTCGTCCCCGAGTGAGAATTTGATTCAGGGGCTGCGTGCTCTCTGTGCCAAAGCTCCTCTAGGCCTGCCTGAAGAACCTGATGACACGTCCTTAACTGTAAGTTCTGAGGGATCATCTGGGACCTTGCCCCATTCAATCGTCGTCATCCAGAATCTCTCATAGAAGTAATACATGAACAGTTTGAGAGGGATGCCTATTGCCGCAGCCGTCAACCCCAGCACCACATTCCCCGACAATGCAAACACAACAACTACTGTTGTACCACTGGCAATGAATCTCCACAGGAGAGTCTTGACGATGGTGCGTTTTTGTGAATCCACCCCAATCACCCCGTCAATCCATCTGTCTATGGGCAACAGCACGGGCCCCCGTGCCGGTCAAGGTTGCTATGACGACGCTCAAGCACAACGCCTCCGCGAAGCTCCTAGAGCCATCCCACCCCATGGTAACAGTGCGGAGCGGCATTGGCATCCCAATTAACCTGAATGGTCGCCCATCCAAGAGGATGGCAATTTTCGGACGCTCAAACTGCGACGGGAATTTCTCTCATCTCAATGAACCGGTCGAAGTTTCAGTGCCTTTTCATCTACATCGACATCCTCTAAGCCCCAATCAGAGGCACTCCAACCTCTCTCATGGAGGTAATACAGAATCATTTTTGTGAATACTTCTGCACTCCCCACAATTGCTCCGGCAGTCCAACTTCCCGTCACTAATCTCGTAATTATGATGGTGTCTGTGGTTGCAATACACCTCCATGTCAAGGTCTTCACTAGGCTGCGTTTCCTGTTTGCGTGTCCTGTTCCTTCAATGTGCTCGGTTACGACGTGCTCTGCCATGTTATCATTCTCTGCTAGGAACGATAAGGGATAACCCCTCCTACGGCGTAATATGCCGAAAATCGGTCAAATCGACTCGATAATAACCGCGATTCCCTGTCCGCCGCCGATGCACGCGGTGGCTATGCCATAACGCCCACCACTGCGCTTCAGCTCGTGAGCCAGTGTCAGCACCAGCCTAGTCCCAGTCGCTGCAAGGGGATGGCCTAGCCCCACGGCACCTCCATTCACATTGACCTTGTCAACATCAAGACCTAGTTCCTGTATGCATGCAACGGCCTGACCTGCGAATGCCTCGTTAATCTCCCATCTGTCTATGTCGTCGACATCTAGTCCTGCTCTCTCAAGGGCTCGTCTACTGCTCGGGACCGGCCCGAACGCCATTATCGCGGGATCGAGCCCGACGATTCCCCAGTCGACGATACGGGCCAGAGGCTCGTCGCCATCCGCCGAGGCCCTGCTGGCCGACTTCAGCACGACTGCAGCCGCACCGTCGACGACGCCCGAGGCATTGCCGGCAGTCACCAGTGAGTCTGGCCCGAAGTGCGGACGAAGGCTGGACAGCGACTCAGCGGTCGTGCCTCTGACGAAGTGGTCCTCGTCGCTTGCGCCCACTGGTCCGTCGGAGGTCTGAACCGTTACGACCTCGTTTTCGAACAGGCCCGAGTCTACACTGCGCTCGGTCCTCGCGTGGCTCATTGCGGCGAACTCGTCGGCCTGCTCGCGAACCACGCCCACACTATGGCACAGCCTGTCGCTTGTCTGCGCCATGAACGAGTCGCAGGTGTTGTCGATGAGATTGGTGAAGAAGTAGTCCTCCATGTCCTTGGGAATGACATAGCCCTCCTGAGGGGGCCTGCCAAGCTTGTGCGAGTGACGCTCGCCACGGAGCACGAGAGGGGCCTGCGAGAGATTCTCCATCCCGCCCGAGACCACAACCTCTGCCTCACCCAGCATGATCATCTGCGCTCCGGTGACAATGGACTGCGCGCCGCTGCCGCACAGGCGGTTGAGGGTGAGCATGGGCACCTCCTGCGGTATGCCTGCGTTGAGCCCGGCGTGCCGGGCCCCGTAGATGGCCTGACCGGAGGTCTGCAGCGCGTGGCCCATCACCACATGATCGACCGAGGATGGGTCGGTCTCAGTTCTCTCCAATGCGGCGCGGATGGCAATCGAGCCGAGCTCTTCTGTGGAGACGGAAGCGAGGCGTCCACCGGCCTCACCGTCACCGCGCTTGCCACCCAGCCACTCGCAGAACGGTGTCCTTGCGCCTCCTACGATGACGACGTCGTCTTCGTCCATGCGAAGCCCATCAGGCGGCGCCTCATGAGCGTGACTGTCCCAGAGGGACAGTCCTCACTCGCCGTCTTCCCCTTCTTCCTCAGATATCGAGCCAAGGTAGTCCGGCAGGTCGACTCCGGCCATCTTGGCCACGTCGTGTATCGGAGGCAGACTCTGGACGAGGCTGCTCACGAAGTTGCTCGTCGCAGACGAGCCGTCGTCGTTGTTGCCGCCGTCCCAGACGGTGACCTTGTCGATCTTCATGTTGCGTATGGCTTCGACTTGGGCCGCCACCATGCTCTCGATCTTCTCGACCATCAGCAGAGTTGCAGCGGCCTTGGGGTCGCCAGAAGCGCTGTTAACGAGATTCTGATATCCCTTCGCTTTGGCGTCGAGAACCTGCTGGATACCCTTAGCCTCTGCTTCGTAGACTGCTAGAATCGCGTCGGCTTCACCACGGGCGACGCGTCGCTGGCGCTCGGCTTCGGCTTCGGCAGCAATCTCAATCTGCTGCTTCTGGATGTTCTCTCGGACAATCTCACTTGCCTTCAAGCGCTCTTCCTCCTCACCGGCGAAGGCACGTTGGATGGCAGCCTCGGACTGAGCCGTGGCGACGTCGGCCCTCTGCTTTGCACCGGCTTCCGCCTCCTTGAGGTCGGCGTTTGCATTGGCTATCTCGGCCTGAGCCATATTCTCACCGGAGACTGCAATAGCCTCTTGGTTCTCGACGTAGACTCGCTGGTCTGCCTCGGCTGCCTTACGTCCCTTAGCGGCCTCGGCCACGTTCTCAGCAACCTGGACCTCGCGAGTCTTGTCGGCCTGTGCAGCTCCAATGGCACCGTCACGCTCGGCGTTGGCTACGTCGACACGGGCGTTCTCCACTGCAGTCGCTGCAGCCTTCTTACCAATACTCTCGATATAGTCGGAGTCGTCGGTGATGTCGACTATGTTCACGTTAATCAACTTCAGACCGACCTTCTCGAGCTCCTTCTCGACGTTGTGGTTGATGTCCTCGAGGAACGAGTCGCGATCTTGGTTGATCTGCTCGATGGTCAGGGAAGCGACGGTCAGACGCAACTGACCGAGGATTATCTCCTCGGCCATCTGCTCGATGTCTTCCATCTTCAGTCCTAGCAACCTCTGTGCCGCGTTCTGCATGATGTCGTCTTGTATACTGATGCCGATGGTAAAGGTACTCGGTACGTTGATTCGGATGTTCTGTTGAGACAGTGCATTCCTGAGGTCGATGTTGATGGTTATCGGAGTCAGGGGCAGATAGGCGTAGTCCTGTATGAGTGGCCAGACCAATGCTGCACCACCGTGTATCGTCCTAGATGGACGGCCCTTGTCAGTACGACCGTAGATGACCATCACCTTGTCTGGTGGGCACCTCTTGTACCTCTGCGCGAAGAATATCGTCACCGCCACAAGTACCAGTACAGTCGCAAATATCATTGTCGTCAATAGTGCTCCACTTTCAGCCATTCAGCATCGCCTCTAGCCCTAAGAGGGCTCATGAGGTCATGAAGGCTTTCCCTGCACACTCAGAAAATCCCATTCAGGGGGATTTTTCACTTTCTCTTGACTACGAGAATCTCGCCCATCGTGTCGACTACTTCGATGAACTCGCCGCTGCCGATTTCGGCGTCGTCGTGGGACTTGGCGTTCATCGTCCTCATGCTACCGCCGAAATTGACTTGGACCTGCCCAGCGCCGTTGTGAGGGATCCTCAGATACACAGACCCAGTTGCACCAATAGACTCCGAAATCGCCACTGTCCCGTCCGACTGGAGGGTGATGAACAACTGGAACAACTTCCCAGTCCCATACATAGATGCGAAACCGGCCACTCCACCGACTGCAATAGCAATAGTAGAGGTCTCGGTGGACTTCAAGGTATAGAGTCCGGCAAGACCGAAGAACATCATGAAGGCCATGAGTCCCTGGAAGGTTAGTGCCTTGAACGAGGCATCGGCTCCGAGGTCACCGACTCCCTCCATCCCGAGGAGCCCCTCGAAGATGTCCGCAGCCACGCCACCAATCATCATCAAGGCGAACCAGAGTAGGAACAGAATGCCTCCGACAAGAGCGGAGGCGGCGAACAGAAGCTCCAGACCAGTGGCTTCTCCGAATCCCAATAACTCGAAAATGTCGAACGAATCGAGCAGTCCCATTGACGCGAAAGGAGGGGCATCCCCCCTTTACCCATTCGGCGGCGTGCTGGGGACAAGAATGTCATTTCCGCTGCCGATGCTCGGCGAAGTACCTCTCAAGACCAAGAATCGGGCCTACTGATAGGCCTGTTATCAAGGCAGAGAGTATGAGAGTTAGATCACTGGACAGGTACCCCAAGAGAAAGTCATAGACAATCATGAATATCAGAATGAGCAGGATGGGGATGGTCACCCTGCGCAGGAAGATGTGATACCCGCCAAACATATCGTAGGCCGGGTTGTCGATGACGCGGTCGACCATCTGGTCTATGCCCTGCTTGGGCTTGTCCATGACTCACCTTCAGTTTGCCAACCATGCCATAGCCGCAATGAATGCGAGAATGCCTGGGGCGACAACGGTGGTCAGCGTCTTGGAGACGGGTTTCGGGTCCACGCGATGGAGCTGTCCGGTGTCCTCCCTAGACATCACAGAGTTCTCGATCTTGTTGTATGACTCGGAGAACTCCTTGTGGTGCCGGGCGACGAAAATCAGCAGGTACAAGCCGACCAGTACCGTGCTTCCTCCGGTCACCTCCAGAAATGCCCCGAGCAACGCCATTTCTGGCGATATGCTCGACCCTATGAACAACTGCGTGAAGCCAGCCAAGAAAAAAAGCACGGAATCCGCTCTCGCCATCGTCAAGACCGAGTCGCAAGGGGGAAATTAACCTGTTCCCGGCGGGCTATCGCTAACCGGTCTGGCTGCTGGGCCTGTCCTTCCACACGGCCCACGTTCCCTTGGCCGTGGCAACAAGCATCCCGTCGGCTGTCACGAGTCTTCCCTCCATGTGGGCGAGGTTCCTACCTCTCCTAACAACCTCTCCTGTGGCGATGAGACGGGCGCCCGCTCCGACCGAGTTCAGGTAGGATATGTCGATCTGGGCGGTTGCGCACCACTCCTCCTTTGCCAGTGTGGTGACCAGCGTACCTCCCATCGCGGAGTCGAGCAGAGTGGCATGGATGCCCCCGTGGGCCACGCCGCCCATGTTGAGGTGGTCCTCGGTAATCTCGCACTCGACCACGCACTTACCCTCGCTGAATTCAGTGACCTCGAAGCCGATGGTCTGGGCGAGCTGGGTCAGCCTGGGCAGGCCCTTCTCTTCGCTCATGCAGTAACCTCCCCGGTTTGCACGGCCCATAGTCGAGAGTAAAGGCCGCTCCTCTCTAGAAGTTCTTCGTGGGTTCCGGTCTCCGAGATTGCCCCATCGCCAATCACCGCAATCACGTCGGCGTTGCGCACTGTCGACAGGCGGTGGGCGATGATGAGCGTGGTGCGACCCACCGAGATTCTCTCGATCGAGCGCTTGAGGGCTGCCTCGGTCTCATTGTCGACGTTACTGGTGGCCTCGTCGAGCACCAGCACCGGTGCGTCCTTCAAGACGGCTCGGGCGATGGCGATTCTCTGACGCTGCCCACCTGACAGCCTGTGGCCGCCCTCACCGATGTCGGTGTCCCAGGCGTCCGGGAGCTCCTCGATGAAACTCAGCGCCTCGGCTACGCGAGCGGCCTCCACCACCGTCTCGTCATCGGCATCGGGGTCGCCGTAGCGCACGTTGTCGCGCACTGAGCCGGGGAACAACGTGGTGGTCTGGCTGACCAGCGATATCGAGCCCCTGAGCGAGTCCAGAGTGAGTTCCCTGACATCGTGGCCGTCGAGTCTCACGATGCCTGAGTCGGGGTCGTGGAACCTGAGCATCAGGCGGACGAGGGTGGTCTTGCCCGAGCCGGTTGAGCCGACAAGCCCGACCGTTTTGCCAGCAGGGACCGTGAGATCGATGTCATTGAGGACAATCTCGCGATTCGGGTAGGAGAACCCGACATCGCTGAACTCTATTTCGCCGCGCACCGATTCGAGGTTCCTGTCGCCCTCAACTATGCCGACCTCCGTGTCCAGAAGGTCGAGTACGCGAGCGGTCGAGGCCATGGCCCGCTGGTAGAGGTCGAAGGTCTCGCCGAGGCGGGTCAGCGGCCACAGCAGGCGCTGGGTGATGAACACGATAACGGAGTACGCACCGAGGCTGATGCGTCCCTCCAAGGCGAACCAGCCCCCGACCAGCATGTTTGCGGTGAAGGCGAACAGAATGGCCATGCGGATGATGGGAACGAACGAGGCCGAGAGGCGGATTGCCTCTCGATTGGCGTCCCTGTAGGACGTCGAGGCTTCCTCGACCCTCTCGACCTCGCGCTCCTCTGCGGTGAACGACTTGATCGTGGTGATGCCGTGGAGGTTGTTGTTCAACAGCGCGTTCAGGTCCGCCACCTTGCCCCGAACCTTGGTGTAGCGGACGCCTATCCTGCGCTGGTAGATGAAGGAGCCAGCGACGATGATTGGGACAGGGAGGATAGCAAGAAACGCTACCTCTGGAGCGACCGATATCATAATCGCCCCGACCACAATGATGGTGGTAGCGACGTGGAGCAGGTCCGTCGCACCCTGATCGAGGAAGCGTTCCAACTGGTTGACGTCATCATTCATAATCGCCATCAGGCTGCCTGTGGACTGCTCGGAGTACCACTGCATCTCGAGATCCTGAATATGAGTGTAGGCCGACATCCGGAGCTCGTGCTGGGCGGTCTGCGCCAGATTTCGCCATAACACCGCGTAGAAGTACTGGAACAACGATTCCAGAACCCAGATAACGACGGTTATCGCAGTCAGTATGTACAGCTGGTCGTACACGTCGGGGTAGCCCATCGTGGCGAGGAAAGAGTCCTCCCGGGCAGCGACCACGTCAATTGCCATGCCTATCAGGACGGGTGGAGCGAGGTCCCATACCTTGTTCACGACAGAGCACAGCGAGGCCAGCAGAACAGTGCCCCTGTGCTGCCTGAGGTGCGAGAGAAGCCGCATCAGGGGATGGCTGCTCCCAGTCATGCCGGAGCGTTGCCGGATTGGTGTTTGAAGATACTCATCGGGTCGGCAATCCAGAGGGTTACAGGGGTTCAAGTCCACTGCTGTGCCCAGGAGTCGTAGAGCGCTACACTCAGCTGCCCTGTGGCGTTGGTTCGGATGTGGTAGAGGTCGCTGTTGGAGAAGTATCCGGGGGAGAGGAAGTCGATCCAGGTGAACTCCCACCATGTGCCGTCATCCAGAGTGACGTTCGAGGTGCCTTGGTCGAGCCGCATCATTGCGACCGAGGTCGCTTCCCCCTCCACACTGGAGAGGCCGTGGAACTCAATCTCGGACGGCTCGATATCCGAGTCCATACCCTCTGGAACCGCCCCCGACCAGACCGTCAGGTCGCCGACCGCTATCGGCTCGGCGTCCAGACTGAACTCGACCGGTGTGCGAGGCAGGCCCTCACGCAGATCTATGGTCACATCCTCGCCGGTCGTCACCTTGAGCCTGAACTGCTCCTCGTCGCCCGAGTAGGTCTCTATCCCCACAATCATCGGGGGGCTGCCGGTCAGCTCGATGATGATGCTGTGCGTGGCGTTGCTGGCCGTTGCCACCTGCTGTAGAGACAGCAGGTCGCCCGAGATGGTCCAATCGAGGTTGGCCACGGAGGCGACGTCGAATCCGAACGGCGGCCACATCCCATCCGGCTGCTCGCTGGAGAGCTGGGCTAAATCGGCGAACGGGTCGTCGTACTGAGGGACTGCGTCCCTGCCCTCGTACCAGTCACCGCCGACCCTGATGTTGGTGGTTTGCTGCCCCTCGATGACCTCGCTGTCGAGGCTCGAGGTGCCTACGGTGAACCTCATCGCTATCGACCTCAGTTGCGCCACATCGTCCTTGGCGACGTTCCAGTGGATCTCGGCGAACTGGCCTTGGTTGTCATAGGTGGTAGAAGTCTCCACCCTGAGCCTCTCATGCTCCTGCGCGTAAGCGAGCACGTCGAAGGCTCCGGGAGCGGAGAGGAACTCGGAGAGAGCGGACGAATCCAGCGGGAAGCAACCGTCCTCCGGGCAGTTGTCGCCAGGCACCGAGAGGCAGCCCGCCAGCAGAGGGCAGAGCAGCAGGAATGCGGTCAGGGCGACGCCTCTCACGGCCGCTTGCGGACGGGTTGGGGTGATGAGCCTATTCGACAGCGGTCATTCAAACCGGGTGTTCGCGCTTGCGTCGCGCCTATATGGGACGCCCAAGGAGCAATGGATGCAGGGAGCGTGTGGTGATGACCTCGGACATCCTCGTAGTCTACAAGAAGAACTTCGAGGACGTACACGACAAATCGCTGGAGAGGGTCCGGGAGTCGCTCGACGAGTTGGTCCGGGACAGAGGCACTGCAATCACCTTCAAGGCCCGGGAGACGGTCACTAGGGAGGACTTCGCGGGTCGTGACCTAGTGGTGATTCTCGGTGGCGACGGAACCCTGACCTCAATCGCCCACTCCATCGACTCCGAAACCCCGGTGATGGGAGTCAACAGCCATCCTCAGGACGATGATGAGGACGGATCGTACGGGT
Organism: Methanobacteriota archaeon; assembly: GCA_019654055.1. Classification (GTDB taxonomy): domain Archaea; phylum Thermoplasmatota; class Poseidoniia; order Poseidoniales; family Thalassarchaeaceae; genus Thalassarchaeum. Next base: position 7,336 of record BPDA01000001.1, on the reverse strand, counting down.
TCTACATGGGAAGCGATCCCGAGCACTTCGACTCCGACATCAGGGCCGCCCTCGATGACGATGCGATAGTGAACGTACTTCCGAGGCTACAGGCCGAGATTGTGACGACCAGTGGCAAGAGGATTCTCTCTGACCCGGCGCTGAACGACCTGATCATCGCCAACACGCACCAGTACCAGCCCTCAAGGTACAGGTTGCAGAGGGATGAGCTGGGCAACGAGGGCGGAATCGACGTCGTGCAGCGCTCATCCGGCTGCCTGTTCTCGACTTTTCTCGGCCAGGGGGCGTGGTTCCGGCACGTCGTGGACATCGAGGGCACTACATTCCCGATCGGTCAACTCGACTCGTGGTACCTGTTCGCATCTCGGGACCTACCGAGGGAATCGAGGGCGGATGACGGCTCATACTGGGCCTGGACGAGCGATGCCACCGTGATAACCAGCGACATGCACCGCGGCTACATCGTCAGCGACGGCTGGGACGAGACTCACTTCACTAGGGGGGCGAGAGTGACAGTCGACCTCAGTGGGCCGACCCTGCAGCTGCTTACCTTCCGCAGGACCATCCACGACAGGGTGGCTCATTGGATAGAGCCCTAGAATCCGAGCTCATCCAAGTCGACGTCGCTGTTCATGTTGACCCTGACGGGGAAGGCGAGGGTCACCTTCTCCTCCTCGAAGCGCCTGAGGATCTCTGTGACGAAGGAGGACTTCGAAGACCTCATCTTGCGTGCGTTATCGACATAGTAGCGAATCTCCATGATGACTTCCTGTTCTCCGAAGTCCCTCAGTACGACTCCAGGGGGCTTTGGCTTATCGATAATCTCAGGATGGTTGTTCGCAATGTCCTTCACGATCTCCTCCGCCTTGGTGACGTTGCTCCATGTGGCTGTGAGTCCGAGGCGAACCCTGACTCTGAGTTCACTATGACTGAAGTTAGCCACCGCATCCTTGGTCAGCAACTTGTTCGGAATCGTCAGTAAGACTCCGTCGGTGGATCGGACATGGGTGGTGCGCAGACCGATTTCCACCACGTCCCCCCAACTACTGTATATTCCCCCCAGTTTCTTCGGCAGCAGTATTCGCTCGCCCTCTCGGAACGGCCTGTCAATGATGATGAAGATGCCAGCGATGACGTTCTCCATGGTGTCTTGGGCGGCAAAGGCCACTGCTAGGCCGAAGATGCCCAGCGCGGCAACGATTCCGGTGACGTTGATGCCAAGCTCGCTGGCGGCTGTCAGTATGACGATGGCCCACATTGCAACACCTGCGATGCGGAACATGAAATTCTCAAGTCCCTCGTCGAATTGGGTCTTATCGAACAACCTCCTGAGGTATCTCTTGGCTATCTTGATGAGAGGTACGCCGATGACGATTACAAGCAGCGCAGAAACAGGTCCCGTCTCCAATAATTCCGTGGCGCAGTCGTAGGTCAATTCGAGGCCATTTGGCATATCATCAAGGCAACTCATGCATTTTCGGCCCTACCTGCGGTTCAAATGAGTAGCGGCAGTAATCCGGGTCAATATGCCGATTACAATATCTGTTCTAGGAACAGCTTGGTTCGCTTGTGCTTGGGGTTGGTGAAGAACTCCGCAGGGGTGTTCTCCTCGACCAGTTCGCCCTCGTCGAACAGGATGCACCTGTCAGCGACCTCTTTGGCGAAGCCCATCTCGTGGGTCACGACGATCATCGTGACGTCCTCTTCTGCGAGTTCTATCATGACGTCGAGGACCTCTTTGATCATCTCGGGGTCCAAGGCCGAGGTCGGCTCGTCGAACAGCATGATCTTGGGGTCCATCGCCAATGCGCGCGCGATGGCGACTCTCTGCTGCTGGCCGCCTGAAAGACCGCTTGGATACTTGTAGGCCTGCTCGGGGATTCCGACCTTCTCTAGCAGGGCCATCGCCAGGTCCTCGGCCTCCCTCTTTGGTATGCCCTTGACCTTCATCGGAGCTAGGGTGATGTTCTCCATGATGGTGAGGTGCGGGAAGAGGTTGAACTGCTGGAAGACGAATCCTATCTCAGCCCTGATGTACTTCATGTCGGCCACGGTGGTCTCGTCGTCCACGGTGATTCCGTCAATCACGACCGTGCCGCCGCTGTGCGGCTGCAGGCGATTGAGGGTCCTGATGTAAGTGACTTGCCCGAGCCCAAAGGGGACCTAGGATGACGATAATCTCGCCCTTCTTCACTGTGATGTCTATTCCTTTCAATGCCCAGAAATCTCCGAAGTTTACTTTCACTCCCTTGGTATCAATAATGTGCTCGACATTACTTGTTCCCGGTTTATCGTCCCTATCGTATTCACTCATGCTGCTTCTCCTCCACCTTCTCTGACCAATCCAAGACCCTTCTCGATCTTCATCGAGATCCTGGATAGGTAGAATGCGAACACCCAGAAGACAAGGGCGGTGACGTACAACGGCTCTAGGAAGTTACCAGGAAGCGCAAGTCCGTGGCTGGAGGTCCTTGGCCAGTTTGAAGAAGTCGAGTATGTTGATGATGAACAGAAGCGTGGTGTCCTTCCAAGCCCGATGAAGACGCTGACGATTGAGGGCAGCTTTGGTCCTGACTGCATTGGGGAGCTCGACCTGCATCTTGGTCTGGAAGGGGGACAGGCCGAGGGCCAATGCCGCCTCCTTCTGACCGGAGTCGACGGCCTGGAGACCTCCCCTCAGGACCTCGGCGATGTAGCACCCGCCGAATATCCCGAACATCAAGAGCATCCGCATGATGTCCCCCGCATTGTAGAACGGATCCATAAATCGGGCATCAGGAAGACGGCGAACCAGAGCCAGCAGATTAGAGGGCCCAAATCGGACCAGTTCGATAAGGGCGATTGATGGACGCTGAAGAACGGCTGGTCGCTCTGGCGCCCGAAGGCGAGAACCACCCCAATACCGAACCCGGGGACGCACCCCGCGGTCCCCACGATTAGGTTGACGAACAGCCCGCCCCACTGCGACGCCTCGATGCCGTCTCCGGCGAGCTTGTCAAGGGTGCTTGGGAACTTCTCCAGCGATTTTTGGCCTCGCGCATCCCCTTTGGGGGGGTTCGCCTCCAGCGAGAACTGCTAGTCCTTCACGAACTCTGGGGATTCATTATCATAATCGCGAAGAAGAAGGTGCCCACGGCCCCTATTGCGATGTATGACCGCAGTCTGTTGGCCTTGTACTCCTCGTTGGTCACGCAGTAGTAGAACGAAGCCCCATAGGCAATATAGCCAATCAGCAAGGCCTTGGCCAGATTCAGAATAGGGACTTCTTTGTGGTAGTTGATTTCGCTAGGGACCCATGCTACAGCCATCAGGAGAATACCACTAGAGAGAAAGGAACTAGGAATCTTGCTGGCTTCTCAGCGGCGGTGCCGTAGGCGCTCGCTATGATTGCGAACGTGGGGTAGAGAATCCACCATAGGCGCCAGTTCTGATTGACACCATAGCAATTTGATACAGCGATGCAGGATTCGGAGCCGGGTGCTTGCGTCATCTGCTCGGTCATCTGCTGGCCGACTACTAGCAGGACCCGGTTGGCCCAGACTACGGCCCAATCGGCCTCCACGAGTACGAAGTGGCCTAGGCCGCGCACCACTACGACGATGATCCAAGCGGTTTCGATACCGAGATTTCCGTAGAAGGAGTCTTGCCAAAGGTCCACTTGATCAGTGCGGTCAGAGTCACCCACCAAGCGAAGGGATTACAACAGCCGAGATGACCCCGTAGATTTGCGATTGTGGAATAGACAAATCGATGAACCAAGTCCCAGATAAACATTGACCTGCGCCTTGGGGCCCCGGGTTGGGCCCCCAGTTCAAAAAGCCGTTTAAGGCCAAAAAGGAAATTCCCCCCACATTCCTCCGAAGATTCCGCAGGCCAGAGCCCGGATATCGCCAGTAGTGAGAGTATGGCATTGTTGCTAGGATTGACCCAACGGCCCCCGGCTTGCCGGCGATGGATTCCTCTAGTTCAAAGGAAAGAATTCCCTGTCAATGCCTCTCGAACTCATATCTTCACGCTCGTTACCCTTGTGTTGTACCAGTTCATGACACTGATATTGCGAGGCTCCCCGCCTGGTAGGTGATTAGCAGCAGGATGAACAGAGGAATCAGTTTTCCTACTTGTTCATCATCACCAGTATGACGTAGAATATGTCGCTTAGGCCACAATCAGGGCTAGGCTGGAGTTCTTCCAGACGTTCATGAACTGGTTGTTAAAAAGTGGGACCATGCTCCTCAGGGCCTGAGGCAGGATGACCAGCCTGAGCCTCTGGTATGGATTCAGAGCAGCGAGATTGCGGCCTCGACCTGCCCGGGGGGCAGTGACTGGATGCTTCCTCGGACAATCTCGGCAATAGTGGACGCGGTGAACAACGTCAGCCCTAGCATCATGGCTAGGAAGAAGGGTGTGATCTCGAAGCCAGAGCCCTCGGCTATGTCCCATGACCCAGGAGAATCAATCACCCCGTCCCCATCCCAGTCCTTGACGTACTCCGGCCATGACAGGCCCTTCGAGAGGGCGATTCCCGCTGCTACACCCAAGGCGGCTACCCAGATTGTGAATCTCTTCCTCAGTCCGGATTCAGAGTCATCTATCTGAGCGAGTTCATGCCATCGTCGTCGAGTCTGCTGGTGATGACAGGGCGTAGACAATGAAGACTATGGCGAATAATGCCTCGGTGCCCCCTCCTTTTGTCGAGACGAATGGGACTAGGAAATTGATGAAGACCACTGCAGCCACAATCAGGAATATGTCTGAGGCAAGTGCCTCGAGCCTCCACCCCAATGTGCTAAAAGGGCCCTTCTCAGGTGGTCCTGAGGGGGCTGGGGGTGATTATGAAGCGAGGTTCGACCCTGTCCATGTGACGCAGGACGGCCTGAGCAGGGGGAGTGCGACTATGCCCCAAAAGCAATCTCTGGTATGACGCCACGGTCAAGAACCAGATTCCCTGATTGCTGTAGAACACAGCCCCGTTGAGAAGGAATGTTTCTTCTTTGAACAAGGGAGCCTGGATTCCGTATTGGGTTGCAATAGGAACAGAGGACGGCGAGAGGCAGGTTTCGGAAGACCTCGACATAGACCGTCGCCATGGTCGAGGCGAGCTTGTTCGAGGACAGTCTTGTGACACCGACAATCGTCCCGAGGATGACGCACAGCACTATGCTGAGTAGAGTAACCCTAGCGGAGTTGATGATAGCGGCCTTTAGGAACATCCATCTTTCGTCGAAGTTCGCCACCACCTCCATCGGCCACGGATTGATCTTGAAGGTGTTCACCTTGTCCATGAAGGGGAAAGAGACCTGCCAGCGGTTCTGCATCACTGGGTCGGGGTCGTGCTGCAGGTAGAGCACCCTCAGAAGCAAGAACATGATGAAGGGCAGAAGAGCGAGGTAAGCCAGAGCGGCGGTCCTCCTAGACTGCACAGAGGGTTTCATCCCCTCCTGTGAGAGTCTCATGTACCAGTAGAAGACCGTTAGGAGAATCATCGCAGAGAGGAACCCTGGGATGTCCTGGGCCACGGGTTGGACCATCGAGAGGTTGAGTGTCATGAAAAGGGAAGAAGGACGATTGAGCCTGCCGAGACGAGGATTGATGGCTCTCGGATGGCATAGCCGATGTTTGAGGGCCTGATGGCGAACATCTCCGAAACATTGTCCTGCAGCAGGAGTATTCCTGCGACAACGGCGCCTCCGAAGAAGAAGAATGGAATTTGATTTCCAGGTGACAGTTCGAGGACACTGGTAAGTAGGACGTACGAGACCGCGAAGCACACGATGGCGAAGATCGAGGTCGAGCACTCTGAGAGGGTTCCGATATCCCGTGTTCGCAGTCCCCTGATGAGGGTCGAAATCTCGTTCTTCACCAGCAGGAAGCAGAGTAGGATGACCCCTCCGACAATCAGAGCCAGTCTTTCCATGGCGTAGTAAGAGGGGTTCATCTGGGTGCCGGCAATTGTGATGTCCCTTGCCATCGCAGAGAGGTAATCGACAGACATCCCGAGGAACTTGTTGGAGTACCCCCAGAACAGGTAGACGGCTAGAACAGGCACAACGTACCCGTTGAAGACGTCACGAAGAGAATCCCCGGGGGAAAGGGAAACTAGTTCGGTGTACTCGGGGTAAGAATTTAGTGAATCCCCGAACGTCCATGCTCCCCTATGGGGAGCATGGGGTGTAAAAGGGTAGTGTGGCCCCTGGGGGAGAAAACCCCCCCAGAGGCTTACGTAATTCCGATCAGTCAGTTAATGCATTCAGCGCATTGCTGGTGCGTACTGGATCCCACCCTCGGAAACGAGAGCGTTTAGGGTTCCAGAGCGCGAGATCAGGCAGCCGGACATAGCGTCGGATCCGCTGACACCGTCGTAGGTGCCGTCGCAGAACGCGTCGTCATATGCCTCGCCATAGTTTCCAGCGGTTGCTAGAACAGCCTGCATCCAGTCACCCGCAAGCGGGTTGGTGGCGGTGCCCAGACCGAGGTTCTCGGTCAGTAGGCGGCACATGCCTGGATCGCTGGTTGCGCCACCCTCATTGAGTGCGCAAGCCGCAGCAGCGGAGTCAGCTGCGTTTGCAGCGGTGACACCCATCTCCTCAGCGGTTACCATTCCGTACCAGACCCAAGCCACGACGTCCTTGAAGTCGGAGTCCATGTCACGGGTTGCCGCTCCTAGCGGCTCCTTGGACATCAGCTCCTGTGCAATCCAGATATCGACTCCGTTCATTGAACCGTCGCCATCAAGTTGCCACTTCTTGGCTACCATTGCGGACATATCGCCTGTGAAAGCATCGCACGAACCGTCGATGAACTTGGCAGTTGCCTCTGCAGCGTCAGCCACAGGGACTGGGTCGAACTCAATGTTCCTTGAAGAGAACCAGTCTACCATGTTACCCTCAGTCGTAGTACCAATTCCTACACAGATTCCAGCGCCGTTCAGCTGGTCAGCTGAACCGGTGCCATATGCGTAAGCGTCAGAACGGACTAGGATACCTTGTCCATCGAAGAAGTTCATTCCGGCGAAATCGGCGTTCAGATCTGCATCACGGCTGGTTGTCCAGGTCGTGGTGCGGATTAGCACGTCGATGGTGCCAGAGGCTAGCTTGTCGAAGCGGTCCGATCCTGAGGCCGGGATATACTCGACATCGGTATCGGGGTTCAGCCCTAGAGCAGCTGCAACAGCGCGGCAGTAGGAGATGTCCAGACCGGAGCGAACTCCAGTTCCAGCATCCAGGTATCCCATTCCGTATTTGGGGCTCCTTAAAACCCCCACTTCATTGAACCGCGATCGATGATCGTGTCCAGCGTGCTCACAGGCGTAGCTTCTGCAATTCCAGCAGCTCTACCT